>JAVEWA010000832.1:0-2575 GCA_034004785.1 Polyangia bacterium
GATGGAGGGCGGTCCTCCGGGGGGCGCGGCGCCCGACCTGTCGCCCTGCGCGCCCCTCGAGCCGGCGCCCGGTCCGCCCGTCGAAGCAGCGCCTGAGGGAGATGGGACAGACGGCATGGGATCCTTTGCGACGATGGGAACTCGCTAGGGCGCGGCAGGAGAGGGAGCGCCCTCGGCGCCCGTGCGGGCGCGGGCCACCGCCAGGGCTGCGGCGATCCGCTCCTCCTCGATGGCTCTCGAGGTCGCGAGGTTCTTCTCCATCACCGCGCGGGTCTGGTCGTCGTAGAGCTCCAGCTCCTGCATGAGCGTGTCCAGGTTCTGGCGGAAGTAGGCCTGGGTCTCCGACACGAACTGCGTGGTCTGGTTCATGCTCTCGGTGAGCACGTCCAGGCTCCGCTTCATCTCGAGCATGACCACCGAGGCGTCCGCCGCCGTGCCGATGGCCTGGATCTGCCCGGAGACGAGATCCAGCTTCTCGCTGGCCGCGGTCACGTACTGGGTGATGTCGCTGTAGAGGTTGCCCATGGTCTCGGCCAGCATGTGGGTGTTCTCCTTCAGCCGGGCCAGGCGATCTTCAGCGGTGTGGTAGAGCTGGAGCAGGGTCGAGTGCTCCGACAGGCGCTGGCGAGCCATGTCGATGTCGGCCTGCATGCCCCGGGCCTGGGCGGAGCCGGCCTCGTGGGAGGCCTGCTCGGCCTGGAGCTCCTCCTTCAGGCGGTTCAGCTCCAGCACGTAGGCGGCCGCAACCTCTTCGTTCTTGGCCGACTCCACGATCTTCTCGTTCAGCCGCTGGATCTCCTGGTAGAGATCCGCCTGGGCCTGCTTGAGCCGGTCGGCGAACTCGGCGGCCTCCTTCACCCTGAGGGAGCTGATCTCGTACTGCTGCCTGAGGAGCTCCTCGATGGATCTCTTGGTGATGGAGAGGCGGCGGAGCCCCGGGATGTAGGAGAGGAGCTCCTTGAAGTTCGCCTTGAAGCCCCCCTTCAGCTTGCCGCCTGAGACGTAGTCCGAGAGCTTGCGGAGCTTCTTCACCTCGTCGGTGAGGGTCTTCTGGAGCTGCTGGTTCCTCTCCCTGAGGGTCTTGAGCTCTGAAACCTTCGAGTTCTGGCGCTCGCGGGCCCCGCCGATGGAGTCTTCGAGGCTCTTTACGGAGATGCCCTCTCCCGAGTAGGCGACCTTCTTGTCCAGGATCTCGCTGCGCTCTGCCATCTGGATGTCTCCCCTGCCGGCCTGGGCCCCGTCCGGGGTTGGGCGGTCCTTGGGCGGCAGGGCGCATGGTACTAGGGAGCCGGTGGAAGGGTCAAGACGGGGAGAACGCGGTGTCAACGGTCAGCGATTCTGTCCGGTCCCAACAGTTCAGGGATTCTGTCCGGATCTGGAAGTCCAAAGAGACACTCCGAGCCGACTCAATCGAGGCAGGACCAGCGGGAAGAGGCGAGCGCGCTCCACCTCCGCCAGGGCCGCGAGCGGCGCCCCTCGCGGGCCTCGGGGCAGCTCGGGCAGAGCCTCCCGGCGAGGCCCCGGGCCTCGGCGCAGCGCGCCTCGCCCCGCGTGCAGGCCTCCCTGGCCGAGGCTTCCCCCAGGCTGCCCGCTATGCGGCAGATGCGGCTCCCCGCCAGGCAGATGGCCTGCACGTGGCGGCAGATCCGCTGGCAGCGGAGGGAAGACTCCTTCTTGGCCTGGTCGCGGGAGCCGAGCCGCTCCGCTCGGGCCGAAGGCGCCGGCTGGGAGGGAGAGGCCGGCTCCGGACCAGGCGTCGTGCCCGGGGCCGGGCGGCGCCAGTCTCTTCCTGAGGGCGTGGAGGGAGCCTGGCCTTCCGAATCGGGCCGATCATCCGCGGCGAGATGGCGTAGCCTGCGCCCTGGGCGCCGGCTCTCGCTCTCATGCACCCTTTGCCCGACTCCGGCGAGATCCGCCAGGGCTCCAGAGTGCCAGCGCTGGCTCGCCTCCCACTCCTCGATGGTGCGCGGCTCGGCCAGCTCGGACTCTGCTTGGTGCTGGCCATAGGCCGGGCTCCCATGCCGCGGGGCAGCGGCGCAGCCAGCGAGCGCGCAAGCAATAACTGGCGCCCAGATGGCGAGAGCCAGGGCTCTTCGAGCGGACGGCCGGATGGCGAAGGGAAGGGCTCCTCGAGCGGACGGCCGGATGGCGAAGGGAAGGGCTCCTCGAAGGATGGCCCGGACATGGCTGATGCAGGCTCTTGGGCTCACTTCACCAGCTCCCCGAGGAGGTCCATGTTCATCTTGGCGGACCTGTCGAAGGCCTCGATGGCCTTTCGCCTGAGCCCGTCGGCGGACTCCTTGCGGCCGGCGCCGTCCTCGGCCTCGGCCCTGGCGTCCAGCAGGTCTCCCTCCACCATGTGGAGGTTTGCGCGGAAGAAGCTAGGTGGCCCCGGGCGCCGGAGCCCCTGCGCCACCCGCTCCGCAGCCTGATCGAGCTGCCCGAGCTTCAGGTGGAGCCGCCCGAGGCGGCCGTAGGCGTCGAGCACCGCCTCCTGCACCTCCGGGTGCTTCCCCTCGACGCACTTGAGGGCGAGGATCTGCTCCACCGCCCGAAGGGCCGCGGGCGCGTCTCC
>JAVEWA010000833.1:0-2574 GCA_034004785.1 Polyangia bacterium
GGGTCCGGATCGTTCCGGGGTGGCTGGATCTCGAGGGGCGGCTGGTGCTAGCCCACTGGCGAGATGATCTGGGTCTGACCCCGCGGGGCACCACCACCGGGCTGACCCTGGGAGCGCGCCTGAGCTTGGCTCGCCAGATAGCTCTGCACGTCCTCCTCGAGGACAACATTGGAACTCACACCCAGGCCGATCTCAGGCTCCTCGCGCTTCTCGACCTCTCATTCTGCACGGCGGGATATTGCCCCGCAGGGGTGGTGCTGCCGTGAAGCTGGAGCGATTGCGCGATGGCCAGGAGGAGCTGATGGGCCGGGTCCCGGGGAGCGGGCCGGGGCGTTCGTTTTCGGCGGCCGTCCTCGGCGGCCGTGTGTTCGGCTGTCTCATCCTCCTCGGTCTCGGCGTGGCGCTCCTCGGGCGTCAGCCCAGGCTCGACGCATCTCCCCCTGGGACCCCGGCCAAGCTCTTGCCCGGGGAGCTCGTGTCGCCACGGCCCGTCCTGCCGCTGCGGTTCTCGCACGCCAAGCACTCGGGCTCCGAGTTCCCCTGCGCGACCTGTCACGTCAAGGCCACCACCTCAACCGCCTCCTCGGATCTCCTGCTGCCCGGCATGAAGGATTGCGTCGGTTGCCACGAGGAGGCCAGGGTTCCAAAGGGGCACGGTAGCCCGGGGATGAGGGACCTGTCCAAGTGCCGCAAGTGTCACACCGCCTTCAACCCGAAGGCGTTTCCCGAGCCCGTCTCTTGGAGGGCGCCTCGTTTCCGCTTCAGCCACAGGCTCCACCTGGACAAGGGAGCCACCTGTCTAGGATGTCACCCGGGCGTGGAGCGGGCCTCCAGGGGAGGCGTGGCAGACGGCCTGCACCTGCCTAGGATGAAGGACTGCCTGGTCTGTCACCGGGGCTCCAAGGCGCTGGGAGGCGCCGGGCCAGGCGGCGGTGGGGCGGCGCCTTCCAAGGGCGGCGGCGAGGCCGCCCTCCGCTACGCCTCGGCCCGCTGCGTGACCTGCCACGAGCGGGAGCCGGGCGGGCGCATCAGGGCGCGCTTCCCGGACGGGGACCTCAGGCCCGGAGCGGCGCTCCCCCACCTCCAGCACGGCCCGTCGTTTTCCCGAGATCACCGCGTGGCCGCTCGCGCTCACCGGACCGACTGCGAGGCCTGTCATCGCCAGGACCAGTGCCTGCGCTGCCATGGCGGAGTACGCCGTCCAGCGTCGATCCACCTTGGCAACTGGACGTTGCTCCACGGCAGGGAAGCCAGGGCCAACCGGCAGAAGTGCCAGAGCTGCCACACTCGCCAGAGGTTCTGCGCGAGCTGCCACCGCCGGGTCGGGCTCAGCCCGACGAGCGCCCAGAGCCCCTTCGGAGTCCCTGGAATAAAACGTTTCCACGGCGAGAGATGGGCCTCGAGCGCCGGAGGCGGAGCGGCCCAGAACCGGCACGCCGTGGGGGCCCGCCGGAACGTCTCTAGCTGCGCGAGCTGCCACCGGGAGTCCGACTGTCTGCGCTGTCACGCCCGAAAGAGGGTTGGAGGGCTCGGCCGAAGCCCGCACGGTCCGGGCTTCCGTCACTCCAGGCGCTGCCGGACGCTCCTGAGAAAGAACCAGCGCTCCTGTCTCAAGTGCCACGGGTTCGATGATCCCCTGCTAGTGCTTTGCAGGTAGGGCATCCACGGGCTCTGGCCGGGAATGATGGCCCGCGTGCCTGATCGGGCAGGGGCTCGCTCGGGAGCCTTCGCCTACACCCGCGGCTTGCTCCGCTCGCTCGCGAGCGCGTAGCGCATCGAGGCCTTCTCTCCGCTGGACTGGATCTTCTTCTCGAGCCTGAGCGCCCTGAGGCGAGCCGAGATCTTGCGGCCCGGCACGCTGACCCCCTTGGCGATGGCGGGCTTGGCAGACCATGGGTTGGTCTCCAGGAAGGTCAGGATCCGGTCGTGGATGTCGGCTACCTCTTCGGCCGAGAGGCGCTTCGTGGCGCTCTCCTGGTCGCCTGACTTGGAAGGCTCGCTCCGGTCGGCCCAGAGCTTGCCGGTGATGGCGCTGCCGAGGAGCTTGAGCCTCATGTTCGCGAGCTCCTCGTGCCAGCCGCCATCCCGCGCCTCCTTGTGCAGGTCCTCAAGGGACGCGCCTTGGCTCGCCAGCTCGTGGATACGCAGGCCATAGAACTCCTTGTACACAGAGTCCTTGCCGCCGAGCTTCTCGATCATGAACTCCACCAGGGCCTGCTGAGTGCGATTTGATGTCACTACTATCCTCCTGGGCATCGTTATTACTCCAGGGCGCTGCCCATCGAAGCTCTTGTGGTCATCTCTGCGCCTCGTGGGCAACGCCGCGTGTTTAAACAATCAAAACAGCATATTGGGCATCGTCGCCCCCTGGCGGATTGCATTTTTGCATCAACGACAGAGGGAATAGCATGGTTTTAGGATGATTGTAACTACTCCTTCCGGAACCCTGGGGTTGCCCCGCGCGCTGTTGAACTTGCCGCGTAGCGGCGGCGAGTGGATCAACACCTACGCTGCCTCCTGCTGAGCGTCAAGGTTCAGGGACTTCTCCTCCAGGGTTCGGATCAGCGAAGGCAT
>JAVEWA010000171.1:0-11619 GCA_034004785.1 Polyangia bacterium
GCCGTGGGCAAGATCTTCGCTCCCAAGGGCTCCTGGTCGAGCAAGCTGGGCCTTTCTGCCCGGATGGACGTGAGCCACGAGCCGGTCGGCTATAGCCCCTTCTACCGGACGGCCTACGTGGATCCGAGCTACCGATTCGCCCTGGCGGACCAGATCCCGATAGGCGACCGCGGCTACTTCCTGACCAAGGAAGGCTACAAGGACGTGCCGCGAACCCAGCAGGGGGGGGGCCGGACAGCGCGCGTCTCGGATCTCATGCTCACCCTCGCCCACCCGGAGCTCTTCAAGATCCCCAAGGCGGAGATCGCCTTCGACGGGCTCATCAGGCTCATGTTCCCCTCCTCCAAGCGGAGCCAGAACGCCACCCTGAACCTGGCCCTCACCGGCGCCATCGGGCTCTCCCGCACCTTCAAGTGGAAGATCGGGGGGAAGGTGAAGCAGGACCTCACCATCGGCTACAACTTTGGTTTCACCGGCTTCTTCCACCGCTACGAGACGGGCCAGATCGAGCTCCTCGAGGAGCCGGAGTTCACGACCTATGGGGACGTGCCCGTGGACAGCACCCTGGCGAACCAGGTGACCACCATGAACCCGGTCTATGCCTACTCCAACGACTTCTCCCTGTCCTACGGCTTCTACAAGGGATGGAAGCTCAGCCTGGGCTACAGCATGTTGGGCTACAAGGTCCACAAGCTGAATGACAACTGCCTCTACAACTATGATCCCTCGGATCCTGGCGCCATCATCGACCTCTGCGATCAGTCGCGGGACTGGATCCCGGGCTACAACTCTCGCGGTGAGCGGGAGATGCACGGCTTCTCGGCCTCCCTGGCCTACCAGCCGCTCTCCTACCTGAGCCTGATGCTCACCCTGGCGACCCAGGCGCCGCAGCGGAAGCCGAGCTCGGAGGAGATCCAGCAGCCCTTCTTCGTGCTCAACCGAAACGGATACTCCGCGGTGATGCTCACCGCGACATTCAGCCCGGACGCGCTCTACAAGACGCTCACCAAGTGAGCTTGGAGAGAACGCCGCAGTTATTGATGAAGAGAAGAATCAACCACGAGGCTCGAGAGCACAACATGGCTAGCCTTTTTGCAACTGGAGGAAGAACCAACATGTCGGGCAAGATGAAGGTCGTCCTAGCCGCTTTGGCGGCAGTGGCCGTGGCGTCTGGCTGCGCCAAGGAGCGTGAGCCGAGGAGCTACGTCCAACCGAACATCCTCGCTAAGAGGGACTTGACGGGGCTCTGGTACTACGCCCCAACGGTGGTGGACATCGGCTTCGGATCGTCGGTGACCTTCATCGGCGAGACGTCCATGGACGTCACCATCATCAAGTGGGACATTCAGGAGAAGGTCCTCTATGCCCGGCTCGCCTACGACCGCATCCGCGGCACCGAGGCGGAGCACAACCCCCTCGACGACGTGGCCTTCAAGGGAGAGCCCATCGGAGCATGGGCGGTGAGCCACTTCGACATCATCCGCGACTACAACGCCACCACCGGCGAGGAGACGAACGTCATCAGGGAGACCACCGAGCGTCCCTGGTACGATCGCGAGTTCCTAAGGGTGGACTGGTCCAACAACCTCGTGTCCAACTGGAACTGGATCTGGGAGCGCGTGGTGCGCATGGATCCCATCAACTACTTCCAGACCGAGCCCGACCACCCCCACGCCCCCAAGATCGAGCGCAACGAGCGGGGTGAGGCTACCTACATCGGTATCACCACCAAGAACCTGGTGACCCCCGAGATGAGGGAGTTCGGCTACTACGGCTGGGCCGAGATCCCGGACTGCTACTTCTACGGGTCCACCCAGTCCTGCACCTCCACCGAGGTGATCGTCCGTCACGCCTTTGCCAAGGTCGACCCGGATCACGAGTACCAGCCCAGGGAGTACACGCAGAAAGAGCAGGACGACTACGGCTACTTCGCGGCCGAGCGAAAGACCTACAGCAGGGACTACACCGTCACCGTGGGCGGCATCACCTGGTACGCCAACCGCTTCAACCTCTACAAGGAGTGGTTCGAAAAGGCCTACGATGTATCCCGCGCCGCGCTGCACGCCGGCGGCCGGCCCTTCGAGTGCAGCGGAGGGGGAGAGCCCTGCCGCTACACCGACGTGGAGGCCCACGAGAGCTCCAAGGTCTTCCTGAAGGCGAGCCTGGTCTATTCCTCGGCGGATCTCCCGCCCGATCTCGTGTCCACTCCCAACGAGGTGCACTGCCGCTGCGATGGTCAGGGCGCGGGCTGCAAGGAGCCCTGCTTCTACGTCTCTGACGGCACCCCCGTGTACCGCGAGGACCCGAACGGTGAGCACAAGCTGGCCCTCCGTCCGCGGGACCAAGCCCTGAAGCCCATCGTGTACTACTTGAACGAGACCTTCCCCGAGGACCTGCTCCCCGCCATGCGCGGCGTCGCCGCCCAGTGGGCCGACGTCTTCAACATGACGGTGTGGCTGGCCGCCGGCTGCAGCAAGGCAGACTTCGAGGAGTGGAAGAGCTCCGGCTTCAACTCCTGCGCGGCCCGCCCCGAGTTCAGCCAGCAGGGCTTCACCATGCTGATGCTCTGCGAGAACCCGGTGGTGCAGCCTGGCGACCCGCCCGAGTGCGGCCCCGTCGGCCGCGAGGTGCGCCTTGGGGACATCCGCTACAACCACGTGAACTGGGTTGACGCGCCCCAGCAGTCCTCCCCCCTCGGCTACGGCCCGCCCCTCGGCCATCCATTGACCGGCGAGACCATCAGCGCCATCGCCAACATCTATGGCTCTGCCCTCGACTCCTATGCCGTGTACACGAGAGACCTCGTCAGGATGCTGACCGACACCAACTTCCCCTGGGACGACTTCCTCTGGGCCCGCTACCAGACCGAGTTCGTGCGCCGCACCTGGGAGCAGGGGAGCTACGAGGAGCCCAGGCCGGCGAACGCCGATCTCCGCGGCACGATCCCCGAGCGCCACAAGCGCTCCTGGGAGTCCCGCACCTACACCCAGGACGACGTAAGGCGGATGTATAGATCCATGAACAAGGACTACACCCGCGCCATCGCCTCCAGCACACCCCAGGTTGGCAAGGACACCATGTCCGTCCCCGAGGTGATGAACTGGAGCAAGCAGCGCCTGGGCAGCATCACGAGGTCCTCGGCCCTCGGCAACGGCACCAACCCCCAGCTCGCCAGGGTGAATATGCTTCGGGACTCCTACTGGGAAGACCTCATGATGACGCCCCAGTGGCTCATCTCCCAGGCCGATACCCTCATGGCCGCGGGCTATGATCCCGAGTCCGTCACCGGGGCCGACCTGCCCAAGGGCTCTGACCTGCGGCGGGGCATCAGCCCCCTCACCAAGGGGAACATCCGCTACCTGAAGGCCATCAACAACATCAAGAACCAGCACTACGCCAAGAAGGGCTGCGTGATGTATCCCGAGATGGTGCCCATCAGCGAGCCCTCCGTCATAGGCGTGGCCACCGAGGTGGTCTGCACCCTCTGCTGCGCCGACACCGAGCGGGACGGCGAGGGGAACTGCCCCGGCGTGGATGCCTGCAAGCAGAGCAAGGCCGAGCAGACCAACCGGTGGAGCGACGACTCCGAGTGCGGCCAGCGGGTGAAGCAGAGGCTCCGCGAGTGGATCTTCGACGGCGTGACCATCCACGAGATGGGCCACAACATGGGTCTGAGGCACAACTTCAAGGGCACCTTCGACGCCATGAACTACTTCGACGAGTACTGGAAAATCCGCACCGAGCGCGTGCAGAACGACCCGGCCCACACCCGCATCGCGCCGAGGGCAGTGCAGCCCAGGAACGAGTTCGAGAACCTGAGCCGCGTCACCGACTACCAGTACACCTCCATCATGGACTACGGCTCCAAGTTCAACTCGGACTTCCAGGGCCTGGGGCGCCACGACTACGCCTCCATCATCCACACCTACGGCGGGTTCAAGCAGGTCTTCACCCAGGTGGAGGATCTCGGCAAGATTGGCCTCATCCAGAACTTCAGGTCCTATTCATGGCCCACCGCGATCCAGTTCTACCTGGGCAAGCTGCCGGACGGGTCCCGCGGGCAGCCCCCTGTGGCGCTCGACTACCACCACCTCTACTACCACCCGGAGGTGAACCCCGAGGGCGCGGTTGATCCGAGCGAGGCGAACCGCAACTGGGTGCCCATCCCCTGGATCGTCGAGGGAGAGTCGGGGGGCAGCAACGTGTGGATGACCGACATCGCGGTGGAGCAGAAGGCGGGCGGCAGCCAGCGCCGCATCATGGTGCCCTACAAGTTCTGCTCCGACGAGTTCCGCAACAGCTCCCTCGGGTGCAACTACTTCGACGAGGGGCCGGACATCTACGAGATCAACGAGAACCAGATCCAGGCCTACGAGAACAACTACGTGTTCAACAACTTCGGCCGGGACCGCTACTCCTGGGGCTGGGACGACTCGGCCTACCAGGGCCGCATCGCGGGCCGGTACTTCGAGCTCCTGCAGAACCACCTGCAGTACTATGTGCTCTACTGGTCCATCTTCCACGACTGGGGCTACTGGTACCCCGACCAGATCGAGACCTTCTTCACCGACATGAGCGACGGGTGGGGAACCTACACAATCGCCGTGAACAGGGGCCTCGAGACCTTTGGCCGCGTCATGAACATGCCGGCGCCCGGCTTCTACGAGAAGCGGACGCGAATGAACGGCGAGGAGTACTGGTTCCGGTCGGACGAGCCCCAGTGGCGCTGCGATGGGGATCCGAGCCCGACCTGCGAGAACGAGAAGCTCGCCTGCAAGAACGACACCTACGGCTGCTTCTACGTGGAGCTTCAGGACGGCAAGTTCTGGGACGACACCTGGGACTTCGACTTCGGCTACCAGTGGTACCTGCGAAAGATCCGGATCGGGCAGTTCTACGACCGGCCCATAGCGGTCCAGCTGATGGCCGAGGCCAGCAACAACTTCATGGGGCGCGACACCCAGGAGGACGTACGGCTCTACACCATCAACTACACCCGAATCTTCCCGAACCAGATAAACACGCTCTTCTCCTCCATCCAGTCCCAGAGCCTGGAGAAGAAGGCGCCGGTGTTCTGCGGCTGGTCCGCCGACAACGTCGCTCTCATCGAGCACAAGGACTTCTCGAACCTGGGGCTCGCTCCCTGCGCAAGCGTGGGAGGCACCCCCCAGGGCTACGTGGATCCGGGAGACACCTTCACGACCCAGCTCTTCGCCGCCACCTGGGGCATGGCGATGTTCCCCATGAACTACAGCCAGGAGTTCCAGGACAGGTCCCGCATCTTCATCAAGGGCAACGTCGAGGGGCTGGACTTCGAGCACCTCCCGCTCTGCTCGGATCCTGCCGATCCGCCCTGTAGGGTGGAGTTCACGGATCCCTTCTCCCGCAAGTCCTACGTCTCCGTGCGCTACCCGGACGAGAAGGTCTCCGAGGACAGCCTGGGCCAGGACGTGATGATGTCCGGCTCCATCGGCGCCGAAATGCTCGACGAGGCCAATACCATCCTCGGCGAGTACGAGACCTACCAGACCCTGTACGAGGCGGATCCCACGGACATCGACGCCTACAACAACATGTACGTATTCAGGGAGAACCTGAAGAACTACGTCATCAACCTGGACATGATCCGGAACATGTCCTACCTCTTCGAGCATCCGGACTACACCCTAAACCCGCAGTAGCCCGAGCCGTCTTCCCCCCTCCGGGGCGCCGCCCCGACCCTCCACATAACGAGCCCTGATCATTCGAGGGACGCCCCTCGCGAGGGCTTTCTCCGCCCGTCACCAAGGGGCCGCATTCGAGGCTCACACCACCCTTTACTCTTCCCCCCGGGCCGGAATAATATGCGCGCGGTGCTGTCCACGAGGGCTGCGCCGCCGCAGGACGTCCGGGCCGAGGCCGAGCAGGCCTCGGCCTGGGCGCGCACCAGGAGCCATCAACCCCAGGTGCATCCGGCGGGGTGGATGTCGGGATGTCCGGCTCGAGCGTGGGGCCGGTTCCCAAGTGGCGTTCACCCTGGCGCAGGGTGCAGAAGGAGAGCGACATGAGCCATCATCTTCGTGAAGTAGTAATCGCGAGCGCCGCAAGGACGCCGGTGGGGACCTTTGGCGGCACCATCTCCGCCATCCCCGCGACGCAGCTCGGCGCAAGGGCGATCCAGGCCGCCATCGAGCGGGCTGGCATCGACAAGGAAGTGGTGGACGAGTGCATCATGGGCTGCGTGCTGCCCGCGGGCCAGGGACAGGCTCCTGCCCGACAGGCCGCGATCTACGCCGGTCTGCCCAAGAAAGTGGAGTGCATGACCATCAACAAGGTCTGCGGCTCGGGCCTGAAGGCCGTGATGCTGGCCACCCAGGCCATCCAGACCGGGGACGCCGAGATCATCGTCGCAGGCGGCATGGAGTCCATGAGCATGGCGCCCTACTACCTGAAGGACGCCAGGTGGGGCATGCGCATGAACAACAAGAGCGTGGTGGACGGCATGGTCACCGACGGGCTCTGGGACCCCTACGACGACAAGCACATGGGCATGTTCGCCGAGCTCTGCGCCGAGAAGTTCAAATACACCCGCGAGGCCCAGGACGCCTTCGCCGTCGAGTCCACGAGGCGCGCCAAGGCCGCGAGGGACAGCGGCGCCTTCGACGACGAGATCGTACCCATCGAGGTGCCCCAGAAGAAGGGCGCGCCGCTCGTGGTGAAGACCGACGAGGGCATCGACAAGTCCATGCCCGAGAAGATGCCGACCCTCAAGCCGGCCTTCAAGAAGGACGGGACCGTTACCGCTGCAAACGCCTCCTCCATAAACGACGGCGGCGCCGCCCTGGTGATCATGTCCCGGGAGAAGGCCGACGCCCTCGGCGTGAAGCCAATTGCCCGCATCCTGTCACAGGCCTCCTTCGCACAGGAGCCCTCCTGGTTCACGACCGCCCCCATCGGCTCGGTGAAGAAGGCCCTCGAGAAGGCCAAGCTCCAGCCCAAGGACATCGACCTCTGGGAGATCAACGAGGCCTTCGCCGTGGTGACCATGGCCACGGTGGACGAGTTCAAGCTGGACCCGGCCAAGGTGAACGTAAACGGCGGCGCCGTGGTGCTCGGTCACCCGATAGGCTGCTCGGGGGCGAGAGTCCTGACCACGCTCCTCTACGCCATGAAGAAGCACGGCGCGAAGCGCGGCTGCGCCACCCTCTGCATCGGCGGAGGGGAGGGCGCGGCCCTGGTGGTGGAGGCCCTGTAGCCCCTGCTCTAGTCTGGTCCACTCCTTGGTCGATGCCCCGCCTTGCCTCCCAGGGGCAACTGCGCCATAACCTCCCGAATGAGATACCTGCACCGGTCGGCGCTCTGGGCGGCCCTCGCGGCCCTCCTTTGCGGCTCCTGCGACGTGCCGAGGGAGAAGACCCCTCACCAGAGGGAGCTCGAGGCGGAGCGGGAGCGACGTAGGCAGGCGAGCCTGGCCGACGCCGCCGTTGGGAGGGCCGACGACGAGGCGGCAAGGCCGGCGATCCCCAGGGCCGAGACCCTGGTGGTCGCCATCGACGAGGAGCCCGACCACCTGAACCCGCTCCTCCGAATCTCCACCTGGGGCAGGCGCATCGCCCTTTACAACGTCTTCGAGACGCTGCTCCGGAGGGATCCCGAGACCCACCAGCTGCGCCCACACCTGGCCACCTCCTGGACCGTGTCGGCCGATGGGAAGGTCTATCGCTTCACCCTGCGCAAGGACGTCAGGTGGCACGATGGCCAGGAGCTGACCTCGCGGGACGTCTGGTACAGCCTCGGGCGGATCCACGACCCGCAGACCCCGATGGAGCCCTTCCGCTCCGATCTCATCAACGAGCTCCACCAGGTGGACCCCCTCACGCCCCAGGAGGTCCGCATCACCCTGGCGAGGCCCAACAGCTATCTCCTCGACCACCTGTGCGAGGTTCCCATCCTGCCCTACCATCTGAGCGGGCGGACCATCAACACGAGCCATCCGCTCTCTCGCAAGCCGGTGGGCACGGGGCCATTCCGCTTCCAGAGCTGGACCAAGGCCAAGGAGATCCGGCTTGCGAGAAACGAGCGCTACTGGGGCACGGTGCCAGCGGTCGGGGAGGTTGTCTTTCGCCTGATCCCGGACCCGGCGAAGGCCCTCACGGATCTGAAGCGAGGAGTTGTTGACCTGCTCCCCGAGGTGTACCGGCAGCATTACCCGGATCAGCTCACCGCCTGGGCGAGGCGCCGCTTTCAGGAGGTGTGGTTCTCGCCGCCAGGTTTCCGCATGATCCTGTGGAACACCCGCAACCCGATGCTCTCGGACTTCAGGGTGCGGCGCGCCTTCACCATGCTCATCAACCGCCCAAGGATCATCAAGGAGGTGTATCGGGAGCTCGCGGTCCCGAGGGTGGGACCGTTCTGGCACCCCGCCGGCCTGGGCGATCCGTCTGTGGAGCCCTGGCCCTTCGACCCGGTCAGGGCCAGGAACCTGCTCGACAACGCGGGCTGGAGGGATCGCGACGGAGACAAGATCCGAGATCTAGATGATCGCGCGCTGCGGATAACGCTTCTCCGCCCGGTGACCTCCACCGTCATGGACGACGAGCTGAAGGTCATCACAGCCGAGTTCAAGCAGAGCGGAGTGGAGCTCGAGCCGGTGCAGACCGACTGGCGGCGAATGCAGCAGCTCCTAAAGAGCGGCAAGTTCATGGCCGCTGCCATCGCGTGGAGCGGCCGCCCCGCAGAGGACCTCTCCATCCTCTTTCACTCGGCAGGCAGCCAGAACTACGGCAAGTCTGGGAGCCTAGCCACGGATAGGCTGCTCTCGGACATGCGCAACGCCCTCTCTTCCCGGCGCCGGGCAGAGTATTCCAAGGCCCTGGAGCGGGCCCTTTGGGCCTCGCAAGCGGTGACCTTCCTGCACGGCCCCAAGATCCTCGGGCTCCTGCACCGGCGCTTTGAGGGCGTGGTGATGTCCAGCGAGTGGTTACACCTGGAGCGGCTCCGGATTGCGCCCTTCGACGACCCGATACAGGGCGGCGTCCCCATCGGTGCGGCAGGTGGGCGGCCTGGCGAGCCCGGTCCGCCCGAGCCTGCCCCTGGCGCCAGGCCGCAGATGGAGCGCCCGGCACTCCGGCCCGGCCCGTCCGAGCCTGCCCCTCGGGCCAGGCCGCAGATGGAGCGCCCGGTCTTCAGGCCCGGTCCTGGCGGACCTGCCCGTTCCGTCGAAGAGCGGGTCATGGGCGAGCCCATGTGACCCAGGGTTTACTTGCCCGGGACCGCGGTGGCGGGATACGCTCCTGGAGTATGCCAACTCATCGCCTAGCACTTTTGCCCATCCTGCTCCTTGTGGCTTCCTGCCAGGAGAGCGGGGAGCGGGCGCAGCCCCTGGAACCCAGGCCTCCCAAGGCTCCCGGGGCCAAGGGCGACAGCTCCGGAGAATCCGTTGCGAAGCCGAGGCTCGAGGAGCTGGCGCAACGCCTGGCGGCGCTGGAGAAGGGGAGCGTCCACCTCGAAGACGCCTCTCGACAGGTGAGCGAGGGCGGGCGTGGCCCCAGGGGGCCTCAGGGCGTGCCCGGAGCCCCGGGGCTGGTGGGTCCGGAAGGCCCGCCCGGCCCGAGGGGGCCTGCCGGAGAGCCAGGGCCCGCCGGGCCGCGAGGCCTGAGGGGGCCTCCGGGCCCGGATGGTCCACAGGGGATCCAGGGCAACCAGGGCCCCCAAGGCCTCCAGGGGCCAGGTGGGCCCCAGGGACCGGCCGGACCCAAGGGGGATCCTGCCGCCTATGCGACCAAGGCCGACCCCTATGTAGCCAGGGGACACCTGGTGATCGGCGCTGGCCAGTACGGCCGGGCCGTGGCTTCCTGCCGGGATCCACGGGATATCGTCATCACGGGGGGCTGCCGGGCAAGTCCGGCCTGGGTGGGCGCCCTGACCCAGGCGGCCCCCGAGGGGCTTTTGGACAAGAGCCAGAGGGCGAGCTGGAGCTGCGAGTACCGGAACCTCTCCGTCAAGAGCACGCTCCAGGCCACCGCAGAGATCTACTGCATCACCGTGAGGTGAGGGCCCGCGAAGGCCGAAGACACACAGTCTGGCTACGGGGCTACTTGATCGGCGGTCCGAGCTGGAACACCAGATCCGCCGGGTCCTCCCCTACCTCGTCCCCGGGCCAAGGCCCGCCCTCGGCCCGCCAGATCGTGACCTGGTAGCGGCCTACGGGTAGGAGGCGCAGCCTGCCCCCGAGCTCCTCGGCCAGGCCGAGGGGCGAGGCGGCATCCCCAGGGGAGCCGAGGAGGGCCTCGCCCGGGCCGGCGAAGACCTGCCCGCTCGAGACCTTCAGGGCGAGCTCCGGGCCCTTCGAGAAGCGGTGCGCGGGCCGAGGGGGCGTGGAGCAGACGCGCAACCAGGAGGGCCTCTCCGAGGGCAAGGCGGCCAGAACCAGGTGGCCGGATTCCTGGGCCTTGGCCACCAGCTCCGGATCCCTCAGCCAGTCCCAGGGAGCCTTCGCCATGGATGCAGCCAAGCCCTGCACATCGAAGAGCGCCGCGCAGCCCGTCCCCGTAGCGATCGGAAGCAGCGCTCTGGTGGGCTCGGGGTTCGCGGCCGGGAGCGGGTCGAGGGGGCCACGGGCCTGCAAGCCGTCCCAAAGGGGCCCGAGCAGCACGGGGTCGAGGTGGAAGCCGGCAGCGAGCTGGGCCCTCGCGCGGTCCTCGGGGGATAGCTTACGTCTGGTGGCTCGCCTGCGTGCCTCCTGGGCCATTTCAGCGAGATCCTCCCGGGGCTCTCCTGGCTCCAGGGCGCTCAGGCTCTCGTAGATGGCGTCCAGGCAGCGGGGATCGGGGTCGCCGATGCGGGTCTGGGCCAGGCGGGCCAGGCGCAGGGCGTCCTCGAAGGCGCTCAGCCGAATGGCCGCTCTCATGGCCCAGAGCTGGCCCTCGAGAGTGGCCATGGGCCCTCTCGACTCCTCCACCGCCCGCAAATGGGCCTCCATGGCAGGGCCGGTCCTTCCGGCAACCTCCTGGGCGAGGGCTGCGAGGAGGCGGTCCTGCGGGTGGAGGGACAGGGCCTTCCTCGCGAAGGCCTCGGCCCCCCCGGCATCCTGATCGAGCAGCGCCTGGAGGGCGAGAGCCAGCACCGAGGCTGGCGGGCGCGTCGCTTCGAGGAGGGGCTCGAGTGTAGCCAGCGCCTCCATGGGCGAGTCTTCGAGGAGCTGTAGCCTGGCCTTGGTCTCCAGGAGCGCAGGATCGCCGGGATGGCTCTCCAGGCCGACCGAGAGGAAGTCCCTGGCGATGCCCGGGTTGAACCTGGGCAGGATGTGGCATCCGGCAAGCAGGGCAATTGAGGCCGGGTCCAGGGCCCAAGGGCCGTACCGCTCCTCCAGGTAGAAGAGGACTCCGAGGGACTCTTCCACGGTGCCCGCGGCAAAGAGCAGGGCGGCGTGCCTCCTGAGCGCGGATGGCGCCTCCTCGGTGAGCACGACCGCTCGCTGCGAGAGCTCGATGGCGCCTTGGGGCTCTCTGAGATTCACCGCGGCGTCGAGGACCTTGGCTGCCAGGGCCGCGTCGTCTGGCCGACTCGACATGAGCCGGCGCCCCAGGGAGAGCGCCCTCGGGTAGTCCCGGCGCTCGAGAGCCTCGTCCAGGCCCTCGT
>JAVEWA010000834.1:0-2571 GCA_034004785.1 Polyangia bacterium
CTGCGCTCTGGAAGCGCTCCTCGGCGGGCTTGGCGAGGGTGCGAAGCAGCACCGCCTCCAGCGCCTCTGGCAGGGCGCGCTCCGGGGCGACCTCGCGGAGCCTCGGGGGGGGCGTCGAGAGGTGCATGGCGAGCACCTCCATGACCGACTCCGAGTCGAAGGGCGGTCTCCCGGTGAGCATCTCGAAGAGCATGGCGCCGAGGGAGTACAGGTCGGCCGTCTCGCGCACGTCCCGCCCCCTGATCTGCTCCGGCGACATGTAGGTGGGAGTGCCTATCACCTGTCCCTGCTGCGTGAGGCGGGCGCCATCGCCGGGCCCGGAGAGCTTGGCGATGCCGAAGTCCAGGATCTTCACGAAGTCCTCGCCCGAGCGCAGCGAGGTGATCATGATGTTGTCCGGCTTCATGTCGCGGTGGATCAGGCCGGCCGCGTGGGCCTCCTCCAGGCCTTGCAGGATCTGATCCGCGATGCTCAGGGCCCGCCCGACCGGCATGGCGCCATGCTCGGTGAGGAGGTCGGTCAAGGTGAATCCGCGCAAGAACTCGCTGACGATGAACAGGAGGCCGCCTGGCGTCCGGCCGAAGTCCATGATCGAGATGACGTGGGGGCTGTTGAGCCGGCTCGCTGAACGCGCCTCCTGGGCGAAGCGTCGATCGTTGATGTCGCTGCCGTCCGGATCCCCCGTGGGCTTCATGAGCTTCACGGCAACCGAGCTGTCGAGGTTCAGGTGCTGGCCGCGATAGACCCAGCCCATGGCTCCCTCGCCGATGAACTCGACGAGCTTGACCTTGCGCTCCACCACCAGGCCCTCGAGCTGGGTCCCCTTGCGGTCTGGAGATTCGGACAGATCGGCTCCGCACTCCGCGCAGACACGCGGGTATCCAATGCTTCCACCCATGCAGGCCGGGCAGATCTTCATTCCTAGTACGTTACTTAGGGCGGCCTCAATTAGCCACCCCCCAAATGGGGTAGAGGCCGGTTTTCTTCACTATTGTCGAATGGTCCGGAGCAGCGACCAAGCGAGCTCCAATTTCGGAGCCACAATGCGGCTTTGGATCGCACGCTGCGTCAATCGTCCGAGCGGGATGTCCCAATGGGATGCCCCTACGGGATCTCCCAATGGGATTGCGGAGTCGCCCTGTCCACGGATAAACTCTGGGGCGCGATGCCTGATGAGAGAGACAGCCTCAGCTCCACCCGACCCTGGACGATCAGACTGCTACTTTGCCTGTGCCTTGGGCTTTCGGGATGCGAGGAGCCCTACGTGCCGCCCACGGTGGAGGAGCCCGAGCTGGGGCCCTCGCTTGCCGCGAGCTTCGATGACCCGCTGCTCCTGACGGTCGCGGCGCCGCCTGGCCGGACCCGCTACCTGGAGGACGAGGGCTACACCCTGGCAAGGGACGCCGAAGGGATCCTGGCCTTTGTGACCGACTCAGCCGGCGACCTCGGCTTTGGCGTATCGGTGGATGGCGTCTGGTATCACGGCGAGCCCGATTGGCACCGCCCGGCAGTGATCCACCACGTGAGCGCCGACGCGCTGCTCTACGACTTCGAGCCCCTCGAGGGCGTGATTGTGGAGGTGCGGCTCGTGGTGGCGACCTCCCGCGTGGCCGTCCTGCAGGTCGTTCTGCGCGAGACCCTCGGGAGGCGAAGGGCGATCTCGCTGCTCCCCTGGCTGCGGCGCTGCGGCGGCGGCCGCTACGAGGACCCCATGCCCGCGCACGGGGGCGTCCGGATGTCCCACGCGGTGGCCGTGGAGTTCATGCAGGAGGTTCTCGGTCCGGGCACCTACCTGGAGGAGGTGGCGGACACCCTGGTGGCGCCCGGTTGGGAGCCATCCTGGGTGGGCCTCGCCGACTGCTCCGGCTCGGTCACCGAGGACTTCGCCTCCCTCACAGGCGCCGGGCAGACGCCCGAGCACAGGGTGGCGATGTTGGGGTTGCCGATCGACCTCACGCTCCACGCCGGCGCGGCCAGGGAGGTGACCTTGCTGAGGGGAGCGGTGGCCATGGACCGCGCCCCCGAGATGGACGGCGAGCTCGCCTCGGCTCAGCTCGCCACCCCGGCTGCCCTGCTCACCGAGGCGGCGGCGCGCTCGGAGTCCTTGCCCTCCATCGAGGGCCTTGGCGGGGGCGCCGCCCTGGTATACCGGTCCAGCCACCTGCTCCTCGAGCAGCTCATGATGCCGGCGGAGGGCCAGGTCGCTCACGACTACTACGTGTTTTCCAGGGAGCCCACCTGGTGGTTCGCGCGCCTCGGACAGCACACCCACGAGAGCCTCGCCATGATCCTGCTGGCGCACCGCGATCCCGAAAGGGCCATGGGCTCCCACAGGATCTTCATGGAGAACGTGGGCATAAACGGCTATCTACCCTACAGCATCGGTCCCGTGGTGATGCAGACCCACCTCGGCACGGCCTCCTCACCCTTCTTCTCCTACGTGGCCTGGGAGATCGGCAAGGTCACCGGAGACGCGTCGTTCGTCGCGGACGCGTACGTGGCCGGGAGCAAGATCCACGATTTCTGGCGGAGCAGGCGGGACCAGGACGGCGACGGCCTGGCTGAGTGGGG
>JAVEWA010000001.1:0-51433 GCA_034004785.1 Polyangia bacterium
CAGTCTCAGGCCAGGAGTCGATGATTGCGTGTATCTGACGGCCCGTCAGGCCTGAGAGGATGGCCACCCGGGGAAGAGCCTCGGCGGGCAGGGGCTCGCCCGGCGTGTCGGCGCCGAGCGCGGCCTCCAGGGTGCCGGAGAGCATCTCGTTGGTGACCAGGAGGGGCCTGTGAGCGGGCGCGCCCACCCGGGCAAGGAGCGCCGACACCTCAGGCAGCGCGTCCGCATCGAAGCCGGCCAAGAGGATGGTCGCCGGCCCCTGGCCAAATCGATCGTCCTCATCCAGGGATTCGAATCTCGCTTCATCCGTCATTGAGAGGGATTCCTTTTTCCCGAGCTGGTTCGTCTGGCCCTGCGGGCGAGGAGCCGGCCGAGGGTGAAGCGGAAGCCGGCGGTTGTTGCGGTGCAGAGGGAGGCGACCAGCACGATGAGGGGCCCGGCCGAGAGGTTCAGCAGGCCCGAGAGCAGGTAGCCCCCAGCGGCAGCCACGGCGCCGAGCAGGGCGGAGGTAAGCACCGCCGGGCCCAGGCGGTCATGGATCTGGAGGGCGGCCGCTGGCGGCAGCACGGTCAGGGCGAAAACGGGCATGGCCCCAACGGCGCGGGTGCACACCGCGATGGACACGGCGATGAGCACGAAGAGGGTGCCGTTGGTGAGCCACACGGGGTAGTGCCCAGCCCTGGCTGCGGTAGGGTCGAAGGACACGAAGACGAAGTCCTTGAAGAGCCAGCCGTACACCAGCAGGGTGAAAGCCGCTGTTCCAGCCACGAGGCGCTGCTGCTCCGGTGGGATGAAGATCACCGTGCCGAACAGGAACTCGGCGATCTCGTGGGCGCCCTTCTCTGCCATCTGGGACAGGATGATGCTCCCGGCGGAGGCCACTATGAAGACGAGCCCAACGACCGACTCCCTGGTGGAGCGCCACTTGCCTCCGCCCATGCCCGAGAGGAGCAAGGCTACGGCAACGGTGAGCAGCAGGGACAGGACGAGCGGGCTAACTGGCTCGTGTCGCCCGTGGTGGAAGGGGCCTGGCACCTCGCCGTTCAGGGTGGGTGGCCTCGAGGACCTCATCGGGGAAGCTGGAGGCTTGGACAAGGCAGGCACCGTGGTCCCAGGGGGAGCCATGGCCAGAGGACGAGCTTCGCCCGGCTCCCGGGCTGGCAACCTGGGGCCGCCCTCCGAATGGGCGCCAGGAGGCCGTCTCTTCGATGGGGCCAGACGAGAGGCGTCTTCCTCGTCCAGGAACCCCTGGATCTCCTGATCCGCGCTGTCTTCCGGCTGGTGCTGATCCAGGCTCTCTCCTTCAGCCGCCCTGGGAGCGGGTTGCACCTTGGTTCCGTCGTGAGCCACCAGGGTGCCCAGGAAGAAGGCCAGGGCCAGGCCCGCTCCTGCCACCTGGGAAAGTGCGGCAGAGAGGAAGACCATGCGCCTGAGGATCACGAAGAGCCCGATGGCGCCGAGCAGCACTCCCACGGTCACGTTGGTGAGGAACGAGTCCAGGTAGAGGTCGGTAAAGCGGTCGAGGAACTCTCCGGCGCTGCTGGCGTCGAAGAAGTGGCGCCACCAGGGCACAGCGGTGGAGGAGGCCTGGAGAGCCGGGCCGGAGTGAGTCACGGTTTGCTCCCCTCCTGGTCCCCTGAGCCCGTGGAATCCCGTTCGTCGGAGGCCCTCTTGTGGTCGAGGTGGCTCGGATCGCTACCATGGTCCCCAGGGCCGTTCCCTGGCCCCTCTTCATCCGGGCCGCCCTGGACGTCCGGGTCCAGGCACTCTGGTGGAGCGCCGGCCTGGGCGTCGCGCCTGTGCCGGACCCCGCGGAAGCTCTCGTGTACGCAGGGATCTCCCGCGCCCAGGACATCCTCGGGGCTTCCGACCTTGGCGAGGCCCAGGTCTCGGTTTACCAGGATGGCTCGCTCTGCGTGGGCCCTGACCGTGGTGAGGCTGTGGCTCACCACCATGACGGCGATCTTCTCGGTTCGGGTCATGTCCTCGATGAGGGCTAGCACGTCCCGCTCGGCGTCCACGTCCATGGCGGCGGTGGGCTCGTCGAGCAGCATGACCCTCGAGGAGGCGACCGAAGCTCGGGCGATGAGGGTGCGCTGCTGCTCTCCGCCCGAGAGCTGCCGGAAGGGGGTCTGGGCGAGGTGGGGGAGCCCCACGCGCTCGAGGGCCGTCATCGCCTGCTTGCGGTGACCAGGGCCAAAGGGCCGGCCAAAGCCGAGACTTGGCGCTAGGCCCATCATCACCACGGCTAGAGCGGTCACCGGAAACACGGGATCCAGGGTGTCCCGCTGGGGCACGTAAGCGATGCCCCCTCGTCTCTCGGCGCCTCCTCTGAGCTTGCATTCCCCTGAGACGAAGGGCAGAAGGCCGGCGATGCTCCGAAGGAGCGTGCTCTTGCCCGAGCCGTTTGGCCCCACGATGCCCCAGAAGCTCCCCTGCTCCACCTCGAGGTCGATAGGGCCCAGAGTCCAGGCCCCTGGGAAGCCGATGGAGGCCTCGCGTAGCTCGATGACTGGCATGACGACTCGAACATCCTTTGGCGAGGGCAGGGTTGTCAAGGCAGGGAAGAGCGTCATGGCTGGTAGTTTTTCTCAGGGCTTCGCCTGGGCCAGGGCGGCGGCTAGGCGGTCCGCGTTGTGCTCGAGCATCTTGGCGTAGGTCGGGGCCCCGGGGAGCCCGCCCGCCATGTGGGCCATCCGCAAATAGGGCAAGCCGTACTTGGCCGCCACGCGCTTGGCCACCGTGTCCGGGTAGTAGGTCTCGCTCACCACGACCTTGCGTCCGGGCGTGGAGGAGACGATCTGATGAAGCTTGGCCAGGTGGGCAGCCGAAGGGGGAACGCCGGGCAGGCGCTCTATGGTGGCCAGGCGGCGAAGGCCCGCCCAGGTGATGAAGTAGATCATGCTCTGGTGGTAGGGGATGAGATAGGAGCCCGCATAGGGCGCGAGCTTGGTCTTGAGCCTCCTCGAGAGGCGGACGATCTCGAGGGCGTAGGACTTGTACTGCCGCTCGTAGGTGGCGGTGTTGCCCGGATCCAATTGGGCGAGCCTCTTGTAAACGCCAAAAGCCACCCGCACTCCGTTTCGCGGATCCATCCAGTAATGGGGATTGCCTCCAGGGTGCAGATCTCCCATGGCCCGAGAGAGCTTCTGCGAGGGGACCTCCAGGATCTTCACCAGGGTGGAGCAGTCGAGGTAGCCCCGCTCGCCCACCTGGAGCCTGGAGTTCCTGCTCCCGGTCAGAAGGGGGGGGAGCCAGCCCACCTCTAGCTCCAGGCCCACCAGCAAGAGGAGGTCCGCGTTTCTGAGAGCCAGGGCGAAGCTCGGCTTGGGGTCCACGAAGTGTGGATCCTGATAGCCCTTGCCCAGGGAGGAGGTGGTTACAAGATTTCCTCCCACATTGGCGGCGATGTCGCACAGGTCGGGGATGGTGCAGACGATCTTCATCTTGGCCCCGGCGGGCCGGGCTGCCAGGAAGAGGCTGGCGGTGAGCAGCATTAATGCGATTCGTCTCATGGGTCGTCTCCCTTCAGCGAGCTCGAGCTAGAGCGGCTCGCACTTGCCCGAGGTGGCGTCGCAGGTAGTGGCCACGCCGGGTAGCTCCCCGCAGGCGAGGGTGCCTCCAGCTCCGTCGCAAGCCGGGGCGCAGACCCCGCCGGCGGCGTTCGGGTGGCAAACCATCAGCGCGTCGAGCTTCTGGCAGAAGGAGTCGCCTCCCACCTCGTCGCAGGGCCGGGCGCAGGTGCCACCGTTTGCGTAGAGCTGGCAGATCTGAAAAGAGGCGCAGGAAGAGTCGTCTGTGGCGGTGCAGGCTTCGCCCGAGGGCTCGCATAACCCTTCGTCCGGATGGCAGAAGAGCACCTCCCCGTCCGGGTCATAGGTCTCGCAGATGGTGGGCGCAGTGCTCGCGGTGCAGGAGGGGCCGCAGATGCCTCCATGTTGGCAGAGGTCGGATCCAGTGCAGGCAGGATCGCAGTCATGGTGGTGGTGATTTTCGTCATCGTCTCCGCAGGCCGCCATCAGGGGAACCAGGGCCGCGGCCAGCGAAGCGACCAGGAAGAGAGCTGGACTGGTTCTTTGATTTCCTATCATGGGATTGCTCCTTGGTTTGAGAGTCGGTCTGTCGCTACTCGGCGCCAGGGACGAGGGCCCAGCTCGAGGCCGAGGTCAGGCCTGCGACCATTTCTCCCAGGGCGATTATGTTGGAGGAGACCGCGCCACCGATGATGATGTTGCCATCCCCGCCCGGTAGGACTCGGCTCCAGTCCACTCTCTGAAGGGCGAGATCCAGCCGCAGGCCTAGCAAGAGCCGGCCCCCGTCTCTTGTAGCCTCGCCCGGAAGAGTAGCGGCGATGGGCTCGGTTATCTTGTCGGTCACGCGGAGGTCGATTACGAGTGGCGCACCTTGGGCTGCCCCCGGGGCGAAGAGCACGCCCTCCAGCCAGAAGGCTCGGCCCTGAAGGTCAGCGCAGGCGGGCGGCAGGCCTTGCGCATCGTCTCTTGCCTCGCTCAAGCTGAGAGTGACCCGGTCGTACTCGCCCGGGGCAGCGCCCGAAGAGAGAAGCGAGGCCCTGCCCGAGAGGAGATCCGCTCCCCGGTGCACGCTCTTGATGATGGGAGGGATCTCGCCCGCCGCGCTGGCGCCGCAGTCGCCATGGCAGTGGGGCGGATCGCCGTGGCAGAAGCAGGTCTCGTCTCCTGATGACCCTGTCTCGGAAGCGACCGGAGCGACAACGAGGGTCTCCACGTTCAGGCAGGCCCGGGAGAGCACGAGGCGATATCCTCCGCCGAGGCTCAGATCGGCGCCTTGGGCGAGGGGAACCTCGCTCGCGTCGGTCGTCTCCAGATCGAGGGAGAGCTGGGCGCCCCAGCGCCCGTTGCCGCAGGCGGCGAGGCCGAGAAGGGACGGCGCGAGGGCGGCAAGAAGAGCTCCGACCAGCGCCAGGTGTGTTGCGTGCGCGAAGATCGGCAGCTTTTGTTCCTGGAGTTCTCTCATGGTCCGATTTCCTAGTAGGGGTGCGCCCCGTGGGCGCCGATGTTGCCCTGGAGCTGCAGGGTCACCTCGTGTGACTGCTTGAAGGCCCCTGGCTCCCCTTGATCATTCATGCGGCGTGTCCAGTTGTTGTTGTACTGCAGCCGGAGCTGGGAAAAGTGCGTGGGCTGCCAGGAGAGGGACACCGAGCCCCGGTGCTGATCATCGATGGGGTTCGGGTGCTCGGGGTCGCTCGACTGCTGGGCGAAATCGAAGGTGAGTAGTTTCAGCGGCTCCGAGATCTCCACCATGTCGTAGCGGAGAGCCAGGAACCACCGTTTGCCAAGGCGGAAGGATGCCTGGGCGTAGAGGCCCCAGTCGAAGAGCTGGTCATCCGGGATCTGCATGAACCGGCCATACCACTCGGCGCTCACCTGGATCTCGGAGTAGGGCCGCGTGAGAGGCCGGTACTTCAGGAAGAGATCCACCCCGAAGAGCTGGGTCATGTTCAGCTCGTAGCCGCCGCTGTTGTTGGGCCCCACGGCATATGACAACCCGGGCGCCAGGCCCCAGGAGGAAGAGATCTCGTAGAACTGAGCCAGGTGGAAGACGTAGAGCAGATGTCGCGGATCCCGGATGTGGAAGCCATTCTTGCGAGACCTGTCCCCGACGAAGCTCCCAAGGAAGGACCCGCTCGGCATGGAAATGGCCGCCGAGAGCACGCTGTAGAATGAGATGGGCATCATCCAGCTCGTCTCGAAAGCAAGCGAGGTCAGGTGGCCGCCCGAAAGGAGCCTCGTGGCGGGCACCATGTTGTCCACGAAGGCCCAGTCGTGCAGGTGCTTGGTGTTGTGGCGACCGAACTGGTGGTTGATCTCTCCCGCCTTGATCTGGAAGCCCCCTGGCAGACCGAGGGAGGTGACGTAGCCCTCGTGGAAGTGGATGCCCTGGAGCGAGATGGCCAAGAAGGCGTCCATCCGGAAGTAGGGGTCGATCTCTGCCTGCAGGGCGAGCTCGAAGACCTGGAGGTGAAAGCCGGTCTTGCCTGGGTCGTGGCCCCCCTGGGGCACTATGTTGCCTCTGCCACTGAGGCCCTGGTCGTAGTAGTAGGAGGCCGCAAGGATGGCGATGGCCGAGATGTCCGGGTTGGTGGACTGGATGAAGCGCTGGAAACGCTCCCCCAGCGAGCCGCGCTTCTTGCCAGCCTTGGCGGCAGGCTCTGGATCTGCTCCGGCGTCTTTCTCCAGGTCGGCGAGCTCTTCCTCGTCGGTCATGTCCCGCGCGAGACCAGGCTTCTGCTTGGACCTATGGCGCTGCTTGGCGGCGGGAGGGGACTCGGCTGGTAGGCTCTGCTTCCGAGGCGCCACTTCGCCAGGAGCTGCCGTCCGGGGCGCCAGCTCGCCAGGAGCTGTCGCCCGGGGCGCCAGCTCGTCAGGCGCCGCCCCATTCGGCGCCGCAGGAGTCGGCTTAGGATCCAGCGCTGGCCTGGCCGCGCCGGGAGCACCATCTCCTCCGAGGGTCATGAGCCCTCCGAGGACGCAGAATAGCAGGCGTCCCTTGGGCGCCGATCGTCGCATCTCTCACCTCCCGGGCCGTAGCCAGCGCGAAGGTCCTTCGGTCTTTTGCGACCCTTCTCGGCAGGAAACGCTCGTCTGATTCCGACTCAATAGAAGCCAGGCTCAGGGCGCGGCGACCTGCTCTCGGTTCGATTCGACAGGGAATAGATCAGCGGGGAAGGGGCGGAGATGTCTTCGGCGCAACAGCGAGGGGATCTGCGACAGAGGCCTGATGCACGGGGAGCGCAGGGATCTCCGTGGCCTTTGGCAACGGGCGCTCGGGGATTCTGATCGTGGGTGGAGATTCGAGCGCGGCGTTGTGGAACTGGCAGGCGATGCAATCCGATTCCCTGGTGCCGGGCCCGTGGTGGTGACTCCACTCGTGGAGCGGCCCCAGCAGAAACAATGCCAAGCCGAGGACGAAAAGAGCCTGCCGCATGGAATGTACGGTAACCTGTCTCATGCCCCTGTCAAGCCAAGGGCGCGCCGAGGCCGCGCAGGGACCTGAGCCCAGGGGCGCCGATCCCGCTCGAGCATTTCCATTTGAAAGGAATTCCCTCTTGGGCGCTGACCACAGCGCAAGAAGCCGCCTGGCTTCCGCTTGGCTTGACTCGGCGGCCAGGCTCCGTCATATCCTTGCCCAACATTCCTCCAAGGAGGCAGAATGGACGTCATCTTCCAGGGCCAGCGCCCACTGGTCTCAGATCCCGATCCCGAGAAGGCCCGGGCCTTCTTCCACGAGAAGTCCCGAGCGCTGACGAGCAAGGTGATGACCGCCAAGGAGGCGGTGACCCGGTTCGTCAAGAAAGGGGACTACCTCATCATCGGCGCCTTCGGCGCGGTCAGGATCCCCACCGCGATCCTCCACGAGCTCATCAGGCAGCGGGTCACCGGCCTGAAGTTCGGAGGGCACACCGCCACCCACGACTGCCAGCTCCTGGCAGCGGGGCGCTGCTTCGACCACTGCGACGTGGCCTATGTGGTGGGGCTCGAGGCCAGGGGCCTTTCTCCACAGGCCAGGCGCCACATGCAGAGCGGCGACGTGCAGCTCACCCAGTGGACCAACGCGGCCCTGGCCTGGCGGCTCAAGGCCGCGGCCATGGGCGTGCCCTTCTTGCCGGCCAGGCACATGCTCGGGACGGACACGTTGAGATACAGCGGCGCCAAGGTGGTGACCTGTCCCTACACGGGGCTGCCTTTGGTGCTCTTGCCCGCGCTCTACCCGGACCTCGCCTTCATCCACGTCCACGAGGCAGACATCTATGGCAACTGCCGCATCCGGGGCATCAAGGTTGCGGACGAGGACTTGGCCAGGGCCTCACGCAAGGTCATCGTGACCTGCGAGCGGCTCATCTCCAACGAGGAGATCCGGAACCAGCCCGGGCTCACAAACATCCCTTACTACTGCGTGGACGCCGTCGTGGAGGTGCCCTACGGCTCCTACCCTGGCAACATGCCGGGCGAGTACTTCTCCGACGAGGACCACCTGAAGCTCTGGCTCAAGATGGAGAAGGACCCCAAGGATCTGGAGGCCTTCCTCGAGGAGTACATCTTCGCCACAGGGGACTTCCAGGGTTACCTGGAGAAGTGCGGCGGCACCGAGCGGCTCCGGCTGCTTCGGCATCAGGAGCTCCTAATCGACACAGGCACCCAGGACGAGCGCCGCTAGGCCAGGAGAGAGATCATGACTCGCTATAACTCCATGGAGCTGATGATCTGCGCCGCGGCTCGCCTCCTCGAGGACGGCAAGCTCGTAGCCGTTGGCACTGGCGCGCCCTGCGCCACCGCGATGCTGGCCCAGCGCACCCACGCCCCGAACCTCGTGATGATCTTCGAGGCGGGAGGTTTTGCGCCCCTGCTCCCCACCATGCCCGTGTCGGTGGGAGACTCGCGTACTACCTGGAAGGCCCTGGCCGCCACCAGCATGGACGACATCATGTCCATGTGTCAGCGGGGCATGGTGGACTACGTGTTCCTCGGAGGCGCGCAGATCGACGCCTACGGGAACCTGAACTCCACCTACATCGGCGATCCCGACAGGCCCAAGGTGGTGCTCCCCGGTTCGGGCGGGGCCAACGATCTGGCCTCCTTCTGCTGGCGAACCATGGTGATCACGCCCCAGGATCCGCGGCGCTTCGTGCCCCGCCTGGACTTCCTCACGACCCCTGGCTACCTGACCGGCAAGGGAGCGAGGGAGAAGGCCGGCCTCCCCGCAGGCTCGGGACCCTACAAGATCATCACCGACCTTGGCATCCTGGGCTTCGATCCCGACTCCTGCCGGATGCGCCTCGAGTCGGTCCACCCGGGAGTAACTCCGGAGCAGGTGCAGAAGGCCACTGGCTTCGAGCTGCCCGTCGCGTCGGACCTCGCCGAGACTCCTCCGCCCACCTCCGAGGCCCTGGAGGTGCTCCGGCGGGAGGTGGATCCGCTCCGCTACATCATCGGACGCTAGCTGACCCGGGCGAGCGCTGCTGCCCTTTGGCGCGGCCATTCCTCCCACGTGGGTGCCGCGATTCGATGTGATCGAACCCTACAGGACGAACTCAATGCCCGATCCGGAGGTGCTCTGATGAACCGCGGCTTTTTCCCATCGGTATCTGTTGTGTTCGTCGTCGTCTTTTCGTGCATGCTCGCCGGATGCAGCAAGAGATCCTCGCCCGACAAGGAGAAAGCTCCTCCGATGTCCGAGGGCAGGTTGCTGATTCGCCTGGACTCCACCCGAGCCCTGGTCGATCGGGTGCCCTACCGTTTCGTGCAGGATCCTGCTCACGCCATCCTCGAGACGATGGCTTTCGACGCCCCAGGCTTGGGCAGGGTTGCAGTTAACGTGGAGAAGGTGCCGGGCAAGGGGAGCGGTCGTATCGAGGTGTCGGGAAAGAAGTGCGAGATCACAGAAGCCCACTATGGATCAGGTACCGACGAGTTCGTCAGCTATAGGGGCTTTCAAGGAAGCTGCAAGATGGCTGGAGGCGAGACCCGCAGCTACGTCGTCGGCCTCGTTAAGTGATCGACTCGCAGCGCATCAGGAGGCAGTGAGGTTCTTCTCCGCGAAGGACCAGCAGACGAGGTGGTCCAGAAATGCTTGGATATAGTCGCTGCGCCGGTTCTGCCAGTCCAGGTAGTAGGCGTGCTCCCAGACGTCGATGCAGAGAAGCGGTTTGTGACCACGCGTGATGGGCAGGTCGGCGTTTGAGGTCTTCTCCACGGCGAGGCGCCCGTTTGCGAGCACAAGCCAGGCCCAGCCGCTGCCGAACTGAGCCGCCGCGGCCTGCGCCAGAGCTTTCTTGGCCTCAGTGAAACCACCGAGATCCGCCTTGAGCTTGTCGGAGAGCATCTTGGGCGGGTCGCCCCCTCCCTTGGGAGACATGCTTTCCCAGTAGAAGTCGTGGTTCCATACCTGGGCGGCGTTGTTGAAGAGCCCCTCGAGGCCGGGCTTGCCCGCCACCTGGCGAATAAGCTCTTGTAAGGTGAGGGCCTCGCGCGGGGTGCCTCGAACCTCGGCGTTGAGCTTGTCTAGGTAACCCTGGTGATGCTTGCCATAGTGAAAGGCCACCGTACGACCCGACACATGTGGTGCCAGGGCTTCGGGCCCATATGGAAGCTTGACCAGGTGGAATGGCCCCTTCCCTGTGCTCTGCGCGGCCGCGGCTGGACGGGGCTGAGCCCCAGCGCCCTGGCAGCCTGCAGAAATAGAGGAAAGGACAGGCGCTGCCAGCATCCCAGCGGCCGGGGCTCCAAGCGCGATTTTCAGCAGGCGCCGGCGTGTGGTGCCACCGGCACCAATTTCTGACGTTGTGTCTGTTGAACCGGATCCCTGGAGTGACTTGTCGTTTATCTCGGTCATTTACTACCTCGCGTCTTGTTCTTGCAGTGGAAGATAGCCTCTATCACGTCCTGTGGTTGTTTGTCTCGATACGAGCATGTCGTGAGCTCGAATTTCGGAAGGATCGGATACCTGGCATGGATTCGGGCTCCAACTGTGCTCGAGTGGGGCATGGCGAAACTGCACCCAAACATGCCGATCTCGCTCAGGGGGAGACGCAGCTCCCTCCGCTGCACAGGCCGTCCTGGCAGGCCAGGCCTTCGCAGTCGGGATCTGCGCAGTCGGCGAGGCCGTCTCCGTCGTCGTCCGAGCCGTTGTCGCAGCGCTCGTCAGTGAAGAGGCTGTCAAAGCGATAGCGCCAGACGTCGGCGTAGTAGACCGACACACCATCCGAGCCGCCGCTCAGCACCACGCCCCGGAGCTCGGGATCGAAGCTCCCGGCAGCGCCGAGGCGCGCCTCGGGCCAGGTGGTCACACCGAGTGGGGTCCACTGCTGCCCGTCGTATTCCCAGGTGTCGTCCAGGGGGACGGGGCACTCGAGGAAGAAGAGCCCCTGGAACTCGAGCTTGGTACAACCACCGAAGAGCACGTGGACCTGGCGGTTGTCGTCATACATCAGGAGCTGACCGAGGCGCATGGCAGGAGTGGCGGTGAAGCTGCGGTTGGTCCAGTCGGTGGAATCCAGCTCCCAGGTTTCGAACGTCATGGAAGCTCCGATTCCTCCAGCCCGGACCGTCACGCTACGCGCCCTGTCGAAGCTCAATGATGCGAGGACCGTCGGAGGTGGATTGGTAGTGGTGTTCACCAGGGCCCAGGAGATGCCGTCGTACTCCCAGGTGTCGCTATAAACCTGGCTCATGTTCACGTCCAGCTCCACCATGCCTCCGTGCACGAGGATCTTGCCGCGGCTCTCGTCGAAGACCATCCCGTGCCAGTAGCGGGCCGGCGGCGACTGCGCGGGGCTCCTCTGCTCCCATGTGTAGCCGTCATACTCCCAGGTGTCGCCAAGCTCGCCGTTACTCTGGCAAATGTCCAGGGCGTGCATTCGAAAGGCCTGGCAGCCGCCGAAGAGCACAACTCGATCCCGGATTGGGTCGTAGGCCATAGCATGGCCTGAAACAGCGGGCCCTCCCTGGGCGCCGGGCACCCAGGCTCCTTGTCCGAACTCCCAGGTGTCCGATCGGGTCCCGAGGGAGTCGCTGCCTCCATGCAGCACCAGGCGACCGCGGCCGTCTCGCGCCACGCCTGCGAACACTCTAGCAAGCAAGGGCGACGGAACCGTGAGGTTCGACCATGCGGTGCCGGAGAGGGCCCAGGTATCCTCGAGGGCGGCGCCCACGCAGGGATTCGGCCCATCTCTGAACACGGCGCAGCCACCCTGGACCAGCACGCGGTCTTCCTTGGGATCATAGGCCATGGCGTGCCCGGCCCTCGCGCTGGGACCACCGGGCGCCGTGAGCATCGACCAGGTTGCGCCGTCGTAGGCCCAGAGATCCCCAAGAGCGCCCCCTGGCGCACGGCCTCCGAAGAGCAGGATGGAGCCCCTCGAGGTGTCCCAGGCCATGCCGTGACCGCTGCGTGCAGATGGGGAGCTCGCTGGAGTCATCTGGAGCCAGTCCACCCCGTCGTACTCCCAGGTGTCTCCAAGGGTAGCGCCGTTGCAGAGACCGAGGACGCTCAGGCTGTCACAGCCTCCGAACAGCACCACCCGGCCGCGGAGCGGATCATAGGAGAGCCGGTGGTTGAACCGAGGCGGCGGAGCGTGAGCCGTGCTCACTGCCACCCAGGCCGCGCCATCGTACTCCCAGGTCTCCCCGCGGGCGCCGCCAGGCGCGAGTCCGCCGAAGAGCACAATTCGGCCCCGCGCCGAGTCCCAGGCCAGGGCGTGGCCGGCGAGGGCGCCGGGCAGCTCCGCCGTGGCGATGCGCGACCAATTGACGCCGTCGTATTCCCACGTGTCCGCTAGGAGGCTCTGGCCGAAGTAGCCCCCGTAGAGCACAACCCGATCTCTGGTTCCGTCGTAGATCATGGCTGAGGCGAACCGCGCCATGGGACTATCGAGGGTCTCGACACTTGCCCAGTCAGACCCAGCGAGTTCAACTGTGGTTGGCCTCGTCTCTCCGCCGAAGAGCACTAGGCGCTCCACCTTGCCCAGGTAGGCCGCCGAATGGGCAGCGCGCCCAGGGACGAAGACCGGCCAGTTCCGCCAGGCCGGGCGTTCCGCCGCGCACAGGCTGTGGCAGCCGTCGTGGTTTGACGTGCCGCCGTCGTCGCAGTCCTCGGTAGCGGCGTCCACCACTCCATTGCCGCAGGTTTCATCAGACTGGCAGTTGGCAGAGCAGCCATCCCCGGAGAGGATGTTGCCGTCGTCGCAGGCCTCTCCCGGGTCCTTCACACCGTTGCCGCAGATGTATACCTGACAGGTGACGCCGCAGGTCCCCTCGGCGTGGCCGTTGGGATGAACGCAATGGGTCGCGGTGGGAAGCGCGGGATCGCCGCAGTCGCACCACTCTCCGGCTCCTACGTCCACTATGCCGTCCCCGCAGCTCGGAAAGGTGCAGCCGGGCCTGCAGGCGTCGGGGACGACGGCGCTGTTGCGAGGGCCATCGTCGCATTCCTCTCCCTCATCCACCACAGAATCTCCACAGTGCGCCAGGGTGCAGTCGGTGCGGCAGGCGTCGGGGATGGAGTCGCTGTTTGAAGGCCCGTCGTCGCACTCCTCCCCACCTGTCCGCAGGCCGTCGCCACAAAGGGCCTGGGAGTTGTTGTTGCCTTGGTTTTGGTTCTGGTTGCCAGCTGGGTCCCCGTCGCCGCAGGCGGAGAGCAGGACGGTTACGCAGAGGCTCCACGCAAAAAGACGCATTGGGAAGCTCCTCGCCGAGGCAGTGGGGCGTCCTGTAGCATACCATCGCGCGCCTTGGCGCACGCGGGGCAAAGATCCCTTTGTCCGGTCCTGCGCCCCCATATCTGCTTCAGACGAAGAGACGGACCCTCCCTCAGTGCGTCTGATCTTGGCCGAGGAGGTGGGTGTGCTCCCGCAGTCTCCCACGATCCAGGGCCGGGACGGCGGCCGAAGCGGCCTTGCGTGGGGCTGGTCGATCAGGAGCTTCGGCGTCAGTCATCCATGAAATTGCGGTCCGGGCTGATGCCGCGGGTCTGGACTGGCTGCTTAAAGCGGGGCTTGGGACGCCAGGGCTGGATCCCCTTGGTGGGCGGCGGCTGGGCGGGCCTCTCCCTCTGGGGCGCCACGCTCGCCGGCCGCATGCTCTCGGGCTCTTCCATGGCCGCCATGTCCATGGAGTCGGCGTCCATTTCCTTGGTATCTGCCCCAGCGGGCCTTTCGCCTGCTCCGGGTCTTGCGGGCGGGCTTGCCTCGGGCCTCTCGGGCGGCGGGTCCGCGGGCCTGGGGGCCGCTGCGTCGGCCTTGGCCTCAGGGGGCGGAGGCTCGACCTCTCGAGCAGGCCGATCTCCCTCGGCCTCGGGCGTGCCGGGCTGGTCCTTGTCCGGAGAGCCGCCTGATTTGTCGCTCGATTCCTGGGAGGGTTTCTTCTTGCAGCCAGCTGCGGCCGATGCGCCCAGGAGGGCCGCCAGGGCGAGGGAGGCCTGCTCCAAGAACCTCCGCCTGTCCGGCGCGTCAAGCCGGCCTTTGACTCGGGAGATCATCTGGTCCAGGGCTGGCGCGGGCACCGAGGCCAGGATGGCTCGCTCGCTCGCGGAGAAGTCGAGGCCGGTGGCCTCCACTGTGGCCTTGCGATCTTGCGCCAGGGCATCGGCAAACTCAGGGCTCGCCGCCGCCAGGCCCATCAGGTGCTCGAGGCCCACTGGGATGGGCGGCAGGTCCCGAGCGTTGCCCTCGGGCTGGCCACCCACGATGGTCGTCCTCGCCGCCTCCCTGCGCAGGATGCTCGCCTTTCCGCTTGTGGCAGCGTTTTTTGTCATCAGATCCCCTCCTGCAAGAGCTGTCGAGCCTGGCTGTTTGTTCATCGGGTCTTCCATGGCGTCTCATCCAGATCCGAGCACCGAGAGGTTAGCACATTGGGGCCCCTCGAGTACATGACCCAGCGAACCAGCGCGCCCGAGGGATCGAGAACCTCCAGGGCCTGGCCGGCAATGGGCAGGCCGTCAGAGGGGCAGGTTGCCAATGGGCAGGCCGTCATAGGGACAGGTTGCCAATGGGCAGGCCGTCAGAGGGGCAGGTTGCCAATGGGCAGGCCGGCAAGGGGCAGGTCGGCGCAGAGGGCCCGGGTTAGCGCGGCCGGACGCCGCCCTTGGCGTTCACGTAGGAAGGGCGATCCCGAGGAGGGTCCTGGCAGGGTTGATCGGCAGTCGGCCCCTGGCCAACGCGCTTTTCATGGATGGCCACTCCGCTCGGGTAGGAGCCTCCGCCCCCCTGGGGCAGCGGGTCCGAGGCCCCGGAGGTGTCCCTGGGGGCGCCAGCGTCTGGGCGAGGCTGCGGATCTGGCCTTCGCGGAGGCCGGTCGGGCTGGATCCCGGTGGGGGGCGGGGGCTCATGGGGCCGATCCACCCTGGCCCCACCGGCCGTTGCCGGGGGCCGCTCGGGCCGGCGTTTGGGAAGGGGCTTGCCTTTGCCTGAGGTGGTCTCGCAGCCTGGCAGGGCGGCGCCTCCCACCAGGATGGCCACTGCTGCCGCTGCCCGCTCGAGGAAGATCCGCCGGTCTGGCTCTACCAGGGCAGGCTTCACCCGGGCGATCATGGTATCCAGGGTGGGTCCGTCCACCGCGCCCAGGATGGCCCGCTCCGAGGGGAAGAGCTCGATGCCCGCCGCGTCCGCCGCGCGCTGGGGATCCTTGCGCAGGGCGGCGGCAAAGGGTTCGGAGGTGGAGCCGAGTGCCAAGAGGTGCTCGAGGCCCACTGGCACGGGAGGAAGCTCCTCATGGCGGCCGTCCGATGGGTGGGCGGCCGCAGCGCTGGAGGAGCCAGCCGAGGTCAGGCGGCTCGAGGGTGGGGTGGCAGGTCCTTTCTGCATGGCTCTTCTCCTTGGGCTTCCTGTCTGCGGCCTGTTCGGCCGCCCGTGGTTGTGGGCCTGGGAGATTCTGGATTTGAGGGTTTGTCTCCGCCTATGGTGGAGGAACCCTAGTTGTCTTCTCCTGAACCCTGCCGCGGGCTAGGTTTCGGGGCTACTTTTTCGGGTCGGATGCCGCCTATCATCCTGGTGTCCTGTGGATCGGGGGCATCCCTGGGCCTCTCGGGCCGGCTGCCCGCGGGCTTATGAGTCCGGTCCGGTCGCGCGCCGCCGTCCACGTCCAGCTCCGTCTTCCTCGGCCGGAATGGTGGGAGCGCGGGTTGCGCGGCTGCCCCTGCGTCGGGCTCCGAGGGCCTGGGCGTCCGAGGCTCGGACCCTGGCTGATCCTTTGACTTGGGCGCGGGCTTCTCGGCGCAGGCCGAGAGGGCCGCGCCCCCGAGGAGGAAGGCCACCGCCGCCGCGGCCCGCTCGAGGAAGATGCGCCGGTCGGGCTGGTCCTGGGCCCTTTCCACGCGGGCGATCATCTGCTCGAGGGAGGAGGCTGGCACGGCCGACAGGATCGAGGACTCGGCCGGGGACAGGGAGAGCCCGGCCGCCTGGGCCGCCCTGGCCCTATCGGTTGCGAGGACCGCGGCGAACTCGGGGCTCGCCGCCGCCAGGGAGAGGATCTCCTCGAGGCCCGCTGGCACCGGGGGCAGGTCCCGGGCGTTTCCCGGGGGCTGGCCTCCCACTATCGTGGTGCGGGCTGCTTGCCTTTTGCGGGAGTCATGCATGGCGGATTGCCTTTCTGAGCGTCTCTTCGGCCTGGGCCGAGCTAGCCCACCGTGAGCTGGGCCTTTGCGGTGGTGGCCTGGGCCACCCGAGGGGAGTGGGCCCCGCAAGAGTCCGAGGCCTCCAGATCGGCCGAGTCCATCGGGTAGAAGCCCATCTCCTGGAGCACTCTCAGCTTGGGCCGGATGTTCCCCTCCACGTCGAAGTGGAAGAAGCCGGGGAAGAGATCCGGGTGCTCGGTCACGAAGTCGTAGATCGTCGCGTACTCGGGGGAGATTTCCACCCGGGCGGCGCGGCAGACCTCGTGGCCCGTCAGGATGTACTCGGGGAAGAGGTCCGGACAGAACTCGAGGGCCTTGCCAGCCTCGGCGTACTCCGAGAAGATGTCGGTCTGGGGCAGGAAACAGAGCATGGAGGGGAGCACGCGGGCGCCCAGCATGCGGAAGGAGATCATCTGGAAGACGCTCTGGTAGAAGTCGTCCATGGTCTCGAAGGGGAAGCCCCAGACGTAGAAGGCGTCCACCCGGTCGAAGATGCCCACTGCGGAGCTGACGATCTCCACTGCCTGCTCCGGGAGGAAGCCCTTGCGGGTCTTTTCGAGCACCGAGGGCGAGGCGGACTCGATGCCGAAGCGGAGCTCGATGCAGCCGGACTGGGCCATGCGCCGCATCATCTCGGGCTCGGCCAGGTTCACCCGCCCGAAGGCCTTCCATTCCACGCCGAGCCGGGAGGATTCGAGAGCGCCGCAGAAAGCGGTGACCTGGGCGGGCGTGCACACGAAGAACTCGTCCTGGAAGAGGAAGAGATCCACACCGGCCCTGCGCTTCAGCTCGGCCATCTCGTCGAGAATGTTGGCGCTCGAGCGGTGAAAGGCCTTCCGGCCCCAGATCGGCGCCACCGAGCAGAAGGTGCAAGGGTAGGGGCAGCCCCTGGAGGTCATGACCCCGTAACCCTCGTACTTGGACAGGTCCACCCGGTGCCAGGCCGGGAAGGGCACCTCGTCCAGGTTCGCGATGCGGGGCGCGGGCGGGTTGCGCTGGACGACGCCGTCCGGCCTGCGCCACACGAGGTTCGGCACCTGTGCAAAGCCAGCGCCTGTCTTGTGGGCCTTGACGAGGGGCACGATCATGCGCTCTCCCTCGCCCACGCTTACAGCGTCGATCCAGGGGAAGCGGGTGAGGATCTGCTCCTCCACCCAGGCCGGCCCAACTCCCCCGAGCACCACGGTCTTCTCCGGGTGGCGTCGCTTGAGCTCGCCCGAGGCGAGGATGGCGAAGGGGAGCAGGTTCGCCATGCAGGAGATGCCCACGAGATCCGCGCTCCCTTCCAGGAAGTCGCAGATGCTCTCGGGCTGGAAGGGGTCGTCGTAGGTGCTTCGCTGGTAGTCTCGCAGATCCACCTTCAGCCCGGCGTCCTCCAGCACCCTGGTGAGGTAGAGCACCCCGAGGGGCACGTGGTACTCCCGCTCCACCTGGTCGTAGTAGCGCACGTAGAGCATGTTCAGGTTTAGCAGGGTGATGTCGTCGGCCATGGGTCCTCCGGCAGGGGGTGCAGCTCGGGAATTATAGCAGAATACGCGCGAGCCACGGAGCCGGTCTTCGGATCCGGGCAGCGCTGCCGCGCTGGCCGAGCTTGCGGCCGAGGCGCGGGGTTCCCTTTCAGGGTTCCCTTTCAGGGTTCCTTTTCAGGGTTCCTTTTCAGGGTTCCCTTTCAGGGTAGGCTGGCAGGGTAGTGAGGCGCGGATCCTCGATGGCCCGGCCCACGGTGAAGCAGTAGAGGCACTGCCAGGCAGTCCCCCAAAGGCCGAGGACCCGGTGGACCTCGGCATCCAGGAAGCAGCCGATCCCCGTGCCCCTCATGGCAGCGGCCTCGGCCTCCAGGTACAGGACCTGGCCAAGGGCGCCCGCCTCCCAGTGAATCGCCCGGTAGAACCAGGGCCCCTCGGCCTCCAGGCGAGGCCCGAGCTCGGCGAGGAAGGCCACGGCGAAGGCGCCATCCGAGGCGATCTCCTGCTGTCCGAGGAGGCCCATCGAGAGAGCCCTGAGATCGCCAGCCTCCAGGAGGAACAGGGGGAGGTGAGGCGGGGCGCAGGCAGGGCTATTCGAGGGGTCCCAGGCTCCATCGAGGCCCATGGTCTGGCGCTGCGCTCGGGCATCCAGGAGATCTCCTGGGACAGGGGCCAGGTCTAGAAGCGCCATCTGGGCAGTGGGGTAGCTCCTGAAGGGCTCTGGCTCGCTTGCCCAGTCGAGATGAGCCCTCGCGCGGGCCGGGCGTCCGAGGAGGTGCCTGGTGCGCTCGTGGTAGTCGAGCACCTCTGACAGGGGATCCTGCGAAAAGGTCATGGGGCGAGCATGACCTGTCGCGCCGAGGGGTGCAATCAGGGTAAACTCCGCCCAAGGGATGTGAGGGAGCAGGCATATGCTCAACCGGGATCAGATCATCGCGGCCGCCAGGCGCCTCGCCAGGGAAGGGAACTTCACCGCGGCTATCCGGCGCTACGAGAAGCTGGTGGAGGAAGACCCGAGTGACCTCGGGGCCCTGCTCAAGATAGGGTATCTGCACGCCTGCAATCGGGACCGGGAGGCGGCCGCGGAGGCCTACCTCGAGGCCGCCCACGCCTACGAGCAGGCCGGCGACAAGCAGACGGCGGCCAAGGTTCTCACTCAGGTGCTGCGGCTCCAACCCGAGCAGGTGGACGTCTACTTCTGGCTGGCTGAGCTGCTGGGTGGGCTCGGACAGCTCGCCGAGGGGAGGCGCTGGCTGGAGGCCGCGGAGCGGCTGCTCATCGCGAAGAAGAGGCCCAAGGATGCTCTTCGGGTGCTGGAGGCCATGCTGCGCCTGGATCCTGGGAACGTGGCGCTCCTGATCAGGCTGGGCGAGGCGCGGATTCACGCCGGGAAGAAGGAGGAGGCGCTCGAGGCTCTTCGACAGGCGGCGGACATCCTGCGAATGGCGGAGTGGATGGACGACTTCGTCAAGGTGGCCGAGCGGATCGCGTACCTGGATCAGTCGGATCTCTCCATCGCCAAGGAGCTGTCGGCGCTCTATCTGAGGCGGAAAGACCCGCAGGCGGCTCTTCGCAAGCTCCAGCGGTGCTACAGGTCCAACAAGGACGACCCTGCGACCCTGGGACTCCTCGTGGAGGCCTTTGTCGCCCTTGGAGAGAAAAGAAAGGCCGTGACGATCCTGGAGGCCCTCGTCGAGCTGCACCGCCAGCGGGGAGAGGCGGAGGCAGAGGAGGCGGCAGCGAAGCGCATCCTCGGCCTGGACCCGGCCCGCTCTTCGAAGCGAAAGAAGGCTCAGCAAGGCGCCAGGATCGAGAGGTCCACTGGTGAGCTGCTCCCCCAGGCTCGCGACAGCGAGGAGATCCCTCGACCGCTCAACACAGACGAGCACCAGTTGGCCACCTTGGAGCGTTCCCTGCAACCAGACCCGAGGAGCTCGAGCGCCAGTCGCCGGTTCCTACCGGCCCTCACCGCCCAGACCGAGGAGAGAATTGGGAGAAAGACGAGCGGCACCACGGAGCTCGACCTCGCTGACCTGGAGGAGGTTTCCGGGTGGGAGAGAGAACCGATCTGGCAGGAGGAGGTCACTGCACAGGAGGTCGCGAAGAGCCGTGCCGACGAGAGTCCACCTGTGGCAATCGGCAAGAAGCTCTCGGCTGGGCCCGTCCTGACCCAAGAGTTGGATATAGGCGATGTGGAGATTGAGGGCGACGATTCCGAAGGGATCGAGCAAGGCAGCGACGAGGCAGAGCTCGATGCCTTGGGAGCGCTGATCGACGAGGAGACCGAGCGTCGGCGTCCCTTCAGACCGGTGACCACTCTCCCCGATGCCTCCTTGCCCCCGACCTCTGGGAAGGGGAGCTCCCCGCAGAGGAGACCGCGCCGTTAGACGGGCCAGATCCAGCTCTGTTTTCCGAAGGACTTTTTTCGAGCTTCGTTGTCCGAAGGATCCAGATGCCGTATGATTCCAGTCCGTGAGGAGCTCCCCGACGCCTCTCCAGGCTGAGAGGAGCCAGACGAGCATGGGCGCTGCGGTGATGATGCCGGGCCGAGGGGCCCTGTCGCCGCTCCCAGGAAGGGAAGCAGCCAGAGATGAACCACGACATCGTGGAGCACCGGAACATGGCGTCGGAGATCCTCTCCTTCATCGAGGAGCTGAATCACCTGCAGCATGTGGACACCATCCTAGACCGGATCCTGCTGAAAGCCCGTCAGCTCACCCACGCCGACGCTGGCTCCATCTTCCTCATGGAAGATGGTGACCTGCGTTTCAGCTACGTGCACAACGACACGCTCTACAAGGCCGACGCTCCAACCGCGGCCACCTACGCGGACTTCCGCGTACCCATCGACGAGTCCTCCATCGTGGGCTTCGCGGCCAAGACCCGGCGCACCCTCGCCATCGACGATGCCTATGCTCTCGTGCCGGATAGGCCCTACCAGTTCAATCCATCCTACGATGAGAAGATGGGATACAGGACAACCTCCATCTTGACCATCCCTCTCGTAACCATGAGCGACAAGCTGGTGGGCGTGATGCAGATCATCAACGCCAAGGACGACCGCGGGCAGTCGGTGCCATTCTCGAGCGAATCCCAGGCCTATCTGCCGCTTCTCGCCAACAACGCGGCGGTGGCGATCGAGCGCGGCATCATGAACCGGGAGCTGGTGCTCCGCATGATGAAGATGGCGGAGCTGCGAGACCCCACGGAGACTGGCGCCCACGTGCAGAGGGTGGGAACCTACTCTGCGGAGATTTACCGGCGCTGGGCCATGAGCCGCGGGGTGGAGCACAAGGAGCTCGCTCGCACCGCAGACCACCTGCGGCTCGCAGCGATGCTCCACGACGTGGGCAAGGTCGGCATCTCAGACTTCATCCTCAAGAAGCCCGGGAGGCTCACCGACGAGGAGTTCTCCACAATGAAGTGGCACACCGTCTTCGGGGCGCGGCTCTTCGTGAACCCGACCTCGGTGCTGGACGAGATGTGCTACGACATCTCCCTCGGGCATCACGAGAAGTGGGCAGCGCCGGGCTACCCCGGCCAGGTGAAGAACATCCTGTCGGACGAGGCGCGCATGGGCGAGCCCATCCTGGGCGAGGCAATTCCTCTCTCGGCCCGGATAGTGGCCCTCGCGGACGTCTACGATGCCCTGTCGTCCAGGCGCTCCTACAAGGACCCCTGGCCCGAAGAGCGGGTGCTCGGAGAGATAAGGAAGGACAGTGGCACCCACTTCGATCCCTCGGTCGTGGAGGCCTTCCTGCAGATCCACGAGGTCATCCTGGCCATCCGGGCTAGGTATCGCGAGGCGGTCAAGGATTAGCGGGCTGGCCCCTTCCCTGGGGCCTCCCCATGGAGAAGATGGTCCCCAAAAAGGCTCTGGGTCCCACGGTAGCCAACGCCAGGAGGTAGGAGAGCCCCACGGCGCCGAGGCTCAGCCAATGTAGGAGGGGAGCTGCTTCTGGCCGAGCGAGGTTGGCGATCGGCGCTTTTACCCCGTCGAAGGCGAGGTTGATTGCCAGCCCCAGCGCCACGGTGACGATCAGGACGAAGGCGCCGAAGAGGAGCGCAATGCGCCTGCCGTGCAGATTCGACAGCACCCCGAAGGTGGTCACGTTGGTAGCAGGCCCTGACAGCAGGAAGGCGATGGCCGCCCCTGGCGAGACCCCGACGAGCAGGAAGGCCGCTCCAAGTGGGGTGGCGGCCGAGGCGCAGACGTATACCGGGACCCCGAGCAGGGCGAAGAACACCACGTCCAGGCCTCTTGGCAGGAAGCCGACCGCGGCGCCGAGGGACCCGGGGTCCAGGGCCGCCGCGATGACCAGGCCGAGGACGAGCCAGGGGGCCGTGTCCCGCACCACGTCCAAGAAACCGTAGCGCAGGGCCGCAAGGAGCCTCTTCCCATGTCCGCGGCCTCGCGAGGGGCCATCGGGGATCGCCATTGCGAAGGACGAGGGTCTGGGGCCGACCCTTCTGCCGATGAGCCAGCCCGCCAAGAAGGCCACGAGGGCGGCCGCTGCCAGGCGAGCCAGGGTGAGCTCGCCTCCGAGCAGGCTCCAGGAGAGGAGCGCCGACTCCACGCCGATCTCGGGAGTTGCCACGAGGAACGCCATGGCCGCAGTCGTTGGTACGCCCCGCTCGACGAGGCTCTGGTAGATGGGGACTACACCGCAGGAGCAGATGGGGAGGGGAATGCCAAAGGCCATGCCGCGAGCGGCCTGCGTTGGCGCGCTCCCCCGGCCTAGCCACGCGAGCGGAGCCTCGGGCAGGAAGGTCTTGATGATCCCCGCCAGGGCATAGCCGAGCAGAAGCGCCGGGGCGCTCTCGAGGGCCAGGCTGAGCAGACGCTGGGCATAGGGGCTCGCCTCGAAGTCGTGGCCTGTCAGGAAACCGGGCAGGAGCACGATCGCCAGGCCGAGGACGGCGCCTAGGGTCTCGGCAAGACGGTAAGGAGCCGCGGGCCGGACATCGCTCAGCCGGTGGACCAGTACGTGGACCAGGGATCCTGCGACAAAAGCCTGGAATATCGCGGCGCCTGCGCTTCCGAGAGGTGCGGAGAGAGGAACCGCCAAGAAGAAACCCACCATGGTGGCCATGCCGTTGGTGAGCAGCAGGGCGCCAGCAGCCGCGAGTCCCGCCCTTGGCCGTACGAGCCACCAGAGCGCCACTCCTACGGGGAGCCTGTGCAGGATCACGGCCTGGGCAAGATGGTCTTCTCCATGCCCGTGACCATGAGCGCCGGCGAGCACCATCCCGTCCACCGCCGCGTGGATGGCGAGACCGGTCATGGCGATCCAGATCACCATGCGGTGAGTATTCTCATGTGATCTTCCGGACAAGCGCTCCAGGGCGATCGGAGCGGCAAGGCCAAAGAGAGCTGCCAGTGCCGCTGACCAGCCTGCGATGCTGATAGCCTCGGGCAGGATGTGCATGCCGACGAGGAGCCCCACCGACACGAGCACCAGACCATCCAGGCCCTCCAGGACCCAGCGCCGCCTCAGGGCGAGTAGGTACACCAGGGGTCCCATTCCCAGCAGCACGAGGGAGAGCCCAAGGAGCCAGAGTCTCCCTGTGGCGGCGAGGGGGAAGATGGGGGGCATGAAGCGCTACGTCCCAGGCAGCTTGAGGTGTATTCCCTTGGGGGAGGAGGGGCATAGCATGGGCCAGGCCCCTGGGCAACGGGTTCATCTCACCATCGGGGAGCGGGGCGTGACTCTGCCATGGGAGGGAGTCTGTGGGCGTGGGGTCCGTGGTCTTGGGTTGGCCCAGGGATCTTCTTACCCCATGGTAATTTGTCCCCTTTCATACCTGCGGGTATACTTGTGCGCAGTATCTATCCGGAGTCTGTCGCTTGAGTGGTCAGCATGTGCTCGTGGTTGACGATGAGCCCGGGGTCCGGGAAACCCTGGGCCTTACCTTGCGCAAGAACGGCTACGAGGTGAGCCTTGCCTCCACGGGCGAGGAGGCCATCGATATCCTGAGGGCCGTCCCCGTCAAGGTAGTGCTCTCGGATCTCCGCATGCCGGGAATGGGCGGAGAGGCGCTCCTCGACCGCATCATAGCCGAGTGGCCGGAGGTCACGGTCATACTCATGTCGGCCTATGGCTCCGAGGAAGACGCCATCGACTATATCAAGAAGGGTGCCTACGACTATCTTTCAAAACCCATCATGCGCCTCTCCGACGTGGTACTGCTCCTGCGCAAGGCCGAGGAGCGGGAGAGGCTCAAGGCCGAGAACCGGGCGCTGCGCAAGGCCCTCGGCAAGGAAGTGGGCTTCGCCAACTTCGTGGGGCGGTCGGCGGCCATGCAGCGCGTCTTCGATACCATCCGCAAGATCGCCGAGTACAAGACCACCGTGCTCATAACCGGGGAGTCCGGCACTGGCAAGGAGCTCGTAGCCCGCGCGCTGCACGAGCAGAGCGGCAGGCAGAACGCCGGTTTCGTGGCCGTGAACTGCGGGGCCATCCCCGAGCACCTGCTCGAGTCCGAGCTTTTCGGTCACAGGCGCGGCGCCTTCACCGATGCTTCCCGGGACAAGAAGGGCCTCTTCGAAGAGGCGGATAGGGGGACCATCTTTCTGGACGAGATCGGCGAGCTGCCCCTCGGCCTGCAGGTGAAGCTCCTGAGGGCGCTGCAGGAGGAGCAGATCAGGCGGGTGGGAGACAACCACGACAGGCAGCTCGACGTAAGGGTAGTGGCCGCCACGGTTCGCGACCTGGGCGCAGACGTCCAGACCGGGCGGTTCAGAGAGGATCTCTACTACAGGCTGAACGTCTTCGGGGTGCATCTGCCTCCCCTCAGGGAGCGACTGGATGACATCCCGGCTTTGGTCGAGCACTTCGTGGAGAGGGTCAACCACAGGCTCGGCAGGAGCATCCAGAGGGTCGAGCCGGAGGCGTTGAAGCTCCTCGTGGCCTACTCTTGGCCAGGCAACGTGAGGGAGCTCGAGAACACCGTGGAGCATGCGGCGGTTCTTTGTGATGGAGACGAGATCTCCGTTCGGGATCTGCCTGCGAGGTTCCAGGGAACCGCACCGGAGGCCCCGACCGTGAAGGAGGACGGGGACCTCTCCATTAAGAAGGCCACCAGGCGGATAGAGCGGGACCTCATCGCGAGGGCCCTCGGGCGTACCGGAGGCAATCGAACCAACGCAGCCAAGCTGCTGGAGATAAGCCACCGTGCCTTGCTGTACAAAATCAAGGAGTATGACCTGGGAGGTGGCTGAGGAAGGCGCGTGAGGTCAACGACCTGAAATTATATGACATATGGACATTTTTGATTCTGGATGGATAAGGTAGTATGATGTAGGCGATGGTAGTTCCAAGTAACACATGCCGGCGCTCGGGTCCCTCGAGGCCCCGGGCTTGGCACAGGCGCCCTGCACGAGCGCGGGCCTCCTTTGGCGGGGAGTGGCCCAATCGAGGAGCTCCATGTCCGTGAACTGCGTCGGGCTTGACATCGGCAGCACCTCCGTGAAGGTCGTGCAGCTGCGCGAGGGCAAAAAAACCATAGAACTCACGAGCTTCGGGATCGAGCCGCTGGCGCCGCAGTCCATCGTGGACGGTTCGATTATGAACCAGAGCGCGGTTGTGGACTCCATCCGCAGCGTCTTCGCGCGTCTCAGGATCCGCGAAAAGAGGGTGGCCATAGCGGTGGGCGGGCATTCGGTGATCATCAAGAAGATCGCCGTGCCACAGATGACCGAGGGGGAGCTGAAGGAGCAGATTCGCTGGGAAGCCGAGCACCATGTCCCCTTCGATCCCCAGGACGTACAGATCGATTACCAGGTGCTTAGCCAGGAGAACGCTCAAGGCCAGATGGATCTCCTTCTGGTGGCTGCGAAGAACGAGCTCCTGAACGACTATGCCGCGGTGGTGAGGGATGCTCAGCTCAAGCCAGTGGTGATCGACCTCGCCGCCTTCGCTGTGCAGAACACCTTCGAAAGGAACTACGGCTTCCACCCCGAGGACACCATCGCCCTGATCAACGTCGGAGCGTCCCTTTCCACCATCAGCATCGTGACCGGGGGCGCCACGAACTTCACGAGAGAGGTGACCATAGGGGGCAACGCCTTCACCGAGGAGATCCAGAAGCAGCTCGGCGTGGGTTTCGAAGAGGCCGAGGCTTACAAGCTCGGTGCGGTGAACCCAGGCGCAGGGTCAGTGGTGCCTGGGGATGTCGAGCGGCAGCTCCAGCGGGTATCCGAGATGATGGCCGGAGAGTTCCAGCGCTCCCTGGACTTCTACCTGGCTACCACCGCGGGCTCCAGCCTGTCCAAGATCTACCTGAGCGGTGGATCGGCCCAGGTCTCGTCCTTGCGGCGTGCGGTGGCTGCAAAGAGCAGGCTGGAGGTGGACGTGATGGATCCATTCTTGAGCGTCAAGGTGGATCAGAGCCGCTTCGACATGCCCTACCTCAGGGCACAGGCGCCACTCGCGGTGGTGGCCTTCGGGCTGGCTCTGAGACAACCGGGAGATAGCATCTGATGATCCGCATCAACCTCCTCCCGTACAAGGAATCCACGCTGCGCCAGTGGGGGCAGCGCCAGGTGGTGATCTACGCGGTCATCATGCTCGTGTCGGTGGTGGCCATGGCCATCCTGGCCCGTCCTTCCATCGACTACAACGCCCTCCGGGTATCCAAGGAGAAGGAACGCAAGGCCGAGGAGGCCGAGATCGCACGCATTGGGAGCCAGGTGATCTGCGACCGTGATGACCTGAACAGGAAGATCAAGGCCGAGCAGCGCAAGTACCGAACGGTGGAAAAACTCATCACCGAGCGTCAGAATCCCAAGCAGGTGCTGAGGGAGCTCTCGCGCATCCTGTCCGAGGCCTGGGGGCCGACCATCAAGCAGAGCTTCGCGGGCAAGGACAAGAGGGCTCTTTACAACCAGAACTGGGACCCGACCGGGGTTTGGATCACCTCCTTTGCAGAGACCTCCTCTCCAGACTCGCCCGCTCGTACGGTGCGAATCCAGGGAGGCGCCCTTGCCGCCGACGATGTGGCCGAGTTCTGGCGGCGGCTCCAGGTGTCGGCCTACTTCTACAACGTGGACCTCGAGCGCTTCAGCAAGGTCAAGGAGATGCACTCGACGAGCGGGTCGGGTCAGTTCCTCTCCTTTTCCATTGTGTCAGGCGTGAAGTACTGAGCCCGAGGAGGCTGAGCGATGCACAAGTTTTTCGAGTCGATCGCCAAGCTCTCCCTCCTGCTGAGGATCCTGATCCTGGTGGGCTCGGTGGGGCTGGTGGTGGCAGGGTTCTTGCTTAAGGCGAGCATGGGCGCCGCCGATCCGAAGGCTGCCTACCACAAGGAGCTCGCCAACCTGAGGAGGGCTCAGCAGGAGCGCGCCGAGGTCACCAGAGCCAAGGCAGAGGAGAAGCAGCAGTGTGAAGAGCTCGGGGTCAAGCTCAAGAAAGCGAAGGAAAAGAAGAAGGCCTTTCGCGGCATGCTCCCCGACGACCCTGAGCTCTCCATGCTCATCAAGGACATCAAGGCCAAGCTCAGCGGCCTCACGCTGGTGGAGTATGCGAGGCTCCCAGAGGTGACCGAGCCGATCTATGCAAAGATCCCGCTAGACATTACGGTGGAAGGGTCATTTCACCAGCTCCTGAAGTTCCTTCATGAGATCAGCATCCTGCCCCGCATCATCAAGGTGAGCGGGATCAAGCTGCTGGATCCCAAGCGGTCCGAGGGGAGGTGGGCTCTGAGGGTCGGTTTCAGAGTGTCCACCTTCAGATACTTGAGCGGCGCAGAGCAGCGCAGAGCCGCCAGGGCCGCCGCAGAGAAGAAGGGGAAGAAGTAATGAACAGGGTCATCCGCAGCCTTCCCCTGTCATTGCTGTTTGTGAGCCCAGGCATGGATTCGGCCGGGTCCCGGCTCGGAGCGCCGTTGCCCCGCGGGATCTGTGTCCTGTTTGCCGCCTGGGTCGCCGTCGCGGCCGGGTGCGGCAAGGAGGACTTCAAGAGGACCAGCAAGCGGGGACTCCCCGAGGACCCCATGGCCGCGAACCTCAAGGATGTGGGTAAGCCCTCCGTGGAGGTGATCGCGGAGAAAGCCGAGAAACAGGAGGCCTCGGAGAAGAAACGGCGTCGCGCTTCGAAGGATGCGAAGGAAGACCTGGAGCTGCCGAAGGTAGAGGAGTTCACGGAGCGAGACTTCGTCGAGAACGAGCAGGAGAGCCGCGATCCCTTCCGCAACCCTCTCATGAAGGAGGCGGCCAAATTGCCCGTGGAGGTGATCCAACCGGGAGACGTCGTTTTTCTGAAGGACTACTCCCTCGCGGAGCTCAGGGTCGATGGGATAGTCGGCGGCGCCCGTCGCTATGCCATGGTGCTCGATCCTCGAACGGGTCGGACGACCATCCTGCAGAAGCGTGACCGGATCGCCAAGGAGAGGGCGCTGATCTTCGAGGTCAACCAGGATCACCTCTTGGTCCTCGTGCCTCGTCTGAAGCCTGGCAAGGAGGATCCTTTCGAGCGGAGGACCCTCTATGTGGATGAGCAGCGCAAGATGTTGGACATCGGCAGTGAAGCCCTCCGGCCCGATGAAACCGGGATCCGGTATTCCTCGCCCCGGCGCAGAAGCCAAGGGGCCGAGCGGACCAAGGAGCCTTGATATGAGGTATCCGACTCGAGAAAAGATCACCGTCATCGGAGTCGTGCTTCTGGCGTCGCTTGCCTCCGGGGCCGCCCGGGCGAGCCAGGGCAACATGAACAAGGTGACGCGGATCTCCCACCAGGAGGCTGGTGGGATCACCACCGTGACGATCCAGGGAGATCGGACACCCACCTTCACCGTATACAAGCTCGAGCGGCCCAGGCGCCTTGTTGTGGATCTCTCAAACACCACTGTGGTGGGCTACGATGACCCCCTGGAGGTCGAGACCTGGGCCGTTGGCCTGTTGACGGTGAGCCGTTTCGTGGACAGCCGCGCGGTCATAGCGAGAGTCGTCATCGGCTTCCGTCGTCAGGCAAACTACCAGGTGAAGGCTACCGGCACAAAGGTCGTCGTCGTAATCACGCCGCTCGCCTTACCGAGTGCCGCCGATGCTCCGGCTGTGGCTCCCAGGGGATCGTCCTCGACGGAGATTGAGGGGCTGCGAAAAGACGCCAAGCGGCTCGAGGCCGAAGCGCTCGTGCGGAAAGAGAAGGCCGAGCGCTTGGCGAAAGAGGCAGAGGCTACGGTCCTTAGGGCGCGCTCCCTTGCTGGCAAGACCCGGAAAGAGGCGATGGCCGAGGCCGAGCGTCAGCGTCAAATTGCCCGGGCCGCACTCGAGCAGGCCCAAGCCCTGAGGCTCCGCGCCCAGGCTCAGCTTCAGGCCGCTGAGCGAGCTGCTGCCCAGACCAGGCAGGCAGCGCTGGCCTATGCAGTCAGGCTCAAGGCCGAGGCGGAGTCCTTGCGGACACAGGCCGACGCTCAGAAGCAGGCCGCTGCGCGCGCCCAGGAGGAGGCCCGTGTGGCGCTGAGAGCGGCAGAGAGCCAGGCTGACGCGACCCGGTCAGCGGCGCTCAAGGGGGCGAGAAAGCTACAGGAGAACGCGACTCGCCTCCAGGCGACGGCCGAGGCCAGCCTTCGCGAGGCCAGCTCCCGCGAGAAGGAGGTGCAGCGTCTCCTCGCCCAGGCGCGAAGTCAGCTCGAGGCCGCCAAGGCCGAGGCCGAGGCCACGCGTTCGAGAGCTAGGGAACAGGCCGCGGCCCTCAAGGAGGCAGCCGAGGCCAAGGCGAGCGCAACCTGGCAGGAGGCGTTGAAGAAGGCTCAGACCCTGGAAGCTGCTGCGCGCCGGGAGGCGGAGGAAGCTCAGGCCGAGGCATTGAGGAAGGCCCGTGCTCTCGAGTCCGCAGCAAGGGAGAGGGCGGCAGGCTACCTCGAGGCAGCGAAGGGGAGATTGTCCGAGGCCCAGGTGGAAGCGACCCGGCTTGCCTCGGAAGCCGAGGCAGCCCGGCGTCTTCTGGACAGTGCCTCGTCCCAGGTGCAGGCCGCGCGGCAGGCTGCGTCGGTGGCCAACGAGCAGGCGGAGGCGGCACGGCGTCAGGCAGAGGCGGCGCGCAAGAACGCTGCCGTCTTGGTGGCCGATGCTCGACGTCAGGAGGCGGAGGTGAGACGCTCCGCGGCGAAGGCCACGGCGGAAGCCAAGGCCGAGGTGGATCAGGCCAGAGCCAAGGCCCTGGCAGCCGATGCGGCGGCCCGCCGTCTCGAGGTAATTGCCAAGCAACACCGAGCCAGAAAGGCCGAGGCGAGTAGGCAGGCGGATCAGGCCAAGTCTCAGGCTGCCCGGGCCCAGGCCAAGGCCCAGGCCGCCGAGCGCGCTCTGGAGGTAGCCGAGGCGTCGAGGAAGGTGGCTCTGGCGGAGGTGGATCGGCTGCGATCCGAAGCCGACCGGTATCGGACATTGGTGGGACGCGCAAGGCAGGAGATTGCCTCGCTGAGGCAGGCTCGCGAGGACATGAAGAGCGAGCTGGCCAGGCTCAGGCAGCAGGCGAGCGCGGCTCAAGCCGCCCTACGGCAGGCGAAGACGCAGGCGGCCAGGGCCCAGGGCGAGGCTGCCCTCTATGGCCAGCTCGCGAAGCGTCAGAAGCAGATGGAGGCGGAGATCGACACGGTGAAGGCCCAGCTAGCCGCCGCAAGGGAAGGGCTCCGCGTCGCGAAGGACTCGAGGCGCCAGGAGGAGGCCAGGCAGGCCCTCGCGAAGGCTGCACGGCAACAGACTGAGCTGCAGCTCCGTCAGCTCGAGCTCGCCAAGGATAGAGTTGCAGCAAGCAAGCGTCTGCTCGAGGGTCAGGTGGAGGCCCTCGCCGCCAGGCACCGCGCGGAGCAGGAGGCTCAGGGTCTCGCAGAGAAGAGGAGAGTGGCGCTCGAGCGTGCGGAGCGAGAGGCTCGCGAGAGGAAGGTCGAGGCCGAACGCTTGGCTCGAAAAGAGCGGGAGCGGGCCGAGGCTCTCTTGCAATCAAGGCGCAGGTTGGAGTCATTGAACACTGCGCTTCGTGAGGCCGTGGCGGTCGAGGAGAGACGGAGGCAGGAGCTTGCGTCCGCCCTGGCCAGGCTCGAGGACATTCGAAGGACCGAGACCTCCGCCACCAAGGCGGACGCCCGAGGTCTCGAGCGCAGGATCATGGCTTTGAGGACGCGTGAGGCGAAGGAGTCCAAGCGCTTGGTGGGAATACGTGAGGCGGTGAAGAGCGCCGAGAAGGAGACGAGCGAGCTGGACGGGTCGGCCAGAGAGGCGCAGCGGGCAGCCGAGAAAGCGCGTCTCCAGAAAGAGGAAGCCCTCCAGGCTGCTAAGGCCGCGCAGAAGGACCTCGGCGCCGCCCGCGCTGCTCTGGCCCTGGAGCGCGCCGCGTTGGAGAAGACGAGGGTGGAACGCGCTGCTCTGGCCAGAGCTGTGGGCAAGGCAGAGCAGGACCTCGCCGGTGCAAAGAAGGAAGTTGCGGCGCTTGTGCGCTCGAGAGCCAGCCAGGAGCAGGCCCTCGCCCTCGTGCAGAAGCGTTTGAAGAAAGAGCAGGAGGAGCTTGCCAGGGTTCGTGCCCACTCCGAGGGATCTTTCGCCAAGGCCCGCAAGGAGACGGCCGAGGCTCAGGATCGGCTTGCGGCGTTGAAGGGCCAGGTAGAGGCGATGAAGGCTCAGGCGACCGAGGCTCAGGCCGCTCGTGATCGAGCCCGACGCGAGCTCGAGGAAGCCAGGCATGCCGCGTCCCAGAGGCGCCACGAGAACAGGGCCTCGACCGCGCAGAAGGAGGCCGAAGCGGCTCGTCTGAAGGCCCAGCTCGAGGAGGTTCGTCGTAAGGAGAAGGAGGCTGCGGCTCGACTGGAGGCGCGGCTCGAAGCGGTGCGGAGCCAGGAGAGGGCCATGGAGAAGAGCCTCGCTGCCAAGCGGCGTCTCTCCAAGGAAGAGGCCAGACGTCTCGAAGCGGAGCTGAAGGTGCGCCGCGCGGCGCTGGAGGCCGAGCTCGCAGCCGAGCGCCGCAGGGTCAAGGAGCGTATCAGCGCGCTGAGGGCCAAGGAGACAGCCGCCAAGGAACTCGCGGCCCCCAAGGCAGCCGGGTCGAGGACGGCTTCATCCAGGGGCAAGGCTCGGGCCGCCAAAGGTGGTAGGACGCTCTCCCAGGTGACCCAGGTGCAGTTCGTGGACGGAGTGTGGGCGCATCGGATCGTAGTGGACGTGAAGGGCCCAATTGTCCACGAGATCACCCGCGCGGGGCGCAGCAGCCTGACAGTGACCGTGGCGCGCGCGAGCATTCCCAGGAGCCTCGAGCGGAGCCTCGACGTGTCCGAGATCGACGGCCCCGTGCGGCTCGTTTCATCCCTCAGATCCCCGACCACTCAGGGCTCGGTGGATCTGGTGGTGGATCTGCGCCGGGAAGCCAAGTACCGCCTTTCTTCATCGCCCGGCAAGCTCTACATCGACGTCTGGAAGGACAAGGCAGAGGTGGCCAGAGCCAGGGCCAAGCGCGGGGAGCCCGCTGCTCCCCTCGCCCGGGCAGTGGACGTAGCTGCTGCCCGCGTCGCGGCGTACAGTGCGCCGGTTGGACCGGCCTCCGCGGCTTCCGCCGCGCAGCCGCTCAAGGCCTACAGAGGCTACCGTTACGGTCTCGGCGGGCGCTACACCGGGCCCAAGGTGGATATGGACTTCAACAATGCCGACATCCACAACGTGCTTCGTCTGATTGGCAGGGTCTGGAACAAGAACATCGTTGTCGCGGGCAAGGTGGACGGAAAGGTAACCATCCGCCTCCAGCGGGTAGAAGTGGACAGGGCGCTCGAGGTGATCCTCAAGACGCTTCAGCTAGGCATGGTGTGGCATGCGGCGAATCTCATCCGGGTGTCTCCGGAGAGCGACATCAAGGCCGAGCTCGACGCCATCGCAGCCGCCCAGGAGAAGCTGCGCACGGTGGAGCCGGTTTACACCCGCGTGATCCCCGTCAACTTCGCAAAGGCACAGGATGTGGCCGCCCGCATCGAGAAGAACATGCTCTCCAAGCGTGGGAAGGTGTCCCACGATGAACGAACCAACACCATCATCGTCAGGGACGTCTCGGCCAACTTGCGCGCCATCATGTCCCTCACCAAGGCCCTCGACACGGCTACGCCACAGGTGCTGGTGGAGGCTCGGATCGTGGAGGCCTTCGACAACTTCACCCAGGAGATCGGAATCCAGTGGGGAGGCAACGTGCTCGCCGGCTCACAGACGGGTTACCCGACGGGCCTTCTCTTCCCCTCGACGGTGGGGCTGCAGGGAGGCACCGTTGACGCCGACACCAACACTAGCGGTTTGCAGGGCTCGGGTGTGACCAATCCAGGCTTCGCGGTGAACCTGCCCGCGGCGGTCGGCTCCGGGAGCGGCGGTGCCCTCGGGCTAACCCTGGGTAGCGTGACGGGAGCCTTCAACGTCAACCTCCGCCTGTCGGCAATGGAGGCCACCGGCCAGGTGCGAATCGTATCATCTCCAAAGGTTACGGTTCTCGACAACGTGGAGGCCAAGATCGAGCAGGGATTCAAGATCCCCTACTCCCAGACCTCCGCGCAGGGCACGACCACCATATTCCAGGACGCGAAGCTTTCTCTGAAGGTCAAGCCCCACGTCACCAACGACGGCAACGTTGTCATGAAGATAGAGGTTGCCAATAGCCGGCCGAGCACTGTTGTCACGGGTTCCAGGGGTGAGGCCTCTATTCTGGAGAAGCTCGCCAACACCGAGATGATGATCAAGGACGGCGACACGGCGGTCATCGGCGGGATCTTCACACGGAGCACCGAGGTGAACTTCTCCAAGGTTCCCTGGTTCGCCGAGATCCCCGTAATAGGCTGGCTCTTCAAGAAGAGGATCAAGAAGGACGAGCGGAGCGAGATGCTCATCTTCATAACTCCCCGTATCGTAACACCACGCTCCTCGAATATACTGAAGGACGAGGAGGTGCAGCGATGAGGAACCAACTAGTGGGATGGTGCGCGATCCTCGTGGCGTGGCTCGTCGGGATCGGAGCCTGCGTGGAGAATCGTCAATCGGTGACGATCCTGCAGATGCAGGCTGCGGACGACAACTGCATGGTGTCGAGCGGTCAGTCGAGCAACACCGTCCAGATGGGGAGGTTGGACATTTGGAACGCAGCGAATGTCCCAACCGAGTACTATCTGTTCCCTCTGGTGAAGAACAACCTCCTGTCCACAGCTTCGACTGATGACGTCGAGCGGAACCAGATCGAGATCGTCGAGGCCGTTGTCGAGCTGGATCTCGGAGCCTCGGGCGGAACGGCCAAGTTCAACTACCCCGCCTTCATCACCTTGTCGCCAGGCGAGTCGGCTGCGGTGCAGGTCCGGGCCATCCCATCTTCGGTCTCGGAGGTGTTGGCGGGCAGGCTCACGAGCCCAGGGGACTCCCAGTGGGTGCGGATCGGAGTCCGGCTCCGGTACCAGCATGGCGAGTACGAAAAGGAGACCCACCAAGTGGATTTCCCCGTTCTGGTGGGACGCTACATCCTGTTCCCATCCCCCGAGGAGACTCCAGGGTGCGACTCGGGCCTCGTGCCTGAGCAGGTCAGGGAGGGCAATGGCTGCAACATCTACCAGGACAAGCCAATTGACTGCTGCACCATGGGTGGAAACCTGATCTGCCCTGCAGAGGACATGAGCACCCTGGAGTAGGGCATGCCCCTGGGGCCAGGGCCGGCCCCCGATGTTACCATTTAGGGTCGGGGTGGCGGACAGAGCCTGGGACAAGCAGGCGCATAGAGCCGAACCAAGTGAATATTTTTGACTTTGGGGCATAACTCGCGGTATCAATAGGGGCCGGTGCCGAGAGGAGAGCCGATGTTCCGGGAGCACCTCCAGAAGATGGTGGAGAATGTCGAAGGGGGCCAAGCCGCCCTGCTGATGGGTTTCGACGGCATTGCGGTGGAATCCTACTGCCGTGAGGAGGCTGGGCCTTCGGACATTCAGACTGTGGGTATGGAGTTTTCTTTCATCTTCGGGCAGATCCGCAAGGCAGCGGAGATCCTGGAGATCGGGGGGATCAAGGAGGTCACCATCCAGGCCGAGCACTTGGTGATCATCATCCGTGCCCTCACAGATGAGTACTTTGCTGCCCTCACCCTGTCCGAGCATGGAAACTTCGGGAAAGCGCGCTTTCTCCTGCGAGTCACCGCTCCCCGCCTGCTCAAGGACCTCTAGTCCCGGCTGTGGCGATCAATAAAAATAAGGTGATCGCCGCTGCCCAGAAGTTTGTGCAGAAGGGGCAGCTCGACAAGGCAATTCGCGAGTATCTCCGGGTAGTGGAAGAGGAACCGGGCGACGTTCGCACCTGGCTGAAGATTGGGGATCTCCAGCTCAAGGTCGGCGCGTCCGGGGATGCCACCGCGACCTATCTCAAGGTGGCCAACACCTACTCCCAAGAGGGATTTTATCTCAAGGCGGTGGCGGTATACAAGCAGGTCCTCCGGCTTCAACCTGAATTCGTCGAGGTGCACTTCAAGCTGGCGGCCCTCAACAAGCAGCTAGGTCTCATCTCCGACGCCCGCAGGCAGCTCGAGACGGCATTTCAGCTCCTCGTGAAGGCCGGACGGACAGAGGAGTCCCACCAGGTCCTCTCCGCAATGGTGGAGATGGACCCCGAGAACGTCGCGGCAAGGATTCGGCTGGCCGAGGTCCATTCGAAGGAAAAACGCGTCGAGGAGGCGATCGCCGAGTTCACCCGTGCAGCCGACGTCCTCCGTAGCTCGGGAAGAACAGACGATTTTTTAAGAGTGGCCGAGCGCATCATCTGGCACAAGGCCGACAACATCCCCTTCATCAAGGAGGTCGCCTCGCTCTACCTGGAGCGCCAGGATCCCCGCCGAGCTCTCCAGAAGCTCCAAGTCTGCTACAAGGCCGATGAGAAAGACACCGAGACCATGGCGCTCTTGGTGAAGGCCTTCATCGCTCTCGAACAGCCGGAGAAGGCAGTTACCATCCTGAAGGTTCTCGCCTCTGTCCACGAGGAGAAGGGGGAGCTCGACCAGAGGGATGAGGTGTTCCGCCGCATTCTCATGCTAGCGCCCGATGACAGAGAGGCGAGGGACGCGCTCAGGGAAGCTACCGGAGTCTCGGCGCTGGTAGTCCCTACCGATGCGTACGAGCCGCGTCCCGTGCCCGCTCCTGCCCCGGCTCCATTGCAGCCGGAGCCACCCGTAGAGGAGGAGATCGAGGAGATCGAGGAGATCGCGGAGATCGACGCCTTTGAAGAGCTCGGTGAAGAGGACGAGACCGCAAGCCAGATTGCGACGCTCTACGGAGAGGCAGAGGTTTACGAGAAGTTTGGTCTGCTGCAGGAGGCCGTTGACCAGCTCGAGCGAGCGAAGCAGCTAGAGCCGGATAACCTCGAGACACAGCTTCGCCTCAAGGAGCTATTTGTAAAGCTCGACCGAACGGACGACGCGGTCGCCGCCATCCTGGTTGTCGCGGGCTCCAAGATGGACTCCGAACCCGAGGAGGCGGCGGCGCTCTTGAGGCAAGCCCTCGAGCTTGACTCCAACAATCGGCGCGCCCGGGACATGCTCGCAGACTTGCCAGGAGCCGAGCCGGCGCCGCGTCCGCGGCGGAGCAGCATGCATCTGGCAAGCCGCTGGCAGCGGGCGGAGTCGGACTCCCAGATCATGGATGACATCGCCGCTGCGGCCTTCGCCGAGCAGCCGGTGTTTGCCACCGAGGAGATAGACATAGACGCCCTCGAGCGCGATCTGGAGGACAGGGGGCCCTTCCCCTCAGGTCGTTTTCGCCCAGTGATGACCGAGGCAGAGGGGAAGAATCAGCGCCACCCGGACGGCGCCCCGGATCCATACGGGGATGCCGGGCTCGAGTACCTGGAGGAGGGAGTAGGGCCGAGCGTCCTCGGGACCGAGGACGAGCTGGAGGTGGACTTCAGCAGCCTGGCGGAAGATCTCGAGGGTCTGGAACCCCAAGAATATCGAAGGGCCGGCGATCCGGACTTTCAATCGGGGCCCGGGATGGACACGGCCATCGTGTCACATGACAGGTTCGCTCACATCGCTGCCGGGCTGGATGGTGACGATGACGACGAGCCCCTGGATCTTGGGAGAGAGCCATCGGGCGTAGGGATGGGGCCCGAAGACCTGTTTCAGGACGAGCTGCGGCAACTGGAGGAGGCAGAACAGCTGGTAGCGAGCATTACCAGCGACAAGCTGCAGGCGCTCGAGCGGCCTGGCCAGCCTGCGCGGGCTTCGGGGAGCCCAGGGCCGGATTATGGGCAGGATCTGCAAGATGAGGCCCAGGAAGTCATGCTGCCGCCCGAGGAATCGGATCGGCCACGGGCCGCCCAGGAGGTTCCAGAAGCTCTCGCGGAGGAGATGGCAGAGGCGGATTTCTTCATCAACCAGGGACTCCTCGAGGACGCCATTGGGATGCTTCGAGACCTGATCGACGAGCACGGAGAGCATCCGGCCCTCATGGCGAAGATCGCTGGCCTCACCGCGCAGCTCCACGGAGAGGAGGAGGGAGATGGAGTATTCGACGATCTCGACGTCGAGGGGGCCTTCAGTGGCCTCTCAGAGGATGGGAGCCAGGAAGATCATGCAGACGCCGCTCCCGCTTTCAGGCCCCACGTACCAACGAAGGAAGCCGACGCCTTCTCACAGTTCAAGGAGGGTGTTGCGCGGCAGGTAGGCGAGGACGATGCGGACACTCACTTCGACGTCGGGATCGCATATCGTGAGATGGGCATGCTAAGAGACGCGATAAACGAGTTTCGCACTGCCATGAGGGCTCACAACGAGGTCCAGTGTCATCTGATGATCGCTTTGTGTCACCGTGATCTGGGGGAGCAGAGCGAGGCGATCAACATCTACAAGAAGGCGCTATACTGCGAGAGGATTACCGAGGCCGAGCAGGTTGACATCTACTACCAGATGGGGCTCACCTACGAATCGCTCAGTGACCCCCAAGAGGCACTCTACTACTACGAGAAGGTGTCACGGATGGCCAGCTCCTACCGAGACGTTGTCGAACGGCGCGACGCGCTGAAATCCGCGCTCGACAGCTCCAGGGCGGCAGGCCAGAAGGGAGTCGATTCGGCCTTCGACGATCTGATCGATCAATCCTAGCTGAGATTCTGGAAGGCTCCGATCTGGAGCGGCCATCGACTCGAGCGAGGCAGACGAACTCACCGAGCCGCGTTTTTCCAAGCGAGCAGGATATGACACGTATTGAACTGACGTTCAGACAGGAGCTGCACCGGCTGGCAGCCTATCAGTTCCTGGAGCCATGGATCCGGGAAAGCCATGTGCTGGAGCTGGGATGCGGCGACGGCCATGGGTTGAGACAACTCGTCGCCCTGGGTGCGCGCTCTGTGCTGGGAATGGATCGAGCTCCCCACCACGCGCGCTCCCGAGTCGAAGGTCTGGGTGATGTGGTATCTCTCAGGGGATACCAGGGGAATCGCCTGGATCTGCGAGGCGCCCAGTTCGACGTGGTCATCGTCAACGACGTCGCAGCTCTACTCGGAACGCCCAGACTGTTGCAGGAGATATGCGCCACACTGTCTGCACGGGGTATGGTCGTGGTGCGGGCAGAGAGCAGAGATCGAACTGACGCTGCGAGCGGCGCAACCTACGGTGAGCTCATGGACCTGCTCGAGCCCGCCTTCCCCACGGTTCGCGTCTTCGGTCAGAGCCCCTTCGTTGGATACAGCCTGGCCGAGCTGACAGGCAGGGAAGAGGAAGACCTCGATGTTTTCGTGGATGGCGCCCTCATGAGCGGGGCGGTGGAGGAGGTAGGTAGCTACATCTTTCTCTGCGGTGCCGTGAAAGGTCAGGAGGGCGTGTATGGAATTCTTCAGGTGCCAGCCGAGGGAGATTCCGGCCTGGAGAGGTGGCGGGATTCCCTGGTGATCCCAGGAGAGGAGAGTGGAGACGAAGGAGGAGACCTGACGCGCGAGCCGGGTGATTCTCCCTGGAGAGAGAGCCAGGTGGCCGTCACGGGCAGGGAGGGTGACATGCTGGCCGGGGGACCCGCGACCGAAGGCGCGGGAGATCCCGCTGGAGAGGTTGGAGGGCAGCTCGGGCGCGGACGAAGCGAGGGCGTAGCACCATCCGTGAGCGGCCTCTACATGTCGAAGGAAGAGGCTGTCAAACCGCAACAAGAGGCGGTGAGAATCGCTCTCGAGGAGCTCACAGACGGACGAGGCGGGCTGATCGAGCGGTGGCGCTGGCCGGGCGCAATGAGCTGAACCACCACCGCCTGCCAGGCACGTGAGTACTTCACTCCGCTGGCCGCTTGATGGCGTCCTGGGCGGCTTTTTTCTGGGCGCTGGTCTCCGGATTTTCCGGGTTTCCCTTCGTGGAGAGGTATCTGTTCAGGTGGGTGATGCCCAGGCGCGCGCTCTTTGAGCGGAGGTATGACATTCCGAGGAAATAGTGCAGATCGGGCCACCATGGGCTCGACTCCTCCGCCAAATCGAGGCTCTGGCGCAGGCTGCCTATGGCGGCCGTGAAGCTGTTCTCGTCGAACAACGTGCGGCCGAGCATGAAGTGCGCCTCCGCATGCCCACGGTCCAGCGCGATGGCGCGGCGGAACGAACGCATGGCCTGGGCGGGGTTTCTCTCCTGCAGATGGCCCTGGCCTTCCAGCAGGAAGGCTTCGGGGGTGGGCTGCTTCCTGATGAGCTCTTGAGCGACGGTGATGCAGCGCTTGGTGTCTCTGAACCGGCACAGGATCCGCGCCTTGGCGGAAAGGACCTCCAGGTCCGAGGGGCGCTCTCCAAGTAGAGCGTCGTAGAGTTGAAGGGCCTGGCGGGCATCTCCGGACTCTGCTGCCACGCGAGCCTCTATCATGCGGTGACCGCGTTCCTTTGGCTTGATTGACAGGGCCCGGCGGATGCGCTTGGAGGCCTCCTTGGTGTCTCCCTCCACAAGAGCAACGAGGGCGTGGAGGGCCATGGCCTTGTCATCCCTGCGGTTCGCATCCTCGAGGAGAGGCTCGATGAGCTGCTTGGCCTTGACCAGGTTGGCGGGCGTGGGCTGGCGAAGCAGCATCTCGGCGTAGGCCCTGTCCAGAGAATCACTTCGCAGGATCTTGCGAGAGTCCTCGAAGCGCTGTATCGCGCGGTCTCTTTCCTTGCGTTCCCAGTGGTATTCAGCGATGAGCCGCAGACCCTCCAACATCGCGCTAGCTCGCTTTGCCACCTGATCCAGAAGCAGGAACGCCTCCTCGGGCTTCTTCTGATGCCGCCAGAGACAGGTCGCGAGCTCGAGGAGCAGCTCGTTCGAGGATGGATCCCGTTCGCTCCCAGTACGCAATACCTTCTCGGCGGCGTCGAACCTTCCCAGGCCGATGAGCATCCTCCCCTCCAGGATGACCAGCGGAGCAGGGATGCTGCCTCCGTACCTGGCCCGCACGAGCTCTAAAACCGTCTTCATGCCCTCGAACTGACCCTGCTCGTGCAGGAGATCGAGGAATGCCGCATGGCCGTCGGTGAAGTCGTGGTGGCGGCTTGTGGAGGAAAGATAGAGCCTCCGAGCCTCCTCTAATTCTCCTCGCGCCTGGGCGATCCGCCCCCTGGCGAGGTTGAGCCATTGGTCATCGAAGGGGACGACCTTGCCGCCGGCCTCCTTTTGGGGTGGAGCGTCCGCGCGAGGGTCTTCCTCCGCGCTTCTCCTGGCCTGCATGGTGGGCTCGGGCTCGCCCGCAGGTCTCTCCCCACGAGGCTCGCTCGGGAGCTCCATGGCCTCCATGGAAGCTCCGTCGCGAGGAGCAGCCGGCTTCTCTTTCGTGGCTGGGATGCGGTTGGAGAGCAGCTTTCCGATAGCCTCTTCGGCCAGCGAGAGCTGGCCGAGGGCCAAGTGAGCCCTCACGAGCGCCTCGAGGATCCGGGTGCTGCCGGGGTCAACCTTCATGGCGGCCTCGAGTCGGGCTGCGGAGGTGCTGGGGTCGCCCATCTGCAATCGGGTGAGACCATCCAGGACGAGCAGGGCTGGTTCGACCCCTTGGGCTTGGGTCGCCTCGGAGAGGATCTTGAGGGCCTTGTCCAGAGCGCCTTGGCCCAGGGCCAGAAGGGAGAGGCCCCGTGCGATGGCGCTGCGTTCCCTGGGAGAAGCCTGCTCCCCCAGCTTTTCAAGGAGGTCTTTCAGCTTCTTTTCGCTCTCGAGGGGATCGGCGGGCGGCGCCAGCTCCAAGAGAGCAACTCGAGCCTGGGCATGTAGTGGGCTGCTCTTCAGAGCTTCACCGAGGAGCGTCGCTCGCTCCTCCCGAGTGGCTGAAGCGTCCTTGATGGCGAGCGTTGTCGCCAGGGCGTAGCGGGCGCCGGCAGACTCCTCCCTGGTTGTGAGCACTCGGCGAAAGTGGCGCTCGGCAGCAGCCAGGTCGCCCGAGTCCAGGGCCAGGTAGCCAGAGAGCAAGGGGATCTCGGGATCCTTCTTTCGGAGCCCCGAAGCCTGCTTCAAGAGAGTGCGTGCGGTCTTTTTCTTTCCCGCGAGCATCTTGTCGATGGCTCTAGCCTTGAGGAACTCCGGGTCTTCCACTTCTCCGAGCTCCTTGAGTATCCTACGGGCCTTCTTCTGCAGGTCCGGCGCAGTGTATCGATATGCCGCCAAGAGCATCGTTTTGGCCCGGGCAGCCTTCAGAGATTGGGAAGGGGTCTTCTTGTCCTTCTTGGAGAGGGCCAGGGCGGTCTCCTTGTACGAGGCAAAGGTGTCGAGATCCATCGTGGGCAGATACGCCACAGTGGTCGAGGTCTCAGAGGGGCGGGTGGGCGGCTCCCTTGGACCAACTTCCGGAGGCTTGGCAGCCTGCCCCCTGCTTGCTTGGGATCCGGTTTTGGAGGACCTGGTCCCAAGGTAGAGCGCGATCGCTGGTCCGATCACGACAAGGGAGAGCACGGCGATGGCGATTCCCCGAGGCATTCCAAGAAGCATCCTTCCCTGTCGCCGGGAGGGTTTGGATGGGCGTGACTCCTGGGGCGGATGAGCATCCTCCTCGGCATCGGCCGGGCCGAGTGATTGTCCTGGCGCCGGTTGTATCGCTGCGCCCGGGCCGAGATGGACTTCCTCTCCATCTGCTCCAGAGGCAGACACATCGATTGGGGAGACGAGATCCAACTCCGAGAGGTCCACCGGCGCAGCGCCAGGCATGTCTCCATGGCCGTCTCCGCTGTCGAGCTCCAACTCTCCCCAACCCATGGCTCCAGCATCTTCCTTGGCGGCCCTCGGCGTAGGGAGGTCCGGCTGGGTCGGAGCCGGTAGGTCAGGCAGGTCTATGGGCGTCCCCGGCGCGACTGGCGATCTGGGCGTAGGGAGGTCCGGCTGGGTCGGAGCCGGTAGGTCAGGTAGGTCGAAGGGCATTCCTGCTGCCACTGGCGACCTAGGCGTAGGGAGGTCCGGTTGGGCTGGAGTTGGTAGGTCAGGAAGGTCGTAGGGTCCTGCTGCCGGCGTCACTGGCGACCTTGGCGTTGGTAGATCTGGCAGCTCAGGCGGCGGCGGCGTGATGGCCGCCCTGGGCGCCCCCGCGAGGGGAGCTGTCCTTGGAGCCGGTAGGTCTGGCAGCTCAGGCGGCGGCGGTGTGATGGCCGCCCTGGGCGCCCCCGCGAGGGGAGATGGCTTGGGAGCCGGTAGGTCTGGCAGCTCGGGCGGCGGCGGTGTGATGGCCGCCCTGGGCGTCCCCGCGAGGGGAGATGGCTTGGGAGCCGGTAGGTCTGGCAGCTCAGGCGGCGGCGGTGTGATGGCCGCCCTGGGCGCCCCCGCGAGGGGAGACGGCTTGGGAGCCGGTAGGTCCGGGAGATCTCTCGCCTGTTGCTGTATGGCCGGCCTGGGAGGCGCCTTCGGCTTCTCTTGGGCGGTCATGGGAGCCGGTAGGTCCGGGAGATCTCTCGCCTGTTGCTGTATGGCCGGCCTGGGAGGCGCCTTCGGCTTCTCTTGGGCGGTCATGGGAACCGGTAGGTCCGGGAGATCTCTCGCCTGTTGCTGTATGGCCGGCCTGGGAGGCGCCTTCGGCTTCTCTTGGGCGGTCATGGGAACCGGTAGGTCCGGGAGCTCCGCGCCAGGTTTGCTCCTCGAGGAGAAGGCCTCAGAGAGGCCAGAATAATCAGTGATAGGCATCCAGGTCTTGTTGTCCTGGGAGACCTCCTCGCTGCCTTCGAGCTTGCCAGAGCGAGCCATTGATTCGATGGCCTTGCCGGTGAAGGGGCCGAAGACGCCGCCCGTGCTTCTCTTCACGAAGAGCTTGAGGCTCGCGAGATCCGCGCCCAGGTGGCCCTGGGTCGTTGAACCGGGCTGGGCTCGGTGAACGAAGAACGAGCCCAGACAGCTTGGGCATTTGAGAGCGAGGCCATCGGGAGGGATCTGCTGGTCCTCGATCTCCCACGAAGAGCCGCACTTAGCGCAGGTGACGTTCATCTGGCCTCCAGGGTCTCTGTTCGACTGAGCTGAGGAGCTACTTGAACCAGCGCAGTCCTGGATCACGCGAGGTGCGGCTGATCTGGTCGAGGAAGCTCTTTTGCAGTCTCAGCAGTCGATCGAAGAGGGGCGACTTCAAGGCCCTCGTATAGACGGTCGCGGGTTTGTTGATCTCCCCATCGATGAGGAGCTCGTCGAAGTCGTAGAAACGGGTTCTGTCCCCTTCCGCCTTGGGTGCGGAGGCTGCCTCGGGTGGATTCGCCGCTCCTAGCAGGACGAGAAGCGCAAACGAAATCATCGCGCAGGTCCAGCGGGTCATGGTCTATCACCTCCTCGACGGGGCGGGGCCACTGTACGTGGCGCGGCCGGTGGCCTCACTTTGGGCCGGGACATGGATTCGAGCATCTTTATCGTTGCAAAGACAGGGTCGTCCTTTGGCAGGCCTGTCTGAGCTTTGACGAAGCGCTTGTAGTATGCGAGGGCCTTCTTTGGGGAATCCAGATGCTCCTGATAGATCTTGGCGATCTGGAAGATCGCTCTAGGCTCGTGGCCGTGCGTCTGCACGGCTGCCAGATAGCCCGAAAGGGCGTCCTTGAAGCGCTTCTTGCCAAAGAGGGCTCTGGCGTGTCCGAGCATGGCTTCCTTGTGCGTGGGCCAGGATTTGAGCACCGCGTCGAAGTGTCTGCGGGCACCATCGAAGTCGAGGTTGTCCACATAGACCTTACCTAGGAGCAAACGGCCCGCCACCAGATCGCCATCTGCATTTACCGCTGCCTCGATGTCCATGACAGCACGGCCCATCTCCCCAAGGGCATGCCATGCCAGCCCCCTGGCGAGGAGGAGCTCGGCGTGGCGTGGATGGTGTGCGAGCCCGCGGTTCACAATCATCAGGGCTGTCCGGGCGTCCTTTTGGTCTAGATAGAGCCTTGCGAACATCAGGTGTGCGCCAGGGTCCCTGCGGTCCAGGGTGAGGGCCTGTTGAACTCGTTTCAAGGCCAGGTCCTTTGCGCCCGAGCGTCTGTGCACCTCCGAGGACACGGAAAGAGCCTGAAGGTCCGCTGGATGCGCCTTCAGGTAGGAGGAGATGGCGCGCTCGGCGGGCTCGAATCGGCCAAGCCTCAAGAGGACATCCACCCAGCCGAACAAGGCCTCCCGGTCTCCAGGAGTGGCCGCGGCCGCTCGGTAGTGCGCCTCTGCCTCGCCGAGGCGACCCAGGCGAAGCAGGCAGAACGCCGCGTTGAGGCGAGCCTCCCGTTTGGGCGGCTGCGTTCTGAGCGCCTGCTCGAACGCGATGAGCGCCCCTTGGAGATCGGGAGGCTTCCTCGACAGGGCAGCTCGGCCCTTGGTGAGATTGATGTCATTGTCGGCGGCCGAAACAGACTTGTTGAATTCCTTGGAGGTAACATCCCTCGGAGCACCCGCTGTGGTCTTGCCTCGGCCGCCCTCCTGCGAGGGCCCAGGGCAGGACATGGTAGCCGCTGCAACGCAGAGGGGGAGTAGCACGAAGCGGGTCATCGCGAGGTCCCCCTCTCCAAGATGGGTCTGGCGAGCTGGGGCTCGGGGGCGTAGCCTCCCAAGAGCACTGGCCGTACGGGATCCGGGTACTGCTCGGGGTCCAGCTTCATGAGCCTGCTTGCCGCAGCCACCGTGTATTTGTTGTACACCCGGAGGCGGTGCGCCACCTCCACGGCCTTTCGGAACGCGCCGAGGGCGGCCTCTTCCACGGGCTGAGCCCGCTCCTGCAGCACTGCCTTGTACTGCTCTATCTCCTCCGGTTTGGTCATGCCTTTGGGTACCGGGATGCTGTAGAGGGACTCCACCGTACGGGCGTAGAGCATGCCGATGCGGTACACCGCTGCCGTGGACCACACGAGGGCCCTGTAGGGGAGCACTGCCTGATACTCCCGCTGGGCGGCTTCCCGCCGTTTGGCCTTCTCGATGAGGAGCCGAACCAGGGCCGGGCCCGTGCCCTCGAGCTTGACCGCCTCGAACCTGTCGAAGAGAACCTCCGCTAGCTGGAATCGCGCCCATCCTGCGTAGTCGGCGGCCGGAGTGCCGGGTTGGAGCTTGTTTTGGGTGAAGGCGGTCACCGCGTTCTGGAAGTAGGACAGCTGGCGTTTCTGCCCCTGGGCAGTCTGGGCAGCGGCGGAGCGACGTACGGTCCGACCGGCGCGGGTCCAGGCCGCCACCAGGAGGGTCGGGGCCTTCTTGGCGTGAGGGCTACTGACGAAGTCCAGGTAGAACTTCTCCGCCGCGGGCCACTTCTTCTGGCTCTCGAGCAGCTTGCCGATGCTGAAGAAGGCCTGGGTTGCGTCTGGCCTGTTGGGGTAGAGGGTCACATACTGACGGCGGATCTTCTCTGCGGCTGGGGCGTTGCCGAGTGCCTCATGCATCACTGACGCACCATGCAGGGCATCCGGCGTTTCGGGGATTTGTGGGAGCTGCGCGAGCTCGGCGTAGAGCATGGCAGCCTTGGCGAAGTCGGCGCGGGACTCGTGCAGGGCCCCGAGGACGAAGGTCGCCTTGGCGGCGAACTCCGTTCGGGGCGCTTTGACGCGAACCTGCTCGTAAAGGGTGATGGCTCGCGAGAGCTGCCCAGCTTTCTCGAAGAGGACTGCGGTGTTCCACAGAGCGGGGAAGGCGTTCCGGTCCTTGGGGAACTCGTCGTAAACGGCCTTCATCGCGAGGGCCGCCTCCTCGTATTTCTTCTGCTTCTCCAGGATCTCGGCGGCCTTGATGCCCGACGCGGCGATAATGGAGCGAAGCTGCGCCCTCGAGTAGAGCTGGTAGTTGCGGATCCCGATCAGATGCCTCGCCCATTTGACCACCTGAGGCCAGTCCCTGAGGCGGCTGTAGCTGTCCAGAGCCATGGCGCCCGACAGCGCCGCGTAGCGATCCTTGGGGTGGGTCTCTATAACCTTGCCAAAGCGCCGCCCAGCCTCCTCGAGGAGCCCGTGGTCGTAGAAGATGCGCCCTGCCTTGAAGAGAATCGAGGGCGCGTCCTTGCTCGTTGGGAAGAGGCGGGCGAAGTCGTCGCTGGCCGCAACGAAGCGTTTCTCAAGGGGCGCGAGCGGTGTCTTGGGAATGGTCTCCGAGCCTACCTTGGTGGGCACCGGCCTATCCAGCCCCTTCGAGGTCAGAAGCTGAGCCAGACAGAAGACCTGCTGGAAGGCAGCGTCCTCCCTGAAGGGGGAGGGGCCGGAGGCCACCACCTCGCCGTAGCGCGTGGCGGCTACATCGTGGTCTTCGAAGTGCCTGAGGAGCTCCGCGAGGTAGAAGCGCATGGCAGGCGCCTGCTTGGAGGAGTGGAACTGCTTGAGGAACTCGGAGTAGGTGTTTACTGCGCGCCGAAGCAGGTCCTCCCGGTTGCCAGCCTTTCCCTCGCGGTGGTAGTAGGTTGCCACATAGGCCAGGGCCTTCTCCGCGAGCTGCCTGCCGCTGGCTGCGACAGCGGGCTTGGACCTGTGAGCAGATATCCATGCGCTGCCTGGGGAGTAGAAGGCGACGATACTTCGCAGGGCAGCGTCCAGCCGCTCCGGCGTACGTAGTCGCACCAGGATGTCCACCTGGAGCTGGTGGTAATGGGTGGCCTCGAGCGCGGTGGGGTACTGGGCCAGCAGCCAGGCCAGGACCTCGAGGGAGGGCAGGTTCTTGTCCTGGCTGTCTAGAGTGCGCGCCATTCGCCATAGGAGGCGCTGGGCGACTTCCTTTCCGCCAACCTTGAGGAAGTAGTCTCTCGCCCTTGGGAAACCGTCCGTTAGCTCGGTGTAGAAAGAGACCAGATCCCTGAGTGCCTGCTCCTTGAGGTCTGCCGCGCGGTTGGACACGACGGATTGCATGGCGGCGATGGCCTCGCCGTGCTTGTTCTGGTGGTGCAGGCTCCAGGCGTACTTGTACTCGGCGTAGCCGGCCATGACCGACTTCGGATACTTCCGATAGACCATCTGGTAGTTGCCCATGGCGGCGATGAACTTGTTGGCGTCGAACCATATCTCCCCCATCTGCAGATATGCGTCCGCCACCAGGGGGCTCTTCGGGTGGCGCTGCACCAGCTCGGAGAGCACACGCGCGGCGTCGGCGGAGCGCCCCATCTGGTTGAGGCAGTAGCCCAGCCTGAAGCGCGCCTCGTCGCCTCGAGAGAAGTCCGGATCCTCGGTCACGAGCTTCTGGTAGGTGGCGATGGCGTCGGTGTAGTCCGACTTGGGAGGCTCGGGCTTTTCCTTGCGGCGCCCTGCATCGAAGTCCTGCTGCTCCTTCTCGTAGGCCGCATATCGACGGAGGTTCTGGTAGCGCCCCTCCTCGAACTCCAGATCAGCCTTGCGCATGAGATACATGCTCCGCTGGGTACGATACTGCGAGAGCTTGTAGGTGCGGGAGGCGAGCAGCCGAGTCACCAGCTCGATCATCTTCTTGCGCTTCTCGGACTGGAGCTGCTCGTTGGTCTGAAGCGCTGCCTGGCGCGCCTTCTCGCGTTCGAAGTCTCGAGAGGCTGGTCCGGCAGCTTCCTTGACCCGTTCTCTGCCCGAGGCGACCTTGTGGCTCTTGATCTCCAGCCCCTTGACCTCTCGCCCCTGGATGCGTTGGGCCGCCGCGTCACGCGGCAGGCAGGGCAAGAGGGCCCATGCCAGGATGATGAACGGCATCGACCGCAAAGAGATCGTCTGAAAACGAGGAGCTCGCCATCGCCTTCCAGGGCGGGCATCGAGGGTGGAACGGCGAACCGGGCCCGACTGCTCGAATGGACTCTTGGTCATGGGCTTTTCCGATTGTCTGGGCCGCTGGTCTTCGGGCAAGCGCTACGCAGGGCGCTCCGGTAGCCGCCGAGCTCGTCCAGCCAGTACTCTCCATCGAAGGGCCAGGATTGCTGTGAAGAACCCACTCGAAGGCGCTGCGTTCGGCGCCCGCCGTCCTCGGGCCCGACCTTTTGCCCAGCGGCGATAGCCCGGCGCTCCTCTTCCAGCCGGCTCTTCTCGGCGAGCTCGACCTCCAAGCCTATCTCGTCGGCCTTCACCTTCAGGCCGTCCAGCTCGACAATCACGTCACGCAACCGTCGGCGGAGCTCCAGGTCCAGTCGCTCTCGAAAGGCGAACAGCCGCTTGTCGAGGCCGCTTACCACGAGGTCGCGGATCGGACCGGCGAGGTTGCGGATCGCCAGCTTCCGCTCGACCTCGAGCTGAGTGAGGGAGGAGTGAGCCCGGTACACGCCCAGGTCTGCGATCACGGACTGGAGGGCGAAGAGGGGAAGAGCGCTTGGCCGCTTGGCGGCCAGCGACTGTGTGGCCTTGAGCAGGGCCCCAGGTTTGAGCTGCCCCTCGAGGAGAGACCGCAGCTTCTCCAGGCCAGGGCCGATCTCGGAACTCCAGCGAGCGAGGGCTTGGGTCGCCTCTTTGGTCCGGCAGAGATTCAAGTACGTAGCCGCCTCTAGCACCAGCCTGTCTGGCGCGAAGACCTGTCTGAGAAAGGGGCTCTGCAGGCCGTGAATGGTGCCAAGGGCTTCCTGGTAGCGCTCCGACATCACCTGGGTCCAGGCGAGCTCGTACTGGGCCCTGGCGAAGTGGCGTGAGGCGCGGGGCACTCGCCGGTAGAAGTGGGCCGCGGCTGTATATGACCCGACCTCGAAGGCCAGTCGGGCAAGCGCCAGGGAGGCGAGCTCCACCACTCCCTGGTTGCGATCTCCCTCGGCGCGGCGCAGGGCCTCCCTGAACAGTGAGACGGCCGTTCTGGGCTTCTTCGCCTCGGTGTGCAATACGCCCAGGTGGTAGCGGGCCGCGGCATATCGGCGGCTCTTCGTGGAGACCCTGCTGAAGTGGCGCATGGAGTTCGGAGCGTTCTCATAGTGGTCGTAGAACTCTCCCAGGAGGTAGTTGTACTCGTCGAGCCAGCCGCGCGGTTTCTTCGCCACCTCCCGCTCGAACTCGGCGAGGAGAGCGAGCACCGGGTGGACGAAGTCGATTTGATCCATCAGCGCTCCCAGGATGGTGACCGACTCCTCGAACCTGGGGGTCTGAGGGCCGCGGCGGATCACCTCCACCAGGAGGTGGGCGGCGGAGTGGGGCATTTCAGCGGCGCGGAAGGCGAGCCCCAAACCGAAGCTGGCCTCCAGGTAGGCGTAGGAGTTGGGCTGCACGAGCCCAGAGCGCATGAAGCTCTGAAACCGCGAGATTGCTGCGAAGGAGCGCCCTCGCCGCAGATCTCTGAAGGCCAAGTTGAGCTCGGTCTTCACCCGTCCAGCCACCTGTTCGGTGCGAGCCTTGGTGCTCCGCGCCTCCTTGGCAAGGCGTCTCGCCTCCTGCCGGAGCCGCTCCGCCTCCTCGCGCAGCTTTTCGCTCGCCTCCTTGCGCTCCTCGTCCTGGCGTTTCCTGGCGTCCGTCGGGCGCGGGGCGGTCTTCGGGCCTCCGGGGCCGCCTCTTAAGAGGACGGCAATGACAGGCTCTGGGACACCGGCCTTGCGCAGCCGCGAGACCTCGGAGGGGTTGGGCCGGGGTGGCGCGGGATCGCGTCTGATGCTCTCGAGGATGACCTCCACGCTGACCCCGGATTTACACAGGACGATGACCTCTTCCAGGGTCATTGCCCCTGCCTGAGGTGCGGCACAGAGCAAGACGGCGGCGCCGAGCAGGGCCGTCAAGAGGCGACGTACGGTCATTCTGCCCTCCTCCGACCCCGTCCCATGAGGAAGGAGAGGCCCAGGGAGATCTCGCTCGGCCAGGAGAGGCGGATGGCGTCCTGCCCGAGACCCTCTCTGATCTCCACCCGCTGCCTGAACTCAACCCGCAGCGACAGGAGCCTGGTCACGAAGAATCGGAACCCGAGCCCCAGGCCGATGCCTCCCCAGACACCTCCCTTGAGATCCATGTCAGGCACCGCGTCTGCGAAAAGGCCGCTGGCCTCCGCGAGGAAGTAGAGGTCGAAGTGGCCGACCTTGGTGTTGGTCCAGGCGAGCTTGCCGTAGATAGGGCTCCAGAGCACGGCGAGGCTGAAGCGGCCGAGCACCTTGTCGCGCAGGCGAGCTTGTACCAGAGCGTCCGCCTCGGTGAGCTCTCGGCGCAACCCCGTGTCGAGCCCCAGGGCGTAGGATCCACCAATTTCGATGGCCCACTGCTCGCTCGCGTGGAAGGCCATTCTCAGGCCAGGATTCAGGTAGACCAGGAAGGGGTCGTTCGGGAGCACCGCTGCGAAGACATTCAGCTCGAAGCGCAGATCCTTCGGGTATAGCCTGTTCACTACCACCTGGACCTCCCTGGTTCGGCCCCAGCGGAGCTCGAGATCCCTCGCGAGAGCATCACCCTGTCGCTCATCCTCGGCAGCGGCTGGTGTCTTGGTCTGAGCGCCTGCCCGGGTTGGAGTCGCCAGGGCGGATAGTAAGAGGAGGATGGGTATGGAAGACGCGCGCATGGCGATCAGTAGCCTCCGAGGGTGACCTGAAAGTCGGTGGAAGAGGTCTGGTTATCGAGGGTGATGGACAAGGAGCCGGAGAGCACCGAGGAAACCGATGGGTCATAGTTCGCCGGCAATCCGGACAGAGAGAGAGTCGCCTCCCAGCGTCCCTTGAGAGCCATCAGGACCTGACGGGCAAAACCGTAGTCGAATTCAGGGATCTCCGTGGTGGATCGGTTGACTATGAGCCTTAGCTCAGACGGTCGCGAGGAGGAGAAGAAGAAACCGCCAGTCTGGCAGGCGAGCCGGCGCAGGTCGGGCCGGTCCACGAGGCCCGCCGCGAAGAGCCTGGTTCCCTGTGGCAGTGAGCTCGAATCGAGGGAAGAGTCCTCCAGGTTTTCGGCTCCAGCGGTCAGGACGAGGGCGGGCCAGCATTGGGAAGAGGAGTCGCTCCCGTCACACTCCGCCAGCCCGAGGAGTATGCCTCCGGGTCTCACTCCGTCCGCCAGGTAGAAGTAGGGCGCCGAGCCCGACTCACCGGCGTGACGGAGATCGTCCAGTGCACCGTCCAGGGCCTCTACCCGTCGGGATCTCTGTACCATGGGGATCGCCGCGCCACTGCCGAGGCGGTAGAGTGAGAGCCTCGTGTCGCCAGGCATGAGGCAGCCGAGGGCGGGCTCGGGCTGGCAGAGGGCCTCGAGCACCAGCTCGGACAAGGCGGCGATGCGCTCGTCCGCGGAATCTCTTTCTCCAGCCTCTCGTCCGTGGTCGTGCAGGAGGACCATCCTCGCGGGGCTGGTAGAAGTCGGGTGGAATCTGACCTCCAGGATCTCCCCCGACAGAGGGAAGGACTCTCCGCCGCTCTCCAGTTGGAGTTGACCTACGGAGATGGATTGGGTCGTGTCCGTGGGGTCTGAAAGCCGCGCACCGGAGAGGTGTACGATCCCATCTGCGACTTGGAGCCTACCGTCCTCGCCAACGGGCTGGTCACGCTCGTTGGCGACGAAAAAGGAAACCGCCACTCGATCCGGCCGGGAAGCGCAATCCGCCGGGCTAAAGGGCCCATTCGCCGGGGCACCT
>JAVEWA010000172.1:0-11597 GCA_034004785.1 Polyangia bacterium
CGAGGGCTTCGTCAACGCCCTCGCCCACGCCGGCTTCCAGGTGCTGCGCTTCGACCACCGGGACACTGGCCTGTCCACGCACCTCGTGGGCCTCCGGGCGCCGGACATCCGCCTGTCTCTGCTCAGGCGTGGTCTCGGCCTCCCCATCGCCGCTCCCTACGGGCTCATGGACATGGCCAGGGACGCCGTCGGGCTGCTCGACGCGGTGGGCTGGGACAGGGCCCACGTCATGGGCATGTCCATGGGCGGCATGATCGCCCAGACCATGGCCATCGAGTACCCGGACAGGGTTCGCTCCCTGGTGTCTTTCGCCTCCAGCGCTGGAGACCTCTTGCCGCTTCCCAGGCCGCGGGCACTCGGCACCCTCGTCCGGCCTCCGGCGCGGACTCGCGAGCAGGCCATCGAGACCGGCATGACCTTCTTGCGAGTCTGCGGGAGCAGGGGGATCGAGTGGGACGAGGAGGAGGCCAGGAGGGTCTGGGGGGCCTGCTGGGACAGGGATCCTTCCCATGACCCAGGAGGCTTCGTCCGGCAGTTCACGGCTCTCCTCGCGGCCGGGAGCCGCAGCAAGCTGCTGTCGAGGATCCGCTGCCCAACGCTGGTGCTACACGGCCTGGAGGATCCTCTGCTCCCTCCAGCGGCGGCAATGGCCACGGCGCGGGCCATCCCGGGCGCGATGCTTCAGCTAGTGCCCGGGCTCGGGCACGACCTGCCCCGCGGCGCCTGGTCCCTCCTGGTGGAGGCGGTCTCTCGCCACGCCCGCGGCGCGGATCGGCGCCTAGCGGCCTGAGCTGTCCTCGCTCGAGCTTTCCGTGCCCACCCCGTGCCGGTTCAGGGCACGTAGGTGAACTTCTTCGAGCAGTCGATATCGAGGCGCTTGCAGAAGTAGCGCTGCACGTTTTTCAGCTTCATGAAGGGGTCGTAGTCGTAGCTGGTGCCGTAGCTCGTGAGGATCTCCTCGCCTGGCTGGATGTCCCTCGATGCGGTGAAGACGATGAACGGGCGGCGGCAGACCGCGGCGATCTGGGCGTTCTGGAGCTTGGTCTCGTATCCGTTGATCCTGGAGGGGGCGAAGTTGACCCTCGTGACATGCGCTCTCGAGCCCTTGCCGTCCAGCCAGTGATACCGCTGGCCCTCCACCTGCGCGCAGGCCGGCAGGCGCACCAGGTAGGCCGTGTTCTTGGGAACGTCCTTCTCGACGAGCAGGACTCCCCCGTACTCGCCGATCACCTCTCCCTTCTGGATCTTGACCAAGGCAAAGGTCCCATTGCCTGCCCCCGGGATGAGGGAGCGCCGGACTACTGTCTTCTTCTCCAGGTCCGGGTCAGGCCCGAGCTCGATGCGAGGGTGGACGCAGGAGAGGAGGGCCGCACCGAGGCCGAGGGCCATGGCCGCGGTCATGCTCGCCTGGCGGCCGCCCGCGGCCCGTTTGAAACACAAAGGTGACATTTGGGAAGTATCGAGGTCGCGGATGCCCGCGTCAAGGCCGGGAGCCACGTGCCAGGACCGATCCTTAATGGCCTCCCGGTGGCTTTATCGGGCGCTGGGGAAAGGAATCGACGCAGATCGTCCTAGCGCAGCGTACCGACGGTCTTGCCGTCGATGGCCACCGTGGAGATGGGCGACACCGTCAGTTTCACATCTCGGGCGATCCGTCGATCCTTGGCCTGGCGCAGTGCTCGTGAAGCCGATAGGCCACGGCGCAGACTCGGTCGGCCAGCGCATCGGTCTCACGTATAGTCGGAGCCGGTCTGCGGCTACGGGTGCGAAATAGTCGTCCACCCCGGAGGCGAAGCTATCTAGGCGAAGCTATCCTGGCTCTCCTACCCACTGCACTGCCACATCGGGAGGGGGAATGTCGTCCTCCCCCCCAAAATGGCAGTCGCGACGAGTTGCCTTGCTGTGTCTGTGCGCTAATCGGCTCTCTTTTCGTCCACAGGCAGCCCCCAAACGTATTGTCTGGCACCAATGATGCCTCGGCGCCACAGGCCCAACTGCCACATCGGGAGGGGGAATGTCGTACTCCCCCCCAAGGTGGCAGTCGCTTCCTTCTAGCCCTTCCTTGGGAAGGAGGAGAACCGGGAAGGAGGAGAACCGGGAAGGAGGAGAACCAGACAGGGATTCCTTCTCTTGGATTGCAGCCGGGACAAGCGCGATGGATGCGCAGTTCTTGGCAGACGGCATAGCGGACACAATCAGAGCCAGAGCTGGAACCTGAGCCGGAGCCGGGGCCCGGACGCGCTGCCAAGAAGTTGGCTGTTGGGGACGTGGAGCGATCCTGAGCCACGGGCCGGGAGCCAAAGGCGCCAGGGCAATCGAATCTTCCCCCTGGTTCCTCAGTAGCTGATCTGGAGGCCCAGGCCGCCTGGATAGGGCAGGAGACGCCAGCCTGGCTCTAGGGTGAGGGTCTGGTGGGAGGCCTCTGCCGGGGCAGGGAACCGTCGCAGGTACTCGTCCCAGTCCCGGATGGTCGCGGTGGGCTGGGTCCAGACCTGGAGCTCCGCCACGGCGGTTCCCGCCAGGAGCTGAACGGCGCCGTCAACGGGCTGGTCAAAGGCCAGCCACAGCACCAGGCCCGCCGCCAGGTTCACGACGACTCCGCCCAGGTGGGTGAGCCAGGAACGTCCGAAGCGCAGGCCCTTGGCCGTGTCCCTCATGTGCTTCTCGGCGAGGGCGAGGGCCCTGGCGTCTCCCTCGGTGCTGCCGTCCCGCAGGCGGCGGGCCGGGGCGCAGCCTCTCGCACCGGCGGGGTAGGAGGCGAGGGCCGCCACCAGGCCGACGCCGCTCGTGATGGCGCCCGTGGCCAGGCTGTTCCTGTAGGAGCGGGCCCGCTTCGGGCTCTCGAAGGCGCGATCCGCAAACCCTGCCACTAGCGCCTGAGCCGCACCCATGCTGGCGTGCACGCCCACCCAGATCCCCCACCAGAGGCGGAGGTTGCGCTCGCGGGCGTCCAGGCGCTCGCACAAGAACTGAAGGCGCTCGAGGGAATCGTCGGGTCGGGCCTTGGCGGGACTGAGGCCGGGAAGGCCCGGACGAGAATTTATGGCAGGGGAGAGCCGCGGGGCTTCGGCCCCAGGGGAGCGGAGCTTGCCAGCGGGCGGCGCCGGGCCCGGCTCGGCCCGCGAGCTTACGCCGGCGCTCGACGTGAGAGCCACCGTGAGAAGCAGGCCAAGGGGCGCGCGGAACATCTCTGCCTGGTGCTTCCGGCCTATGCCGGCGGACGCTTCATCCACCTGCGTCCCCTGGCGGGCTGTGAGCGTCTTTGCGCGCGGCTTGCTCAGGGCGTCACGACCACCAGGTAGTGGAAGCAGGCCTGGACCAGGATGGTGTAGAACCCCACGGTCCCGGAGGCCAGCGTGGAGTCGGTCGCGGAGATGGATGGCCCGTTCGGGAGCAGACGACAGCCGAGGCTCGAGCCATTGGCGGTGGCCCTCAGCTTGAAGAGCATTGGAGCGGTATCCACGGAGTTCAACGTAGAGGTGGCGCGCGTTCCGCTGTAGGTTCCGTTGGCGTACTCGGCGATGACCAGGCACCTGTTGGTGAAGTCCACCGCGCAGACGTAGCCGTTGAAGCTGCCGCCGACGCTGGTCGAGCGCATGAGGATGCCCGCCCAGGGCGTGTTGGTGCCGTTGTATCCGATCTGGATGGCGTTGAACTCGGTCTCGACGAGGTAGCTCGTGGCAGTGAGCTCGGTGGAGCCCAGCCGCGCCATGGCCCTGAGGGCCGTGGAGCTGCCCTGGCAGATCTGCCCCCCGCTGGCGCTCCAGGTTCCAATGCCGGTCTCGAAGTCGTCCATGTTCTGAAACGAGCTCGCGTAGTAAAGGACCGTGTCGGGCGTCGTGGGCTCGGGGTCCTGCTCGTTGAGGATGGTGTCTCCGTCCATGTCCGGGTCGCAGACGTCACCCAAGGAGTCGCCGTCGATGTTCTCTTGGCCCGGGTTGTGAGTTGTGGGGCAGTTGTCGCAGAGGTTGCCCACGTCGTCTCCATCGCCATCGGCCTGGCCCGGGTTGGCTACCGCGGGGCAGTTGTCGCAGACATCCCCCACGTCGTCGTTGTCGCCATCTGCCTGGCCCGGGTTGTGAGCTGTGGGGCAGTTGTCGCAGAGGTTGCCCACGCCGTCGCCATCACCGTCGGCCTGGCCCGGGTTGGCAACCGCGGGGCAGTTGTCACAGACATCTCCCACGCCGTCGCCGTCACCGTCTTCCTGTCCCGGGTTGTGAGCTGTGGGGCAGTTGTCGCAGACATCCCCCACGCCGTCGCCGTCACCGTCTTCCTGTCCCGGGTTGTGAGCTGCGGGGCAGTTGTCAACCGAGTCCGCGATGCCGTCTCCATCAGTGTCCACGAGGGCGTCCGGGCTCACGAAGACATCGGAGATGGTCTGTCCGTCGGAGATGGTCTGTCCGTCCGATACCGTCTGGGCATCGGACTGTGCGGCGTCAATTCCTGTGGCGGCGTCCACCGCGCCGTCCCGAGACGCGGCGTCAGGTACAGCCGCATCCGGGATCCTCGCGTCCGGGACCCTGGCGTCCGGTGGGAGGGCCAGCCCTCCCTGGTCGAAGACGCAGCCTTGTGCCCCAAGGAGCAGTAGCACGTGAAGGAGAGCGAAGAAGGATGCCCTCGCCGCCGGGCATCTAGACCGCTCCCGCTCGACTCGAGGAGCCTCGTCCAGATTTGCGCTCATACGATAGATGTTCGTTTATCCGCCCCAGGAGGTCAATAGACAGCTTTCACGCGAACAATCCGGACGGCCTCTTCCGAGTCGGCGTCCCGGAAGGCGCGCAGCAGGTCAGCGCAGGGGGCGCAAGTCCTTGCCAAGGAGGGGCTCGAGCTGGGCTCTGATGGCCCAGAAGCCCCCGGCGTGCTTGGCCTTGGCGCCATTGATGAAGAGGCTCGGCGTCTGGCGCACTCCTAGCTGCCTTCCGAGCGCGATGCTCGCGTCGATCTCGGCCTTGTGGTTCCCGGCCGCCAGGTCTCCCTTGATCCTCTCGGGCTTCGCGCCAAAGCCTTGCCCCCAGGCCGCGAGGCTCTCGGGGGAAATCCAGACCCTGTTCGAAAACACATGGTCGATGAAGCCAAAGAACGCCTTTTGGCCCCTCTGGGCGAGCACGGACCGGGCCGCCATGGCCGCGGGCATGGCCTCCTTGTGGAAGGGCAGGGGGAAGTCGGTCCAGACCACCTTGACGCCTTTCCGCTGCACCGACAGCAGGTCGCGGAGGTCCTGCATCAGCTCGCCAGTGTAGGGGCACTGGAGATCCCCATAGACCATCAGAGTCGTCTTGGCCCTGGGATCTCCCATCCAGAGCTGCTGGGGCCCTGTCCTTGGAGTGGGCTTCGGGCCGAAGGACCAGGTGGGGCGTTGCCCGGCCCTCAGGAGACCGGAATCGGTCAGATCGAGCTTCTTCTCCGCGCCCCAGGGGAAGTAGATGGTCAGAAGACCGCCGGAGGCGAAGGCGTAGCGAGGCAGGGCGCGGCAGGCAGCGCCCTGGCAGCCAGGTGGCGGGAGACGCTCGGAGAGCTTCACGAGGTCGCGCAGCACTAGCCTCCTGAGCGCGACCCCAGCCATGCCCTTGCGCTGCCAGATGGTGGCCACATGGCCGGTCCTGCCTGGTTGCGGGTCGGGGTTTCGAGTCACTAGCCGCTTGCCGGTAGGTGTGAGGGCCAGCGGCGCCTCGTGGCTCTCGATCGACCAGTCCACGCGGTGGCTGGCGCAGCTTCCCTTGGCCACGGCGCTGGTGCCTCGGGCGCCGAACACCGAGCGTGAGATCACGACGCGTCCCTTGGCGAGGACCTGGCAGTGAGAGTCGGGCGCGTTCGCCTTGAGCGACTCCATGCTGAAGGAGACGGTCTGGCCGCCCTCGAGGAGGACGTGCAGCTCGCGGCCCCGGAGCTCGGTCTGGTAGGGCCTGTCGGACAGGAAGCGGCTCGGGGCCAGCAGATCAGAGGCGCGGACCAGGGTGAGTCCGTTTGGCGCGTGGAGCATCAAGAGGACGGCCCTCGGGCCCATCACGGCCTGCCCAGGCGAGGTCACCAGCACCCCAGAATCGGTCAGGTGGAGGGGTTTGCCGGCGCGGGCGGCCCGCACCTCGGAGACCTTCACCTCCGGGGTCTTGAATAGCTGGAAGACCCTGCGGCCTTGGCAGCGCGGCCCCTTGCACGGGCCGGGGCTCACCAGGGCCTCGCGCAGGCAGAAGGTCCTCGAGGGGGACTCCAGGATGCACGGGGCCGGTGAGGGGCGGGCCTCGGCAGGGAGAGGTGCAAGGCGGTGGCGGTCGGTGGCTGCGCCTCCCGACGGAGGAGGAGCAGCCGGAGTCCCGGGGCGAGCATTCTCGGGCCGGGGCGCCGCGGCAGGCGTGGTGGCCTTGGGGCCGCAGGCCAAAAGGGACGCGCCGATGAGCAGCGCGAGCGCGCAGGTACACTTCTTCATGGGCCAGTGACTCCCTCGTGGGTTTCGGAAGCATCTGTCTTAGCAGAGCCGAGGTGGGCTCACAAGAGAGCATACCGAGCGCGAGACGGAGCGCTGTGAAGCCGAAAATCCAGCTGCCCGGACTCAGGGCGTGTCCTGGAGCTCCATGCCCTCCAGGCGGAGATCCGCTGCCCTCAGAAGTCGCTCGAGCAGCGCCCTTGGCGCTTCGGCCAAAGCCCCATCCGTGCCCTTGGCCTGAGGAGTCTCGGGCTGGAGTGGCGCGATCTTGAGCCCGTCGGGGCCGGGCAGGAGCAGGGCCTTGCCGTCCAGCGTGAAGGCTGCCCGGTGTACCGTCTGCTCCAGGCGCAGCGTCCTCGTGAGCCCACCCGACTCGAGGCTCCAGATGCGCGCCGCGCCGTCACGGCCCGTCGAGACCGCCAGCCGGAGGTCCGCGCTGACGGCCAGGCCCAGGATCTCGTCGGAGTGGGCGCCGAGGGTGTGACGGAGCCTTCCAGAGCCGAGGTCGAAGAGGCGGACCTCCTGATCCGCCGAGGCGGTCACAAGGGATCGCCCTCCAGCGCCAAAGCCCATCGCCAGGATCTCCTCGGGGTGGTCGGCCAGGCTGCGAAGGAGCTTGCCCGAGGCGAGGTCCCAGAGCTCCACGCGGTGAGCCTTGGCCTGGCTGAAGGAAGCAGCCAGGGTCTTTCCGTCGGGCGAGATGGCGAGGACGCGACGGTTGCCGGCGGGGGCCTTGAAGGTCACGGGCGCCTTGCGGCCCTCCGGGTCCAGGATTCGAATCAGGCCGTCCTGGCAGAGGGCGACCAGATTCCTGGCGTCGGCGGTGAAGAGCAGCGAGACGGGCTGAGGCCAGGGGCCGGTGAGGATCCTGAGCCGCTGACCCCTGGCCAGATCCAAGAGCCAGATGGATCGGTTTCCGAGGGCATAGGCGAAGAGCCCCTTTTGGGGCGAGATGGCCACGGCTTCCGTGCCGAGGGAGGGCAGCTTCAGGCGGTGCCGCAGGGCTTGGGTCTTCGAATCCAGGACGAAGAGCGTCTGATCGGCGCCGATGGCGGCCACCAGGGGCGTGCCGGGCACGACGGCGGCCCAGGTCACAAGGCCAGGGGTGGGCAGGATCTTCTGGGGCTCGCCCACGACCGCTCGCCAGAGCTTCACCTTACGGTCCCAGCCGCCGGTGGCGATGCGTCTGCCGTCCGGGCTGAAGGCCAGGCCCCAGACGTGGCCCCCGTGGGCTCGCACCACGGTCCGCTCCTGCCACCTGAGGGCGTCCCAGAGGCGGAGCGTGCGGTCGGCGCTGCCAGAGGCGAGGCGCTTGCCGTCCGGCGAGAAGGCCAGCGCGGTGATGTCTCCCTCGTGGCCCGAGAGGCGCTGGAGGGGTGCTGCCTGCTGGACGTTGTAGATGCGAACCTCGCGATCCAGGCCCCCCGAGGCCAGGGTGCTGCCGTTCGGCGAGAACGCCACGGCCCACACCGGCCCCATGTGGTCCGAGAAGGTCGCGAGGGCTCGCTGGGCCACCACGTCCCAGACCCTCACGCGAGACTGCTCTCCCTGCCTGAACCCCGCGGAGGCCAGCAGACGGCCGTTCGGGGAGTAGGCGATGGACCAGACGGCCTGGCCAGGGTGCGGGAGGGCCTGGTCCACGACGAAGCGTCCGAGGCCCCAGAGCCGCACCACATGGTCCGAGCCCCCCGTGGCGAGCTGCTTGCCGTCGGGCGAGAAAGCCACGGACAAGGCGAGCTGCGTGTGGGCTTTCAAGGTGGCGATGACCTGGCCATCGGGCACGCTCCAGAGGCGGACCACGCCCCCTCCGCCTGCGGCGGCGAGGCGCTTTCCGTCGGGGCTGAAGGCGACGCCGAGCACGGGCGAGGCGGGCATGGCAAGGCTGGCGACCTGCTTCTGATCCGACAGGCTGTGCAGGCGCACCTCGGTGCCCTCGCCGCACCAGGCGAGGTAGCCCCCGTCCGGGGACTGGGCCACTCGCCAGACCCTGAACTCCTCCTTGATGGTCCGGTCGTGCGAGATCAGGTTCTCCTGGGTCGCCTGGAGGAGCACCGAGCGGGCCGCGGTGGAGAGGCTCGGCCAGGCGGGCGCGGTCCGGGGCAAGGCCGCGGCGCCGCCCTTGCTTCCAGCACTCCCCCTGCCTCCCAAGACGCGTGCCGGGGTGTGCGCAAGCGAGGCGGCGGCGAAGATCCCGGCGCTCGGGTGACGGCGCTCCGCAAGGGCCCGTTCTGCGGCCTGGAGATAGGCCTGGGCCACCTTCAGGTGGGCCTCCTCCACCGTTCGTTCTGCCTTTCGGCGCAGCTCCTCCTCGCGATCCCGGCCGTCCGCGGCGGCCCTGCGACCCTGCTCGGCCCGGCGGCGGTCGAGCTGCGCGCTCCGGCGGGCCGTCTCGGCCTCCTCGCGCTCCTCGAAGAGCAGCCCGGCCCCGGCGAGAAGGAGCGCCAGGAAGAAGACCGCCGCCGCCGTGAGGACCTTGTTCCGGGCCACGAAGCCCAGCGCCAGCTCCCAGCTCGTGGGCTCGTGGGCCTTGACGTTCCCGCCCGTCATGTAGGCCTCGAGGTCCGCGGCCATGGCCGCGGCCGAGGGGTAGCGATCCGCCGGGGAGCGATCGAGGGCCCTCGCGCAGATCGCGGCCAGCTCCCTCGGGAGGGTGTCGTTCACCTTCTCGGCCGGGACCAGCGGCTCTGCCTTGACCTTTGCGAGGACCTCCCAGGGGGTCTCGCCTCGGAAGGGGGGACGCCCGGTGAGCACCTCGTAGAGGATCGCGCCTAGGGTCCAGACCTCGGAGCGCTCGTCCAGGGCCTCCAGCTCGCCCCTGGCCTGCTCGGGGCTCTGGTAGCAGGGCGGGGGAATGGCCGGCACCCCCGAGGTGAGGCCTGCCTCGGCGTCTGAGAGGGTCTTCAGCTCCCTCGTGAGCTCGGCCGCCCAGATGTCCCGCTGCCCGCGCACCCGGGCTCGCCGCCAGCCCAGGATCACGGTCTCGCCGAGCTCTCCGAGCACCACGTGCTCGGGACGCAGGTCCCGGTGCAGCACTCCGCGGCCATGGGCGTGGGCGAGCCCGTGGCAGAGATCCACCAGGCGTGGCAGGAGCGCCTGCCGGTCCACCAGGGTCTTGCAGGCCTTCAGGGCAGCGGCCAGGGTGCGGCCCTGGAGCCGCCGCGTGGTGTAGTAGTAGCTGCCGTCGGCTCGCTTCCCGAGCTCGTGGACCGGCAGGAGGCTCGGGTGGGCGAGCTGCCCGAGGACCCGCGCCTCCCTGAGGAACCAGGTCGTGCCCTCTGGAGCCGCGCTGCCAGTGGCGTCCGTGAGGGCGCCCTGCTTGCCTTGATCCGCCGGTTCTGCCGGCTCGCCTGGCTCGGCAGCGTCGCTTGGCTCCGCCGCGGCCTGGCTCCCGGTCTCCAGCTCCACCACCGCCACCTCGCGGCCGAGGTGGCGGTCGTAGCAGATCCGGACCCGCACCGCGCCCGCGAGCCCCAGCTCGTGAGGGGTCTCGCCAGGCACGATCTGGTAGCGGCCCGGGACCTCGGGGGTCGCGTTCTCCCTGGCTTCGGCAGGGTCGCCAGGGTCGCCAGGGGCGCAGGGCTCGCCAGGGGCGCAGGGCTCGCCAGGCTCGCCAGGGAAGCTGGTCTCCTTGTCGGTCGGGCTGGGCGGTGACTGCTCCATGGTCAGGCCGGCTCCCCGAGGGCCGCGGCGAGGCGCCCGAGCCCGGTCCCGAGATCCTCCTCGGAGCTCTGGAGCCAGGAGATGCGCAGGGAGCCGGGCTGCTCCCAGAGGCTGCCAGGCACGGTCAGGACGCCGTGCCGCTCGTGGAGGCGCTCGGCAAAGGGGATGTCCTCGGTGCCTGGCGGCAGGGCGAGGCAGCCATACCCCGGCCCCTGGGGCCGCACCCAGGAGACGCCGGGCGTCGAGGCCACCCAGTCGTCCACAAGGCTCACCGCCGAGCTCCGCCGCCGGGCCTCGGCGCGCAGCTCCTCGGCGCGCTCGAGGATGCTCAGGCCAGCGGCAGCGCCGGCCCCGCTCTGGGGGCCAAAGGTCAGGTGCGCACGCCGGCAGCGATCCACCAGGGCGGCAGGGCCCGAGATCCACCCGAGGCGCGCCGAGTAGGCGCCGAAGAGCTTCGACAGGCTGCTCACCACCAGGAGGTTGGGCGCGAGGCCGTGCAGGCTGGGGCGCTCGGAGAAGCCCCTGTAGACCTCGTTGACGAGCAGGATGGCGCCCCTGCTCTCGGCGACCCTCGAGAGCTCCGCCACCCGCTCCCTCGGGGTGAATACCCCGCTCGGGTTGTGGGGCTCGGTCACCAGCACGACGCCAGTGTCCGAGCCCATGGCGCGCTCGGCCTCGCCCGGGTCCAGGGCCCAGCCCGCCTCCGGACGCCTTTGCAGGCGGCGCACCGGGCCGAGCCTCTCGGCCTGCCGGAGCATGGGCTCGTACACCGGCTGCTCCACCAGGAAGCCCTTGCCGGGCGCGCCGAGGGCGAGCAGGGCGAGCAGGTTGCCCCCGGTGGCCCCTGGGGTATAGACGAGCTCCTCGGCGGGGAGGTCGAGCCACCTCGACAGGGCCGCCTCGAAGGCGCGGTTCCAGGCCCAGGGGTCTCCGAGGGGAGCATCGCCCCTGGCCAGCGCAGCTCCCAGGTCTAGGGCGGGCACGCCGCTCGCGTGCAGGTTGATGACCCCTTCGCCGCCCCTCATGCGGGGCAGATACCAGTCAAGATAGCGCGCAGTGCTGAAGTCCATGTCTTGTCGTCCAAGGGTCGTCCTCGGCCCCGGGCAGAATACGACGAAGCTCTGGCGCGGCAAAGACCTGGCTGACAGACCTGGCTGACTTGGTCGACTCGCGTGGCGTCAACGCGTGGCTCCTCTGCATGGCCACCGCTGGAAAAACGCCCCCTAAGGGCAATTGTGGGTTGACGTCGCGCCGAGCTTCCGCGCAAGAATCAGGCACTCTACAAAGGCTCGAGACCTTGAAACCAGGAGACCCCATGAAGAACCACATAGACACCCTGCTCCTGCTCGCCCTTCCGGCCTCGGGCAAGTCCGAGGCCCGGCGGTTCCTGCTCAACTTTCCCCTCGAGCAGCGCCTGGAGCTCTTCCACATCAGCGACACGGTGCAGCTCGACGACTTCCCCTACGTGCACTTCATGCGCTGCGTGGACGAGGAGCTCGAGAAGCTCGGCCAGAAG
>JAVEWA010000173.1:0-11583 GCA_034004785.1 Polyangia bacterium
AGCACCTAAGCGCTCACCGAGGAGGACTGCTCGCTCGAGGGCGATATCTGCGATAACGGGACATGCGTCACCCCGCCGGATCCATGCTCGCCAAACCCCTGCACGAGCCCTCCAGCGGACACTTGTTGCGAGGAGCTGGCTATTCAGTATGTCGCAGTGGGAATTTGCACGGACATCGGCGGGGTCGCGGACTGCTATTACCCCTTCGTTTCCGACGATTGTGCAGGCGACGGTCTTTTATGCGTGGATGGAGTCTGCGTCCCTCCCCCCGGAGTCTTCTTCTCCGAATACGTGGAGGGAACGAGCTTGAACAAGTACTTGGAGATATACAACGGCTCGTCGATCACGATTGATCTCTTCGAGTACGAAATTCGCCTGTACCCGAAGGACACCAGCTCACCAGCCAGTTGCATCTCACTGCCACATCACATGCTCGCGCCAGGCATGGTTTACGTCGTTGGTCATCCTGCGGGAACCCTCTATGTGCCAGACCAGGAAGACAGCAGCTTGACTTTCGTCGGCATCGACGCGCTGGAGCTCGTTGATCCTTCCCTATCTCAGGTCGATGTCATCGGCATCATTGGAAGCGCATACAACTTTGGGGAAGACCTCACCCTCGTACGAAAGGCCTGGATCCTTTCGGGCACCACCGTCTTCGACATTGGAGAATGGAACCAACTACCCTTGGACACGCATCAACTCGGCAGCCACACGCCCTAGCGGGTAGGCTCCCGGGCATCGACCCGAGTTGCATCAAAGCAGGTTTGTGATTCCGAGGGTCTCTGGTATCGTCATGGCTCGACAGAGTGAGTCAACTGCCTGCAATGCCTGGATCTGGTTTACGTTCGCTCCTCCTTCCGATGCTGCTGCTGTGCTTCGTATGTGCTGGTTGCGGCTCCATTCCGCTCCAAGACGACCACTACTTCTGCGATCCCTGGGTTCCGAACAACTGCCCTTTGGGGTTCGAGTGCCGCTTCAGCACGACTCAGCATGGATTCCGCTGCATGAAGGAGGCTGGCTTCTGTGGAGATGGCCGCTGCGATCTCAGCGAGACGAGAACGAACTGTCCCGTGGACTGCTTCTGCGGAAATGGCACATGCGACGCCGCGGAGTACTCCAGCTGGTGTGCCCAGGACTGCTTCTGCGGAAACGGGAGTTGCGACGTTGGTGAGACCATTTCCTCCTGCTTCGAGGACTGCCCCGTCTCCGAATGTGGCGACGGCATCTGCTCCGAGGACGAGGACAGCTCGAGCTGCCCATCGGATTGCGGTCTTTGTGGCAACGGAGCTTGCGACATTGGTGAGACCCCGAGCACTTGTCCCCAGGACTGCGGCGTCTGCGGCGACCACACTTGCGACCCTGACGAGTCCCCAGTCACCTGTCCCCAGGACTGCGGCGTCTGCGGCGACCACACTTGCAATCCTGACGAGTCCCCGGTCACCTGCCCTGAGGACTGCGGCCTCTGCGGCAACGAGGTCTGCGACCCGACCGAGTGGATAGGGAGCTGCCCCCGGGACTGCTATTGTGGCAACGGCACCTGCGACACCGGCGAGGCCTCGACAGACTGCCCCCAGGACTGCGGCGGTCCTTACTGCGGAGATGGCAACATCGACCAGGGCGAGCAGTGCGACGGGACGAACTTCGGCGGAGCCACTTGCGAGTCCCTGGGCTACAACCCCGGCTCGTTGACCTGTCTTGCGGACTGTAAAATCGAAACCGCTGGATGCGGAGGCCCGCTCCACCCCTGCACCCCCAATCCGTGCAGTTCCCCACCCCAAGACTACTGCGTGGATGAGATCGCCACGACCTTTCCGGAGACAGGCGATTGCACCGAGATAGGGGGGCTGCCGGAGTGCAGCTACGTACCTCTGCAGCAAGACTGCGCGTCCGGAGGTCTGGTCTGTCAAAACGGGAGCTGTTTGCCCCCCGTGGATCCATGCTCGCCCAACCCCTGCGACAGCCCTCCGCCGGATGGCTGCTCCGGGCAGATCGCGCTGCATTACTCGGCCACTGGCGACTGCACCGACATAGGCGGAGCTGCGAGCTGCGACTATCCTTTCGTAAGCGAAGATTGCGCCAGCCAGGATCTCATCTGTACATACGGAACCTGCACTCAGGCGGGTGTACTCATATCCGAGTACGTCGAGGGAACCAACTACAACAGATATGTCGAGATCTACAACGCCACTTCGAGCCCTGTTGACCTCGATGGCTACAAGCTCCGGCTCTATACCAACGGCTCCACCACCCCCACCTTCGAGATCGCGGTTCCTCAGCACATCCTATCGCCTGGAGCGGTGTACGTGATAGGAAACCCTTCTGGGATGCTCTACGCAGAGGACCTCTCCAGCACCGGCCTCACCTTCAACGGCAACGACGCAATCGAGCTCACGGACTCCTCTTTGAGACAGCTCGATCTAATCGGAACCATCGGAAGCACCATCTACTTTGGCCAAGACCAGACCCTCATACGAAAGCCGGGGATCTTCATAGGTTCCACCGCGTTCGCGCCTACGGACTGGGACCCTCTCCCAGCGGACACCCATCAGCTAGGCTCTCATTCACCCTAGGCTGAGGCTTTGCTTCTAGCCACTCAGTCGCCGTAGGGGTTTCCATAGACTCCGTCGGTGGTCTTCCTCGGTCGCATCTCCGGCGGGGGCGGCGGAGCGGACATCGGGACAGGCGTGGAGGGGGGAGTGGGGCGGGCACTGGGCTGCTTTCTCGGCTTGCCCACGGGGTAATCCCACGCATCTCTCGGGCGGGATCCCGGGGCGGCGGAGCCCCGCTCCGTCCGCATGCCCGCACGAAGGTGCCCGCGCCTGCCAGCCTTCTCGACCATCACGATGGGCAGGGTTTGCAGTCTCGGCTCGGCCGTGAATTCTGTTGTGAGATCCTCGAAGCCCGGAGCGCTGATCTGCAGCCTGTGCTTCTCGCCGTTGGGCAACACCTTGATCGGAGGTGTGACGCTGTAGCCGTTGAGCTTGACCGTAGCCTTCTCCGGGAGCCCCGTGATGGATATGGCTATCGGCTTGCTGGGATCCACCGGGCGCTCTGCCTGGACAGGACGCAAGGGCTCCGCTGGTCTTTGTTCCCTCTCGACGACGCGAGGCTCCTCCATGGAAGCTTCAACGGCAGGACGAGGCTTCGCACTCTCAGTCGAGCCAGGGGACGACTTGTCCTGCCTCGTGAGAATCACGGCGAGAGCCGCGATCGCACCCACGGCGACCAGGCCGAGCACTATCGTGACAAGAGGAAACCTGGACCGCCCGGACGTGGCCGAAGGCTCGCTGGCTCGCTGCGGCCCGGACGCCGAGGCAGACGCGGGCCTCGGAGTGAGCGACCTCGAGGGCTCTTGACCAGCCGGCGATTGCTCATCCGCCATTAGCTCTTCAGAGCCCAGCCGGACGATCCTGCCACTCCCCATGGCGGCCGTTCTGCGGACGCCGCTGTTGGAGTCTCTGAGCCCTCTTGATGCGGGTATCGCCCTGCCGTCCTCATACAGTTGATCGCCCGAGTCGCCCAGGGGACGCTCGCCAGAATTCAAAAGGTCGGTGTTGCGCCCTAGGAGCTCTCTTTCACCGCTGCCAAAGCCATCGAAGGAGTCGCTGGCGATCCCCTGTACCCCACCAAACCCACGCTCGGCGTCCAAATCTGGTCCGGAGGCAGTGCCTCGCGAGGCGCCGTCCTCGGGAAAGATGGTGGGATCCGTGCCCGGGTCGCTACCCTGCGAGGGCGTAGAGCCAGTCTGTCCGTATGGGCTCACAACAAGCCGCTCTTTCGAGCGACGAGGCGTCGCCTTGAGCATATCCTCTCGAAGGAGAAACCGGCCGGCGTCCGTCTCGCCCCTGTTGTAGAAGGGCAACAGCGCCTCGATCATCTGGGTGGCGCGCCGGAAGCGATTGGAAAGGTCCTTCTGGAGCGCCCTTACGATTACGGCCTCGAGGCGCTCGGGAATGGCAGGGTTGTGCCTCCGCGGCGCCACGAAGGGCTTGGTCGCGATCTTCAGGATGAGCTGGTTGTAGTTGTCCCCGGTAAAAGGGAGCTGCCCTGTCAGCATCTGGTACAGGATCACGCCCACGGCCCACAGGTCCGTTCGCTCATCCACGTCCTTGGCCCCGCCTGCCTGCTCCGGGCTCATGTAGAAGGGGGTACCCATGACTACCCCGGTGTGGGTGAGCTTCAATGTGTCCTTGTCGGTCACCTTGAACTTGGAGATGCCGAAGTCCAGCAGCTTGACGGCGGCTCCACCCACATTCAGGCGAGCGATGAACACATTCTCGGGCTTTAGATCCCTATGGATGATCCCCTTGCCGTGCGCCGCCACGAGCGCCGACAGGACCTGCAGGACTATGGCTACAGAGATCTCCACTTCCATCTGACCATGGCGAACGATCATCGCATCGAGGCTTTCGCCCTCCAGAAGCTCCATGGCGATGTAGCAGGTGCCATCGGGAAGCGTCCCGAAGTCATGCGTCTGCACGATGTTCGGGTGCCCGATCTCAGCGGCAGCCCTGGCCTCGCGCATCATGCGCCGCACGACCTTGTCGTCGCTTGCAAGCTCAGAGCGGAGCACCTTCAATGCGTAGCGGTTCCCGACGAGTGCGTGGCGGGCCTCATACACCGCACCCATCCCCCCTTCGCCGAGGAGGCGAACCAGCTCGTACCTGTCGATGACCTTTGCTACCGCCTCACCCATGCTCTGGCCTTTGGTGTCCGCTACTCCCACCGCCAGCGGAGTATATCATCTTGCGGTAGGTTCCTGAACGGAATATCCTTTTTCAGTATCTAGTCCAGAGCCGTATCCCATGGAGATTCTCGGGACAATTCCATGCCACTGAAACGCCTCTTCACCAACGACCTCCTCCTTCTCTCCTTGCTCGCCGCGCCAATCTCCCTCATCGCTGCGGCGCCCCGGGCCTTGGCAGACTGCCCGGGACGCTCCTACGATCCCGTCGTCGATCGCGCTGCGGCCAAGAGGTTCTTCGAGAGGGGCATCAAGTACTGGGGGATGAGATATCACTTCGATGCGCTGAAGGCCTGGACCTGCTCCTATTCCATCGTCCCTCACCATCTGGTGGCCTTCAACATCGGCCGTGCGGCAGAGGCCACGAAGAAGTACGAGATCGCCCTCAAGTACTTCCGGATCTTCCTCGCCCAGGCTGAGAACCCAACGCAGAGAAAGACGGTCACTGAGCGCATCAGGGCAGTGGAGGAGAAGCTCACGCTCATTGAAGGCCTTGACGGTGCCGTAAAGTGGCCCGAGTACCGGCCCCCGGCCAGCACCACCGAGGCCGTTCAGCAATGCCCCAGGCATACCGGTGTCCCGGAAACGGACCGGAAAAACGCTGGCCACTGGTATACGGTCGGTCTGAAGCACTTCCAGCAGAAGCAGTTCCTCTCTGCCATGTCGGCCTGGCTCTGCTCCTTCCGCCTGGTCGAGCACCACCTGGCCGCGTTCAACGTGGCTAGAGCCGCCGAAGCAGCGCGAAAGCTCCACATCGCCAGGTCCTACTACAACCTCTACCTGAAGATGAACCCAGGGGCTCCAGACAGGATCGACGTGGAGATCGCCATCACCCGGGTCCACAAGGAGATCCTAGAGGCCGAGAAGCGCGCCGAGCAGATCCAAGTCGAAGATAGCAAGCCACGAGCATCCCCTCCGCCGCCCCACGGAGCTGCCCCTGTCAAGAGCCTCGACATGGGAGAGCAGGATGTCTCACCTAGTGGGTCCAAGAGAAAGTCCAAGCTCAAGCTCGCACTTGGCTGGGGAAGCGTGGGCTTGGCTGGGCTCCTCGGGGTGCTCGCCGTCAGCTTCGGCTTGACCGCTCGTAACGCGAAAATGTTCGTCATGACTGCCGAGCCAGGAACAAGCTGGAAGGATGAGCTCGCCGGGCCCTACAGGGACTACTACACCTTCTCAAAGGCCGGCTGGACCTGCGCCGGGCTAGGCGCCGCGGCGCTCGGCACAGGCGTGCTGCTGCTGATCTTCGACAGCCGTGAGAGGCACCCCAAGGCTCCCCCACGCGTCAAGGTCTCGGTTGCGCCTGGTGGAGCGGGAGTTTCCGTGGGCATCGACGGATCCTTCTGAGCCCGAAGAGCATGCCCGACGATGTTCATGCTATCGACGCACGGCGCACGGATGACCAAAAGAGCTCCCCTCGTCCCTGCCCTCCTATTTGGCCTGGTAATGTTGCTCAGTGCCAAATGCAGCTCGATCGGGCTAATGGACGACTACTACTCTTGTGAGCCCGAGGAGCTCGGCAACTGCCCGATCGGCTTTCAGTGCAGATACAGCACGACTCAGGGCGGCTACAGGTGCCTTGCCGAAGCCGCCTACTGCGGTGACGATAGATGCGATCCGGATGAAGACAAGAACAACTGCAGCACTGACTGCTACTGCGGAAATGGAACATGCGAATCCACGGAGCACATTAACTGGTGCCCCGAGGATTGCTTCTGCGCGAACGGCACATGCGACCAGGGGGAGACCTTCAATATTTGTCCTGCCGACTGTCCCTTGACTGGATGCGGCGACGGCATCTGCTGGGAGGACGAGAACGCCGCCACCTGCCCCGAGGACTGCGGCCTCTGCGGCAACGGCGTCTGCGATGCCGGAGAGACCATGACAGGCTGCTTCGAGGACTGCTACTGCGGCAACGGCTCATGCGACCCTGGAGAGTCCCTTGAGAGCTGCTACGAGGACTGTGGCAGCGTCTTCAACTGTGGAAATGGAATCTGCGGGATATTCGAGACGCCGGCAAACTGCCCCGAGGACTGCGGAACCTGCGGCAACGGCCAGTGCGACCACGACGAAACCTATCAGACCTGCCCGGCTGATTGCCCCTACGTGCCTTACTGCGGAGACCACACTTGCTCGGGCGACGAGACTCCGGTTAGCTGCCCCGAGGACTGTGGCACCTGCGGTAACGGCCTCCTGGAGACGGAGGAGGTCTGCGACGGGACCCTCCTGAGGGGAGTCACCTGCTGGTCCATCGGCTACACGCAAGGCGATGTCACCTGCAACGGGAGCTGCACCTTCGACACCTCGCAGTGCTCGAGCCTCTGTGGCAACGGTATTGCCGAGCCTACGGAGGATTGCGATGCAACAGACCTGGCGGGGTCAAGCTGCGTCACCTTGGGCTTCGCCGGCGGCCTGCTCCAGTGCTCTGGCGCCTGCGCTCACGACGCCCAGAACTGCCTGACCTCCCTGTACTGCTATGACCCGCTCGACCCCGCGCCCACCTGCGGGCCGAGCATGCATTGCCTGCCAACGACTACTTCCGGAGCGCCAGGCCAGTGCTCAGGCCCAGCCGGCGCTGGAACCCAGGATTCTCCCTGCGCCTCCGACAGCGACTGCGCCCCGTCCTTTCACTGCGTGGACCCAGGTGAAGGCGGCTCTCGATGCTCGCAGTGGTGTATGAGCTGGACTCAGTGCCCTTCCGCAATGCACGATTGCTTCTTGCTGTCTCCCAGCACGTTCGTCTTGACTCAGGAGTGGGGGGTCTGCCTCGAGCTGTGAGAGGCCGGTCCTACTGCCCGTTCACCTCCATGGAGGAGATGGGCCCGGTGCCGTCGTTTCCGCCGAACACGAAGATCTTGCCAGACAGCCTCACGAAGCCGAAGTAGCCGCGGCCGACCTGGAGGTTTGCGTTGGCGGACTGGTAGATGCCCATGAAGTCCGATGGATCCGCGGCCAGGGAGTCGAAGGGATAGCGCGAGACGTTGGATAGGACGTTGGTGGGCTCCTGCCCCCAATTCCCGTCCCGGTGCACGCCGGCGATGATATAGACGTAGTTGAAGTACAGGAGCCCGCCGTGGCCGCGCCGATCGTGGGAGTCGACCCCGTCCTGAAGGGCCCAGTAGCCGGGCGCGCCCGGGTCGCAGGGGCCCAGCGAGCCATCTGCCGGGTTGATCGCGCAGACGTCGAAGTCGTCGCTGCCATTCGTGGTCCCGTAGGCCTCGGCGCCGAGGCTCGCCACCAGGTGGAAGGGGCCGGTCGGCTCCTGAAGCGGAGGCGGCGGGGGCGGAGGAGAGGGCGGCGATAGCGCCGGCTGGGTCGGCGACAGCGCCGGCAGGGGCGCCCTCGGCGCCGCGAGCTGCGCAATCCCCTGGGTCGGGGTGACGATGGGCGCCCAGAGGGTAGTCGATGGGCGTAGCAGGGAGCGCGTCGCCTGGCTCACCGGGATCCGCACGAGAGACAGAGACGGGACCGTCCCCTTGGCCGGGATGATGCAGAGGTCGAAGCCGTCGCAGTCCTGGTCGATGCCGTCACAGGGGATCTCCGGTGCCCCGGGATGGATGTCGAGGTTGGTGTCGTCGCAGTCGTTGCCATCGCACCTCGCCGAGTCGTAGCCGTCGTTGTCGGCGTCGGGATCGCTGCAGTCGCAGGCCGCGTCCCACCCGTCGCAGTCCTGATCGATCCCGTCGTCGCAGATCTCGGTGGCGTCCGGGTGGATGTCCGGATCGAGATCGTTGCAGTCGTCGCCTCCGCAGGAGACGCTGTCGTAGCCGTCGTTGTCCACGTCGGGGTCGGTGCAGTCGCAGGCGTCGTCCACCCCGTCGCAGTTCTGATCGATTCCGTCGCCGCAGATCTCCTGGGCGCCGGGGTTGATGGCCGGGTCGGTGTCGTCGCAGTCGGGCCCGCCGCAGTCGTGGGCGGTGTAGCCGTCTCCATCGCCATCCGCGCAGGGCGGCTGCTCGGGCTGCCCGGGGAAGAGGGTATCCATCTGGCCCTGATCCGTCATCACGCTGAGGAACGCCCTCGGATGCGAGAGCCTCTCGGCCTCGGCGATCCAGGGCAGGAGGCTCCCGTCGGCCAGCACCTGCGCCCTCTCGACGCTGTCGTGGTAGTTCGTGCCGGAGTTGTCGGGCCTGCCGCCCACCGCATAGATGAACACGGGCTCGTCTATGGTCGTGGCGTCGCCGTCGTACATCTTGACCGCAACGGCGTCGAGCCCCTCTCTGGGGTGAAATAGGTGCTGCGCGGCGGGAAGCTCCTCCCAGTAGGTGAGCGAGCCCGGGGGCAGGATGGCCACGCCGTCGGGAGGCGCGATGGTGGGATCGTCCATGGCCGCCGAGCCGTCGTCCAGGTGCTCGTTCATGGTCAGGCCTCCCACGAGCAGGCCCATCTCCTCGCGCTCGCCGTCCACCGTCTCCACCCTGTAGAGGTTGTAGGTGGCGCCTGGGATCGCGTCCCACTTCAAGAGGATGCTCGCCTGGGCGGGATCGTCCAGCAGGACCTCCGCCAGGTACCCCGCCACGGTCTCGTGGCCGTCCCTCACCGCCGTGACGCGGTAGAGCCACCGCCCCGCGGCCAGGGTGCCGCCGCTCTGGGTGATCCCTCTCAGCCGTCCAGGGGCCGGGGTGAGGTACCAGCCCTCTGCGATGTGGTTCTGCCCATCGTCCACGAAGCAGTTGATCCCCTGGTTGGCAAGGATGTCCGTGGCGAGGAGCCTCGTGGTGCCGGCCCTGCCGTCGGCGGCGAGGCTTCGGTAGAGGTTGTAGCTCGTGGCCCCTGGGACCTCGCTCCAGCAGACCCGGATGCGTCCCCATGCGTTGTTCAGGAAGACCTCCGCGCTCGCCAGGCTCTCACCCTCGGGCCCCACCCCGGAGACGCGGTAGAACCACGACCCCACCGGCAGCCCGTTGCCGCCGATGGCCACGGGCTGATAGGCCTGGGGCATGGTCTCGTATCCGAGGATCCGGGCCCGCTCGATGGAGCTCAGCGCCGACACGAGGGTCGTGGTGTTCGTGTCCTGGGCGGCCCCGCCGATGGCGTAGATCATGCGCCCCACCCTCACCATGGCGTGACCGCTGCGCGGGGTCACCATGCGGTTCGAGCCTCGCGGCTCGGTGGGCCCGAAGTACTGGACGCTCTCGGACCAGCGCCCCGGCGTGCCAAAGACGCTCACCTGGGAGGTCTCCACCGTGTCGAGCACGTCGTTGGCGGCGTTCGTGCCCCCGGCGGTCAACATGTAGGCATTGCCAAAAGCGTCGATGGCCGCCACGGCGTCGTGCCGCTCCCTCGCGGTGACGAGTGCGAGGGTGGAAGGCACGAACTGGTCGTTGAGGTGGCCGGCGGTTGGATCCCTCACCTCCACCGCGAACCAGGTGGCGAACTGGCCGTCCGGGTTGGTCACCCTCACCGGGTAGAAGCCCAGGGTGAAGCAGAGGGTGGGAGATACATCGAGCTCTCCCTGGGACACGAAGGCCGTGGGCTGCGGGCAGGTGTCCCCGGGCCCGGGAGGATTGCCGTCGGGGCAGTTCGTCCCCGGAGCCACGAGGAGCGACACGACCGCTCCATCCTGGAAGTTGGCGCCCATGACCTTGTAAGGCATCTGGCATTCGTTGATTGGGAACCGCGAGGGATCCACGTTGGTGATGCTGGGCGGCGGGGTGCTGGTGACCTCGAAGAGCCCGGCCCACCGTCCGGACAGCCCGTTCGGGTTCACCACCAGCACCTGGTAGTAGCCGATGGGCATGGCCCGGGACTCGGACGGGACCACCGCGGTGAGCTGGCTGTCGTCTATGTAGCTCACGAGGGGCGCGTCGAAGCTCACCGCCGGGTTGGAGTCGAGGACGAAGCGCACCGTGGGGGTGGGCAAGAACCCTGTGCCGTCCAGGGTGACGAGCTGGTCGCTCAGGATCCCGTCGCTCGGATCGCCGCGCCAGGCGAAGGGGGGCACCACCGAGGCGATCTCGGGCGGGAGGCCGGCCACTATGTAGAGCTCGCAGGCGGACAGATCCGTCTCCAGGTCTGGGTTGGTCACCCGGACCTGGTAGAGCCCCTGGGCGAGGCCGGGCGTCGGGTAGAGCGTCACCGTGGCGGAGGTGCCCCCGGCGGAGACCACCGCCACTCCTAGATCCGAGGCGTCCTGGGTGTCGCAGTTGATCAGGGTGACCCTGGCGCCGTCGTCGATGTTCTCGCCGCTCACGACGATCTCGCCGCCGGCGTCCCTGGAGACGGACAGCGGATCCACGTGGCTCACCTCCAGCAGGAAGCAGCAGCTCGCACCTGCCTGCCAGCAGGTGACGTTAGCATCGTCGCAGTCCGTGCCCAGGCAGGAGGCGCCCACGCCGTAGCCGTCTCCGTCGAGATCCGTGCAGGCCGCGCAGCAGAGGTCGCCCGGCTGGTAGCAGCTCGGGTCGCTGTCGTTGCAGTCGAGCCCCTGGCAGTCCATGCCCACACCGTAACCGTCCCCGTCGTTATCCACGCAGTCCACGCAGCAGGCTTCGCCAAGGGTGTGGCAGTCGTAGTCGGCGTCGTTGCAGTCGGGACCCAGGCAGGAGACGCCCACGCCGTAGCCGTCTCCGTCGAGATCCGTGCAGGCCGCGCAGCAGGCATCGCCGAGCTCGTGGCAGCTGCTGTCCGAGTCGTTGCAGTCGGTCCCCAGGCAGGCGATTCCGACTCCGTAGCCGTCCCCGTCGTGGTCGGCGCACTCCCCGCAGCAGGCGTCGCCCTCCAGGTGGCAGTCGGCGTCGTTGTCGTTGCAGTCCGGCCCCTCGCAGGTCGTCCCCTCGCCGTAGCCGTCCCCGTCGTTGTCCGTGCAGTCCACGCAGCAGGCGTCCCCCTCCAGGTGGCAG
>JAVEWA010000835.1:0-2565 GCA_034004785.1 Polyangia bacterium
AAGGCGGCCCAGGTAATCTACGCTCCCCTCATCTCCGAGCTCGGAGAGAAGGTCATCGTGGAGAACGTGAGGCGCTGCACCCGCGCCTCCCTGGTGGCGGCCTGCGTCCGCAAGCTCCCCTCCATCGCGCTCCCGGTGATCCGCCCCAACTCCGAGGACATGTCCATCACCGAGACGGCGCGCGCCATGCTCGACGAGCTCCGCGGCTTCAAGCCCGAGCACGCCCTGCGCGTGGTCCTCGCGGATCGCAAGGCCCCGGTGGTGGAGGCCCTCATGAGGACTCTCGACTCGGTCCGCTGAGCCTTGCCCCTGTTCCCCGTTCCCCATTCCCCGCTCTCCGCTCCTGGTTTTCAGCCTGTTCCAGAGCCCCTCGGTTCCCTTGCCATCCCCTGAGGTGTGGCGGCGACGAGGTCGTCACCTTCGCTGCGCCACGGTCGGGGAGCAGGAGCTTGACGAGCCCGATTGCGCGGGCTAAGGTTCCACCTGATGAATATGCTGTTTTTCCGTACTGTTGTCCTTGGTTTCGCGCTTGGCGCGCTGGCAGCGGCAGGCTGTGATCCAGATGAAGGACGCAGCTTCGAAATGGAGCTCGTGACCTCCCCGGCGGCCCAGGCCAACACCTGTCCGGCGAGCGGGGCGGGGGGCCTCGTGAAGACCGGGCCCGACGGGGTGCGGGCCATCAGGGTCACCTTCTTCGACGCCGCCGCTGGCGAGCCCAGCCGGGAGTCCTTCATCTGCGATCGCCTGGTCGCCGCGGATCAGAGCGGCTCGACCTTCTACGTGAATACGAGCGGCCGTGGGCACCTGCATGTGCAGGTGGACGCCTTTGGCCTCGCGCCCGACTCCGAGGACGCGACGCAGCTGATCGCCTCCGGGTACCTGTCGGACGTCCAGCTCGGCTCGGGGAGCGCGCCGCGGATCTTCGTCCCACTAGCTGGCCGACTGGGCTGCACCCTTTCGACCATGGCAGAGGCGCGAGCTTTCCACTCGGCCACCACCCTGCCCGGGCGCAGGGTGCTGGTGGCTGGGGGGCTCGTGGCCGCCAGGGGCGAGAGCCGCGTCGTGGACGAGGGCAGCGGGCTCTTTATCACGGACAGCATCGAGATCTACGACGGAGCCACTGGGAAGTTCATCCAGCCCGTGGTCACCGGAGAGCCTGGGATCAGGCGGGCCTTCCACGAGGCCTTCCTGATGCCCGGCTCGACGGCGAGCCAGGTCCGGGTCCTCCTTCTCGGCGGCGTTGGACAGGGTACGGTGCCAGAGGCTGGGGGCGTGGTCCTCGTGCGCCAGGGGCCCCAGCACCCCTTCCGGCTCTCGCCCAGCTCCGCCGCTGACGCGGCGGCGGCGGAGATCCTGACCGTGGACTTCTCCGAGGATCCACCCACGGTGACCCGGAGCCGGACGGACCTCGACGACTGGCCCGCGCGCTTCTTCGCGGGTGGGGCCTCCTACGGACAGGGGGGCGCTTGTCTTGCCGGGGGCGCGCGGTCTCTGCAGGTGTCCGGGGACTTTGCCACCGAGTCCAGCGTGGATCTCGGATACCCCGACACCGGCGAGCACTACCCCCTTGCCGGGAGCCTCCTGGTGCCCCGCGTGGGGCTGACCCTGACTTCGGTCTCGAGCGCGGTCACTTTGGCCTGGGGCGGAAACCTGGGTCAGGCCGATCCTCTCTCCACCCTGGCCGAGCGGATAGCCCTCTCGCCCGCGCCGCCGAGCGCCACTGCCCTTGGATACGACGACCTGTCCTCCACTCTCGACGATCCAGTGGCCACGGTCTTTCACACGGTCACTCCGCTCGACGGGGGCGACTTCCTGGTGGTGGGCGGCTTCGAGATCCAGCCGGGGCTCGCCTTGAACCCCTCCGACGCCACGGTGATCCACAGGGTTGTTCTGTATCCCGATGATTTCTTCTCGATGCACGGGCAGGACGCCACTGGCTTCGTGCCAGTGGGCTACCACGCCGCGGTGAAGCTCGCCGACGGCCGCGTGCTCATCACCGGTGGAAGCCCCTACAGCCAGCCTGGCACCGTTCCCTGCGTGGGCGAGGGTCTGCACTCCTGGACCTGCTCCATGTCCCAGGCCTTCATCTACACGCCGGGCACCGAGGCCTGGAGCCGCAACTCCTTCGAGCCGCTGCCCGGGGGCGGCCTGGTGGTGCCGCGCTTCGGGCACAGGATGGTGCTGCTCGAGGATGGCATGGTGCTGGTGACCGGCGGGCTCAGCCGGGAGGGAGAGGTCCTGAGCACCGAGGCCTCCGCAGAGGTGCTGAACCCCAGGCGGGCGACCGCCGCGGAGGACGTTCCCCTCGGGAGGGCGCCCGGGGTCCTGTACTCAGACGAGAGCGAGTGCCCAGTGTACTGAGCCTGCCTTCGGCGAGAGCGAGTGCCCCTTGTATCGAGCTCGCCTTGCCGATGGATGCGAGGACGCTACACCAACGAATTCGAGCCGGGGCCGAGGGCCCGTGGTAGAACCGGCCAAGAGTTCCAGGGACATCCATGAGCGACTCCCCAGCCAAGGCAGAGAACCCTCTCGGCCCGATCCTTGGTGACGAGGGGCAGGAGATTC
>JAVEWA010000174.1:0-11557 GCA_034004785.1 Polyangia bacterium
ACGGAAATGGCAACGGCAACGTAAACGGCAACGAGAACAACACTCCCCCAGAGGCGGTGGACGACTTCGCCGAGGTCGTGGAGAGCCACGAGATCGTCCTGGGCGTGCTGGAGAACGACCTCGACGCCGATGGCGACCCATTGACCATCGCGAGCCTTACCGCGCCCCTTCGCGGCCGAGCGGAGCTCCTCGCCGACGGGAGCATTCGCTACGTCCCGTTCCCCCACTTCAACGGCGCCGATGAGCTCACCTACACCGTGGAGGATGGGCGAGGGGGGCAGGACACCGCCACGGTCTTCATCACGGTGACGCCCGTTGGCGAGGACCTCTTTGTGGCCCCAGGCGGACAGGACACGAACCCAGGGACCATGGACGAGCCCTTCGCGACTCTCGAGAGGGCCCGGACGGAGATCCGGGCCTTCGATCCCATCCCCGCGGGAGGGGTGACGGTGTGGCTGCGGCAGGGGGTGTACGAGCGGAGCCAGACCTTTGATCTTACCGCGCAGGACAGCGGGACCGCGGGCGCTCCGGTTGTGTTCAGCGGCTACCCCGGAGAGAGCGTCCGGCTCGTCGGGGGCAAGGTTCTGGACCCGTCGGCTTTCTCGCTGACGGACAGCTCGTCCCCGGTCTGGAGCCGGCTGGATCCGAGCGCCCAGGGGCAGGTAGTGGAGCTGGATCTTCAAGGGGCCGGGGTCGCCGACTATGGGGCGCTCGTGCCCCGTGGCTTCTCCGTGGGCGGGGCAAGGGCCGCGCTCGAGCTTTTCTTCGACGGCAAGCCCATGCAGCTCGCCCGCTGGCCAGACGAGGACGAGCACCAAGCTCCGGTCACATCCGCCGACAGCCAGTTCACGCTCTATGGAGCCTCGAGCCCCGACGTCTCGGGAGTCTATGTCGCCACGGGCACCTCTGACGGGGTGAACAGCTACGAGCGGCAAGGCCTGGTGGGCGAGCTCCAGTATCGCATCTACCGGCGCACCTGGGACTACCAGGGGAGCACATACACCGCCTGGTTCATCACGACCAACGAGTCGGGCTACCCATCGAACACCAACCCCAGGTGGTATCGCTACGAGGAGGAGCAGGGCGCCTTCAGCCCATCGGAGGCGGCCGCGGCCTCGGGGAGCCCCACCACCAAGATACCCGGACAGATCAACTGGGGGTTCGCGGCGGTGGAGACCGCCGTCTCAGACACCCAGTTCACCTACTACGGGAGCCGCCCCGAGAGGTGGACCGGGGCCGACGACGTGTGGTTCCACGGCTACTGGGTCTATCACTGGGCGGATCGGACGATGAACGCTGTCCAGATCGATACCACCACGAGGACCGTCACCCTCGCCAGCGTTCCAGGGTATGGGATCGAGGCCGGGCAGCCCTACTTCGCCTTCAACCTCCTCGAGGAGATCACCCGGCCAGGGGAGTGGTACCTGGACCGCTCCACAGGCACGCTCTACTTCTGGCCCCCTTCGGATCCCGCCGCCTCGGAGACCATCGTCTCGGTGATGGAGTCCTCCCTGATCCGGCTGAGCGACGCCGAGGGGATCACGATCCAGAACCTGACGCTGGAGGCCACGAGGTCCACCCTGGTGGACATCCTCGGCGGCCAGGACAACCTCCTTTACAAGCTCCACCTGCGAAACGCCGGCACCAACGCCGTGTACATGAGCGGCGCGAGAAACTCCGTCGAGCGGTGCGAGATCGAGAACCCTGGAGACGGCGGGGTGCTGATGGCCGGAGGGGATCGGCCCTCGCTCGCCCCTGGAGAGAGCTCGGTGCGAAACTGCCACATCCACCACTTCAGCAGGTTCTCGAGGACCTACACCCCCGGGGTCAGGCTGAGCGGCATAGGCCACCTGGTGGAGCACAACTGGATCCACGACGCTCCCCACAGCGCGATCCTCTACGGAGGCAACGAGCACACCATCGCCTTCAACGACATCCACGACGTGTGCCAGTGGACGAGCGACGCGGGCGCGGTGTACGCCGGGCGGGACTGGGGCTTCCGCGGGAACGAGGTCCGGTTCAACTTCATCCATCACATCCGCAGCGACTTCGAGGGCTACGGCGTCCACGGGATCTACCTGGACGACTGCCTGAGCGGCATCCACGTCTTTGGAAACGTGCTCTACGAGATCACGGGCCACGGCATCTTGCACGGCGGCGGCCGGGACAACGTCATGGAGAACAACCTCATGGTGAGGTGCGGCTCGGCCCTGAGCTCAGACAGCCGGGGCCTCGTCGCCATAGTGCACGACGGGAGCTCTTGGGATCTGCTCCAGAAGATCGTGGACATGAGCTACCAGCAGGAGCCCTGGGCCACTGCCTACCCTGCGCTCGCCGCCATCCCCAACGACTGGGCCCAGATAAGCGACCCCGCCAACACCTGGCGCTACCCCGAGGGCTGCGTCTTCTCCAGGAACCTGGGCTTTGCCAACGCGCGCTTCATGCGGGAGAGCCTGTCGGGCGGCACCGGCACCTTCGACAAGTTCGCTCAGATCCAGGACAACCTGGAGGACGCCGACCCCCTGTTCGTGGACGAGGCTGGCGGGGACCTCACCCTGTCCCCGGCCTCTCCAGCCCTGGCCATCCCAGGCTTCACGGACATCCCCTTTGGCGAGATAGGCATCCAGCCGGAGTAGCGGCGCGTGGCCCGAGCGAGCGGCGTCCGGCCTGAGCGAGGGGCGCGTGGCCTGAGCGAGCGGCGTCCGGCCTGAGCGAGCGGCGTCCGGCCCGAGCGAGCGGCGTCCGGCCCGAGCGAGGGGGCCCCTGCGCGACTCACTCCGGGCAGCAGAGGGTGCCCGCCGTGGGATCAGAGGCGCAGCCGCCGAAGTAGTCGAGGTCGCTCAAGGCGTTCAGGCCGCATCCGGTCCAGCCGCAGGTGTTTCCGAGGGGATCCAGGCTCCCCGCGCAGACCCGCATGGGGCGATCGGGCGAGCAGGTGGCGTAGCCCTGGGTAGTCGAGACCCAGCAGGAATCCGCCAGGCCATTCCACCTGAGATCGTCATCTCTAATTCTGCCCCTGTGCCCGCTTTCCTTGCTTCCTTGGCTTTGATCACGGAAGCTCTTCCGGGTGACCGATGCGATCCGCGATCCGAGCCGGAGGTGGTCCGAAATGAGCGCACGGACGGGCCAATGCCGCGAGTATTCGAGGCCTGAGCCAGGGCTGGCGTCTCCGAGCGGCGAGTCTGGGCGGCGCGCGGCGCCAAGAGCCTCGCTGGTCATGGCGATCTCGGTCTGCCTCGCTTGGGCTGCCTGCGGGGACGACGGGGGCGGAAACAAAAACGACAACGACAACGAAAACGGCAATGCCATCGTCTGCGGCGACGGGCGCACCGAGGGTCTGGAGGAGTGCGACGAGGGCTCGGCGAACTCGGACAGCTCGCCCGACGCCTGCCGCACCGACTGCCGGCTCGCCCGGTGCGGCGATGGGGTCGCCGACACTGGGGAGGCCTGCGACGACGGGGTCCTGAACGCCGACGAGGTGCCGGATCGCTGCAGAAGCGACTGCCAACCGCCTCGGTGCGGGGACGGGGTCGTGGACGCCCTGGGCGGAGAGCGATGCGACGACGGCAACCTCGAGCCCGGGGACGGCTGCTCCCCCGCCTGCATCGTGGAGTACTGCGGGAACCAGGTCCTGGATCCGGGGGAGGAGTGCGACGACGGCGGCTACCTGCCAGGGGATGGCTGCGGTCCCACCTGTCTGGGCGAGCGCTGCGGGAACGGCTTCGTGGATCCCGGGGAGAGCTGCGACCTGGAGGATCTGGCCAGCCAGGATGGCTGCTCCTCTGGCTGCGCGGTCGAGATCCCCATGTGGACCGAGACCTTGTCCGGCACCCCGATGGCCCGCGCGAGCTTCGTGCTCGTCTCGGATCACTCGGTCGGGGCGGTCCTGCTGTTCGGCGGGATCAACCAGACGGGAGGGGTCACTAGCTACCTCGCGGACACCTGGACCCTGCGGGCGGGGGTCTGGAGGCGGGCCCTGACGGAGCAATCGCCCCTCGGCCGAAGCGCGGCGGCGGCGGCCTTTGATCCGCGGCGCGGGCGGGTGACGCTCTTCGGGGGCAGGAACCTGAGCACGGCCCTAGGGGACACCTGGGAGTGGGACGGCGAGAGCTGGCATCAGGGATCACCAGGGCAGGCGCCTCATGCGCGCTATGGTCACGCCATGGCCTTCGACCCCGTGAGGCAGACGATCCTGCTCTTCGGGGGCTACTACTATGACGGCAGCTACAACCACCTGGACGACACCTGGGAATGGGACGGCTCGGGCTGGCACGAGATCCCCGTCTCCTCGGCGCCGCCTCCGAGGCGCTACCACGGCCTCACCATGGATCCCCTGCGGGGCCGGATCCTGCTCTTCGGCGGCGAGGAGGGCTCTCAGCAGAAGGACGACACCTGGGAGTGGGACGGCGCCGGCTGGGCCCTCCTCAACCCGGCCGAGAGCCCGCCTCCGAGGCGATCCCATGTGCAGGTCTTCGACCCCATCGGCCAGGAGATCCTGGTGCAGGGCGGGAGCTACCACGACGTGATGTCGCGTTATCGAACAGACAGCTGGTCCTTCGACGGAGCCGACTGGACCCTTGTCGGCGGGACGACCGGGCCGATTCCGTCCCGGCACGAGGCCGGCGCTGCCTACGAGCCCGCCTCGAGCGAGCTCCTGCTCTTCGGCGGCTGGTACTATGACAGCCAGGCCCACTATCTCGGCGACCTCTGGGCGTGGGACGGATCGGACTGGGCGGCGCGCTCGCCTGTGTCCGAGGCGCTGCCCTCACACCGCGGCTCGGCGGCGGTGACCGCGGATCCCCTCCGGGGGGAGCTGGTCCTCTTTGGCGGCTATCGCCTGGAAGGGCAGCCCCTGTGCCTGTCCGACACCTGGCGCTTCGGGCAGGGCGGGTGGACAGAGCTGGGCCCGGGGCCCTCTCCGAGCGGCCGCCACGACGCGGCCTTCGCCTACGATCCCGCCCGCGACGAGGCTATCCTGTTCGGCGGCGTCTGCGGCACCACGCTCGAGGGCGACACCTGGAGCTGGTCCCCGAGCGCGGGGACCTGGACCGAGCGCTTGGGCTCGCCGGCGCCCCGCGCCCGGAGCGGCCACGCCTTGGCGGCGGACGCCCTGCGAGGAAACCTGGTGCTCTTCGGTGGCTCGGCCTACGACGACGGCGAGCTGTACCTGGGGGACACCTGGCTCTGGGACGGGGCGTCCTGGGCAGAGCTCACCCTGGGCTCGGGGCCTGCGCCCAGGAGGAGACACGCGATGGTGTGGGACGCGGCCCACCAGGTGGTCCTGTGCTTTGGCGGTGCTACCGAAGGGGGGCACTATCAGGGGGACACCTGGACCTTTGACGGCTCCGCCTGGACCGAGCACCCCACGGCAGTGGCGCCTCCTGCCCGCTGGAGCCACGGAATGACCTACGACGCCGCCAGGAGGACGGTGCTCCTGCACGGCGGCGAGGGTCTTGGCGGGGTGTACCAGGACCTGTGGGAGTGGGACGGCCTGGTCTGGAGGGCCCTGTCTCCTGCGGATCGGCCGCCCGGCCGGAAGGAGCAGGTCTTCGTCCATGACGCCCCAGGGCGCCGGAGCCTCCTCTTGCTCGGACGGGATGGAAGCTCCCTTTCCGAGGATCGGTGGAGCTTCCGCTACTCGGCACGAGATGAGCCTCGGGAGCGCTGCCTCCAGGGGTTCGACGGCGACGGCGACGGGCTCGTCGGCTGCGCCGATCCGGACTGCGCTGGCTTTTGCGAGCCCCTCTGTCATTCCTTCGGCCTCTGCGCCCCACCTGGCCCGCGATGTGGCGACGGCCTCTGCGATCCCCTGGAGAGCTGTCGCCTCTGCCCCTCCGATTGCGGAAGCTGCGCCCCCGTCTGCGGCGACGCCCGATGCGACATAGGAGAGGATCACACTAGCTGCCCCGGGGACTGCTGAGCGGTCTGGGTGGCTCGTCCGAGCTCCATTCGAGGGCTCACGAAATGCTCGGCCAGGGAAAGGTGGGGCCCCGGTGCTTTGCCCGACTTGTGTATAAAAGCCCGGAAATACTTGCATTATTATTGTGTCAAAGTAAATATCAAAGAAAGTATATGCAAAACATTGACAGGCCTCTTCTCGGACGCAAATTCTCTCCTGTTCGAATTGGACGGAATACCAGCGAAACCAGAGCGCTTCCAAACCCGGAGGAGAGAAATGAGAAGAAGAATTGGATTGATTGGCGTGGCATCTTGGGCCCTTTTACCATTGACCTTGCTTGGGACTTCCGCCTGCGGCGACGACGACGCTCCAATAGATCCTGGTACCTCCAGGCTCCGTGTGATCCACCTCTCTCCGGACGCTCCGGCGGTGGATGTCTGGGTGAACGGTGGTCTGGAGGCAGTGAGCGACCTGTCATTCGAAGAGGGCACTCCCTACCTGGAGCTCGAGTCGGGCAGCTACGATTTCGACGTGAGCCCAGCGGGCGGCTCGGCCAGCGACAGCGTTCTCGCCGTTGACGGGGTCACCTTGGAGGACGGCCTCTCCTACACGGTGGTCGCCTTCGACGAGCTAGGAGAGATCCAGGCCTTGCTACTCGAGGACAGCACAGCCGGGCTCGCCCCTGGAACAATCCGGGTGAGGGCCATTCACACCGCTCTTCAGGTGGGGGAGGTGGACATCTGGCTTTTGCCCACTTCGGGCTCACCGACCTCGCTTTACGAGAACCTCGGCTTTGGCGACGTTGGGGAGTACCTGGAGGTTCCGGCCGAGGCCTTCACCCTTGGCTTCGACGCCAACGACGACGGAACTCCGGATCTGATCTTCGACGTGCCAGCCCTGCCCGAGGGGACCGTGGCAAACGTCTTCGCGGTGAGCGACGAGTCTGGTGCGGTTTACCTGCTTGCTCAGCTCCAGAATGGGACCATCGCCAAGATAAGCCCTCGTCCCGCTCTCGGAGAGGCCAGGATCCGAGCCATCCACCTGTCACCGGACGCGCCTGAGGTGGACATCTGGGTCGGAACCGAGTCGGAGGTAGTTGGAGACCTTGGCTTTGGCGAGGGCACTGACTACCTGACCGTGGAGGAAGGGACCTATACCTTCAATGTGACCGCGGCCGGACAGAGCCCCACGAGCCCGGTGCTCTCATTCGAAAACGTCTCCCTCGAGGCGGGAAGGAGCTACACGGCGGTTGCGTTCGACGAGGTCGCCTCCATCCAGGGCCTGACCCTCGTGGACGACTACGCCAACCTAGCCGCTGGCAACATAAGGGTGAGGGCCATCCACGCAGCCGCCGCGGTTGGAGAGGTGGACATCTGGCTCCTCCCGGGAGAAGGCTCTCCCACTCCACTATATGAGAACGTGGCTCTTGGAGATGCGGGCGGCGCCCTGGACATCCCGGCCGAGGCTTTCACCATAGGCTTCGATCTGGACAACGATGCCTTCCCAGAGCTGGTCTTCGAGATCCCCGCCCTCCCGGCTGGGACAGTGGCCAATGTCTTCGCGTTGAACGACGATCAGGGCAGCGTCTTCCTCCTTGCTCAGACCAACGACGGGACCGTCACGAGGATCGAGCCTCTTGCCCAGCCGAGGATCAGGGTTATTCACCTCTCCCCCGACGCCCCGGCAGTGGACGTGTATGTCGGGACCGAGAGCAAGGTCGTGAGCGGTCTGGCGTTCGAAGAGGGCACAGGCTACCTGGAGGTCGAGCCTGGGATCTACACCTTCAACGTGACCGCCGAGGGAGGCAACCCTTCGAGCCCGGTGCTGTCTTTCACCGGAGTCCCCCTGTTTCCCGGAAGGAGCTACACGGCGGTTGCCTTTGACGAGGTCGCTTCCATCCAAGGCCTGCCACTCGTGGACGACTACTCCGAGCTCGCCTCTGGAGACATCCGCGTGAGGGCTATTCACGCAGCCTACGAGGTGGGAGACGTGGACATCTGGCTGCTTGGCGCCACGCCCTCGATCCTCTACTCCGAGCTCGGCTTCGGCGAGGTGGGCGGCTACCTCGACATCCCCTCGGCCGCCTTCAGCATCGGCTTCGACGTGGACGGAGACCAGAGCCCCGACCTGACCTTCGATATTCCACAACTCACCGCCGGCACGGTGGCCAACGTCTTTGCGGTCAACGACGATCTCGGAGCGGTCTTCCTCCTCGCGCAGATCAACGACGGAACGGTGGTTCGCATAGATGCGAACTAGCCGCTAGCGCCTCGCTGCTCCATTTGCCCTCGAGAAGCGCTGAGTCAACGCCAGGTCGAGCTCCTCGAAGCTGTCGAAGTACCTGACCCCCCCGATGGCACCCGAGGCAGGATGATCCGATGGAAGGCCCACCCACACCTCCGCCACCCCGGAAAGGCGGGCCAGGTCCGAGTTCAGTCGCGCTAGCTCCTTGCCTCTCCCGGGGTTGAAGAGCACTCCGAGAAGGAGGAGATCTATCCGGCTAGCGGTCAGCGCGTCCACGAGGTCGGGGGTTGGGATCGACGCCCCGAGGTAGATGGGCTCCAGGCCGCGTGCGGCCGCAAGGAGTGCGCCCGCGAGGGCGCCGAACTCGTGATGATAGCCCTCTGGAGTGGCGACAAGGAGGCGAGGGGCCCCACTCTGGGTGAAGCCAAAGCGCATCAGCGTGTCGAGCAGGCTGCGGACTTGAAAGCTCACGAGGTGCTCGTGGGCCACGCTCATCTCGCGGCGCTCCCAGAGCAGGCCAGTCTCCCGCAAGAGGGGAAGCACCACGTCGAAGACGAAACGGCTGGGCTCCAGGAGCATCGCGGCGCGGGAGAGCTGCTCGCTCGCGGAGCGCGCATCGAACCTTCTAATGGCCGACAGGTATTCCGTCCGGAAGCCATCGACACCTGCCATGGGGGCGGAGATCTCGGCCGGTGGGAGTCCTTCTGTTTCGTGCGCCTGCAGGGCAGCCAAGGCCTCATCGTCCATGGCTGCCAAGTCCATGATTTTGTATCCGAGCCTTGTGGCCTCCCGGAGCAGGATGAGCCTCCGCACGTCCTTTGCCGAGTAGCGTCTGCTGTTTCCCTCGGTCCTGAGTGGGGTCACCGCCTGGTACCGGCGCTCCCAGATCCTGATGGTATGGGAGGACAGTCCGGTGAGCCGGGTGACCACTCTCATCGGGTAGAGGGTGTCGGGCCCGAGACCGTTGTCATTCATGGCCCGGAATCTACATCAGACGGTATTTTTGTCTTTGTTTTTGTTAGACAAGACCCTGTGTCGCACCCTCGCGCCGAGGGTTCCATGCCTCCTCGGGCCTCAGGCGCCGAGGAGGTTTCTCGTGAGCCACCAGGCGAGGATCAGCGCCAGCGCCGCCCAGCCGAGGAGCCGGGTCTTCGAGCGAGGGGGGGCGTCGGCTCTCTTTGGCAGCAGGGCTCTCCCGAGCCCGAGCAGCACGAGAGGCAGGGCGAGAACGGCGATGGGGTTTAGCGCAAGGGCTGCGCCCAGGTTGCCATGGCCGAGCTGGTGCAGGGCCCGCAGGGTGCCGCAGCCCGGGCAGCTCAGCCCGCCCGTGGCGAGGCGAAAGGGGCACTCGGGAAAGAGCCCGCTCGTGGCTGGATCCGCGAGGAGCGCGAGGCCGAAAAGGAGCATGCCTCCCGCTGCGAGGCTCCAGGTCAGGAGCCGCCCTCCTCGGCTGGAGGCCACGAGGCTCCTGCCGAGGATCGAATGGTCCGGAGCGATCACGGGCTCGGGACGGGCGGCGACTCGAAGGGTGTTGTCCATGCTGCGCCTCGAGATCATGGCGCCGCTCCGCAGCCGCCCTTCCCGCCGGACAGGACGAACATGAAGTACAGCAACGAGAAGAGAAGCCCGGTCACGACGCCGATCCAGATGAAGAGCTTGGCCTTGGCGGAGTGGGCCTCGGCTGCCTCCCAGTTTCCCGAGCCGTTGGCGCTGATGGTCAGGGCGGCGAACACTATGGCGACTATCCCGAAGACCTGGCAGCAGAAGAGGGTCACCAGGATCGAATGGGCGAGGTAGCTAGGCGGATCGGGCATGCCAAGGGGCCGGCGTCCCATGGGCTGGCCGTAGCCCATGGGTGGGCCCTGGGCAGCCGCCGGAGCCTGGTATGGGTTGGCAGCCCCCTCGCCCTGGTATGGGTTGGCAGCCCCCTCGCCCTGGTATGGGTTGGCCGGTTCTCCTGCTTCACCGTAGGCCAGGGGCGCCGTCCCTTGGGGGATAACAGGGTGCTGACCTTGGGGCTGGAGTTGTCCCTGAGCCAGGGGTTGCCCTTGATCCTGGGGCAGCGCCAGGCCCTGTGCGCCAGGGCCCATCTGCTGGCCTGCGGCGTCGTTGCGATGTGTCTTCCCTCGGCCTGCGGCCGCCTTCTGCAGCTCGGGTTGGAGCAGCGCATAGCACGAAGGGCAGCTATAGGACGAGCCATCATCCCACCTGCCACAACGGGGGCACTGGATGCTCAACGATAGACCTCCAATCTGCTCGGCGGTCTTGCAGCGTCGCTCAGGGCGTTACACAGACGCCGCCCGCGCAGCTCCCTCCGCCTGGGCAGCCCTGACCCTCGCAGTCGGGATCGGCGCAGTCCACGTCGCCGTCTCCGTCGTCGTCCACGCCGTTTTTGCAGTCCTCGTCCGGCCACTGGGAGGCGTAGCGGTAGAACCAGGTGTCTCCGAAGGGCTGACCGTTGTAGCCCCCGAAGAGCACCATCTGCCTCAGGCCCCGGTGGTACACCATCTCCACCATGCCCCGGGCGGGCGGGGGCAGGGAGTAGGCGCGGGTCCAGTCGATGCCATCCCACTCCCACACGTCGTCGAGGTAGCCCGACAGGAACAGCCCGCCATAGAGCACCACGCGCTTGCGCAGGGGATCGAAGCCCACGGCCGCCGCGGCTCGCCAGGAAGGTGCATTCACCGGGTGTCGCTCGACCCAGTCCGTGCCGTCGAAGACCCAGGTATCGGTGAGCGCGGTGACCTCGTCGGAGATCCCGCCGTGGACCAGCGTCTCCTGTCGCGTCTCGTCGTGGGCGAGCATGAACCAGCTCCTGGCGGGAGGGGAGTGGATAGGGTTGAGCTCGGTCCAGTCGGCCCCGTCGAAGATCCAGGTGTCGCCGAAGGCGCCGGACTGGGGATCCATGCCCTGCACCCCGCCAAAGAGCAGCACCTTGCCCAGGCTCGTGTCGAACACGAGGCGGTGGTTGGAGCGCGCCTGCGGCGCGTGGCTCGGGAACACCTCGGCCCAAGCGGCGCCGTCGTACTCGAAGGTCCTAGCGCTCATCACTACCTGGCCGGGATCCGGGGATGAGGGCGGCGGCTCCGTGCCTCCGCCAAAGAGCACCACCCGATCTCGCAGCGGATCGTAGGCCATGGAGTGCCCGGTGACCCGCGGCGGGCTCCCCGGCAGCGCGGCGCCTAGCCAGCCCTCCTCGTCGAACCGCCAGGTGAGGGCCGCGCTGAGGGACTCGGCGCCGCCACTCCCATCCCACCCGCCGAACATCACGATCTGCCCGCGCTGGCTGTCGAAGGCCAGGGCACCTCGCTCCCGAGGCTCAGGCGCGGTGGCCGGCGTGATGTCCATGCAGGCCGAGCCGTCGAAGGCGAGGGTGTCGGACAGCGCGTGGTTCTCGGGGCCCCGACCCCCGAA
>JAVEWA010000175.1:0-11549 GCA_034004785.1 Polyangia bacterium
GTGGTGCCAACGTAGACCTGGGCGCCCCAAGGGATCGCGAAGACCGGCCTACCATCCTTCGGGTGGATGAGCGCCACCGCGAGTTGCAGGGGCAGCCGCTCGGCCCGCAGCACGATGTGGGCCCCCTTGGTGGGGCGCACCAGGGGCCTCTCCGTGGGGCCGGCCATGCGGAGGAGCTCGTCTGCCCAGGGGCCCGTGGTGTTCAGGGTCAGGTGGGCCGAGACGGACACCTTGCGCCCGCCAGGATCCAGCGTGTCGGTGATCTCCGCGCCGGTGACTCGTCCCGAGTCGTCCTTCGAGAGGCGCGTGGCGCGGGCGTGGCTCACTGTGATGGCGCCGAGGGCGGCGGCGTCGAGCACGTTCTCGAGGGTGAGCCTGGCGTCGTCAGTGGCGGCGTCGAAGTAGGTGAGGGCGCCCTTCAGGCCATCCGGGCGCAGGTTGGGCTGGCGCGACAGGGCCCGGCGGCCCTTCAGCAGCCGATGCCGCTTGGGTACCCGGAAGAGGGCCAAGGAGTCGTAGAGCCAGAGCCCCAGGTTGATGAAGTGGAGCCCGTGCTTCTGGCCCTCGTAGATCGGCATCATGAACTCGAGGGGCCGGACCAGGTGGGGCGCCAGGCGCATCTGCACCGCCCGCTCAGCGGTTGACTCTCGCACCAGGCCGAGCTGGAAGGTCTCGAGGTAGCGCAGGCCTCCGTGGACCAGCTTGGAGGAGCGCGAAGAGGTGCCCTGGGCCCAGTCCCCCTTGTCCACCAGGGCCACGCGCAGCCCGCGCAGGGCCGCGTCCCGGGCCGCGCCCGCGCCAGTGATCCCACCGCCCACGATCAGCAGATCGAGCTGCTTCTCACCGAGGCGCGCGAACCGATCGTCTCTCGATTCGGGCTGCTGTCCTGTCATTTCATCGCCCTCGCGGTGCCCCTCCCTCCGAGTGGTTGGATCCGACCGCCTCTGGGCGGTCCAAGATCCGTCTCGTCGGGAGGGCGGCTCTCTGTCTGGACCACGGGCGGCGGCTCGCCCCCTGGCCCCAGCCATCCCTGGCTCCGCTACTGATAGACGATCAGGTTCTTGAAGTCCGCGGCGTCGCTATAGACACGATAGCCCACACCGCCCTCGATGCCTCCAGGGGGGCTGTCAAGGGTGTGAGTCAGCTCCTGCGCTCCGCCGCTGTCGTTGGAGTATTGGCATCGCACGGTGTTGCCCTCGACGAAGACCCTGATCCGCCTGAGGGTGGAGAAGGTGACGCCCAAAGGCTCGGTTATCACCTCCCTGGCGTCGTCGAGCACATCGGTTCCAGTGCCGGGGTAGTGCCAGAGCTCGAGGGCCACCTCGGTGTTGGTTCGCAGCAGGAAGCAGCCGTACCAGGCCGGGTAGGTGAGGCCCACGTTGGCGTGACCGAAGAGGAGCCCGATCCAACCCTGCCGGCTCGGCCCCTGGTAAGCAAAGCTCATCTCCACTCCGTAGGGCTTGGTGAGGGGGACGTCCCAGTAGGAGTTCGAGCCTCCCTGGTAGTTGTCCGCACCCACCTGATCGACCTCGACGGTGTAGCCTGGGCCCATGGTCCAGTCCAATGGCGCGGGTGGCCCGTCCGCCCAGGACTCGAAGCCGGCCACCTGGTCGAGGATGGAGTCGTCCCCGGGCCACTCGCAGGCGTTCCCGAGGCCGTCGCCGTCGCCGTCCTCCTGCCCGGGGTTGTGGATCGTGGGGCAGTTGTCGCAGGCGTCGTCCACGCTGTCGCCGTCCTCGTCGTGACCCACCGGCGTGCAGGTCGCGCACTCGCAGGGGCCCCAGGTGCCCAGCGGGGTGCAATGCTGGATGCCCGTTCCTCCGCCAGTGCAGGTGCAGCTTTGGCTTGCTGGCACCTCGCACTCGGGCGTCGACGAGTCGGGCGCTGCGTCGGGGCGCGTGTCGCCGTCGGGGTCGGTTTCGGCATCGGTCTGTTGGGCGCTGTCAGGCTGCACCGAGGAGTCCATCTTCTCGAGCCCGAAGCCGCCGCCGCAGCCGACAAAGACGAGTAGGATTATCAACGAGATGGCTTGGAGTCGCGAGCGCATTGGATCCTCCTTGTCGATCAAACCGTTCGCCAGGGGAATATCGCACGAACCAGGGGCTAGAGCAAAGGATCGGGTCACATCGGGTCACATCGGGAGTCAGGTGACCAGGGCTGGGTGGTCGGGATATACTGCACGGGTCGAGCTGGCTGTTTATATAAGGAGACATCATCATGACTACTTCCCACCGGCAGATCGGCCTCCCTGGCTCCTCGGGTTCGCCGAGGAGAGCCGCGCGGTCCTCGGTGGGCATCCGGGCGCGTCCCGGCCTCTGCTTTACGATTGGCGCGGCAATCGCCTTCTGCGGCGGGATCCTCGGGGCCGCCTCTCTTGCGAGAGGGCAGAACCTGCTGGTGGACGGTGTGACGGTGGAGATGTCAGGGGTGCACTACTACAACACCGTGCAGGTGGTGAACGGTGGGATCATCCGGGTGACCAAGTACGACAACGGGCCGGACAAGACCAACTACGGGAACCTGCAGATCGTGGCGAACACCATCTTCATCGGCGAGGGCTCTGGCATCGTGGCGGATGGGGCTGGCTACCAGCCGATATTCTGCGGGAACGGGGCCGGGCCAAACCTCACGGCGGGAGGACGGGGCGGCTGCGCCGTTCTGGACTCCGGGGGAGGGGGAGCGCACTTCGGCAGAGGAGGCAGGGGCACGAGGGACAGCCCGGGAGGGATTTTCCCATGGGGCTTCGAGGAGGACTGCGGCACCCAGACCGGCCCCGATACCTGCACTGCCGCGCTCGAGCCCTGCCGGGACGGGGACGGCCTGCCTTCGGTGGCAGGGGAGCCCTACATACACTCCATCTACGGGGTGGAGTTCGGCGCCGCGGGCGGCGACAGAGGCTGTCTGGACGGCGACGGCTGGTCGAACCCCTGCATGGTGGCTGGTGCCGGCGGGGGCCGGATCGTGCTCGCCGCGGTGAACGCGGCTCAGAATGGGACCCTGGACATCCGAGGAAGGGTGAGCGCCGAGGGCTGGCGGGGCTGCGGAAACGGCAACGACTCCGGCGGTGGAGGCGCCGGGGGCTCGGTGCTGCTCGTCGGAGACTTCGTTTACACCACTGCCTCGGCCTACATCAGCGCCAAAGGCGGGCTGGGGGGGGACACCCTGGGCACTCCACCCGATCCCGCGGATCCCTTCGGACAGGCCTGTCCCGCCTGCGCGCAGCAGGGGGGCACCTGCGATGACTGCGGGGGCGGGGGCGGGGGCGGCATCGTTTCCGTGCTCTCCCGAGCGGCGGCTCAGCTAGACCCCCTTACTCGCTTCGACGTGGCGGGTTCAGGAGGCGGGACCTGCACCAACGGCAACTGCATCGGCGAGGCGGGAGGCGGGGCAGGGGAGCTGCAGCTGAACGGCGTGTACCAGGGCGAGCTCTGCGACGGTTTCGACAGCGACTTCGACGGCGTGCCGGACGACAATCTGGGCTCGGTGACCTGCGGAGGTGGGGCCTGCCAGGTCACGGTGTCTTTCTGCGACACTTCCGATCCGCAGAACGTGGTCCCGAACGACTGCGTACCCCTGGCCGATCCCCTCTGCCAGGCGCCGGTCTCGGACACCAGGCCGCGGTTCCTGGTGATAGTGGACACCTCGGGGAGCATGCTGCTCGACTCCGCAGGTAACTTCACCTTTGGCGATGGCTCCGCAGGGCACCTGGGGCTGGACACCAACGGCGACGGCGTGGCGGGCAACGACAGCCGGCTCTACCAGGCCAAGCAGGCCCTCACCAACGTGATCAGCGCCTATGTTCCGGAGATAGACTTCGGCCTGGCGCGCTACGCACAGGGCACTGGACCGAGCGTCAACTGCCAGCTCGCCCACTGGTTCGAATGCGCCGGCATCTGCTGCACCTACGACAACCCCGTGGGCAACACCGGCACCAACCCTGGCGGGCCCTGCGCGGTGAGCGCCGGGGCGGCCGGGAGCATCCCCGTGCTGCCCCTTTCCACGGGCGACGAGTGCGTGAACTACGCCGGCTCCTGCGGTTCAGTCAGGAGGGGGGCCGACATTCTGGTCGGCTTCGAGCGGCCGGTGGGCCAGCTCCTCATGTGGCTCGACCACAAGGAGACCGCCTTCGTGAACCAGCGCACCGAGGGGGACCACTGCGACTATGCAGGGGGTGGCGACTGCGAGCTCCGGGGCACCGGGCCCACCCCCCTCGCGGACTCCCTGCTCGCGGCCAGGGCATACCTCGACCGGACCATGGCCGAGGACAGCATCGCCGGCTGCCGCAGGTACGCGGTGATCCTGCTAACGGACGGCGTGGAGACCTGCATGGGTGAGCCCGTGTCCGCGGCGGCTGAGCTGCGGACGGGCCTGGGCGTGGACACCTACGTGATCGGCTTCTCGGTGCTTTCCTCCGAGCAGGTCTCCCTGAACGCGATCGCGAACGCCGGCTCCAGCCAGGCGCCCCCCAGGGACGCTTTCTTCGCGGGCAACGAGAACGAGCTCGCCGCCGCGCTGGCCTCCATCGTGGCCGAGTCGGTGGTATTCGAGCTCTGCAACGGCCTGGACGACGACTGTGACGGGCAGGTGGACGAGGATTTCCCGAGCCTCGGGCAGGCTTGCGACGACGGGCAGATCGGGCTCTGCAGGGGGACGGGCACCTACCAGTGCCGGCCCGACGGTACTGGCGTCCAGTGCGCGATCACCAACCCGGGCCAGGTGCCCACCGACGAGGTGTGCAACGGCATCGACGACAACTGCAACGGACAGATCGACGAGGGGCTGAACTGCGTACCCCCCTGCGTGCCCACCGGCCCGGAGATCTGCGACGGCGTGGACAACGACTGTGACGGGGCCGTGGACGAGGAGGACCCGCTCCTCGGGCTCCCATGCGGCGACGACGAGGGGCAGTGCGAGCCGGGGCAGTGGCTCTGCGCGGGCGGGCAGCTCATCTGCGTGGGCGCGGTGGAGGCCGTCCCCGAGATGTGCAACGGCCTGGACGACGACTGCGACGGGGTGGCGGACGACGACGCGCCCTGCCCAGTGGACTCCTACTGCATCGAGGGGGCCTGCCGGGGCATCTGCCGCGCCGGGGAGTTCCCCTGCCCTGGAGGCTACGACTGCGTCTCCTACGAGATCGAGGGCCTGGCGGTGCGGGTGTGCATGCCAGGGGCCTGCGCCTCTTGCCAGCCAGGGGAGATCTGCCAAGACGGCCAGTGCGTGGACCCCTGCGCCGGGGTGCACTGCGAGGAGAACGAGGAGTGCGTCATGGGGCTCTGCAGGGATTGTCACACCCTGGGCTGCCCATCTTTGCAGATCTGCTTTGAAGGCCAGTGCCAGGAAGATCCCTGTGCGCTGGTGTCCTGCGGCTCGGAGGAGTACTGCGATGGCGGGGCCTGTGTGCCCATCTGCTACCTCGGATCCTGCAAACCAGGCCAGCGCTGCGGCCATGACGGTCTCTGCGAGGCCGACCCCTGCGCTGACGTCACCTGCCCTACGGGCGAGCTCTGCGTGGAGGGCGACTGCGAGGCGGACATCTGCTCACTCGTCTATTGCGCGCCTGGCACCTTCTGCATTCCGCCAGGGGACTGCGTTCCTAACCCCTGCCCCCTTCTCGACTGTCCCCAGGGTACCGAGTGCCGGGTCTCACTCACCGGCGATGGCCAGTGCGTGCCTCTCTCCGACAGACCGCCCGATGAGCCCATCCTCAGGCTCACCGCGGGCGGGCGGGGCGGCTGCGCCTGCGACGTCTCGCGGGGAGGGGCAGGAGACCCAATCCTCCCCGTCATCGTCCTCGCTTTCTTTCTTGTGAGGGTATCGCGTCGGCGGCGGGACGGAGCCGAGTGGAGGGGTGGATCTCCCGGAGGTGGGAGATGAGGCGCGTTGGGGTGCTTCTGTCGGCCTGCGCCCTGGGCGCATGCTCCGTCGTCGCGTCGGCGGGCATCTTCGCCGCCGGGGGATGCCGCGTGGCCACCTACGACATCTACGGTGACGGTGGCCCGAGTGGGGACGGCTCCGTCAGCTCGGACGCGAGCGGCCTCGACGGCAGCCTGCCCTGCATCCCGCCGGGAACAGACGAGGTGTGCAACGAGCGAGACGACGACTGCGATGGGGTGGTGGACAACGGCTTCGACAAGCTGAACGACCCCTCCAACTGCGGCCTCTGCGGCAGGATCTGCACCGCGCCGAACGCCAACATGATCTGCGTGGAGGGAGAGTGCGTCCTCGAGAGCTGTCAGATCGGCTTCGTGGATCTGGATCCCAACGAGCCGGGTTGCGAGTACCGCTGCCCGGTGTTCCCGCCAATCCAGGAGGACTGCAACGGCGTGGACGACGACTGCGACGGGTCAGTTGACGAGCCCGCGGATCTGCCCGCCCCGCCCCAGGGCCTCTGCAGGGTGCAGCAGGGCACACCGTGCGAGGTGGTGGGCATGATCTGCGACACTCGCGGCAGCCCGCCAGTGACCACCTGGTACTGCGACTACCCGCCCGAGGTGGAGTTCGACCCGCTGGTGCCGAACGGCATCGTCCTCGAGGAGACCCTGTGCGACGGCCACGACGGGGACTGCGACGGGGCGGTGGACGAGACCTTCCCGGATCTCGGGCAGGAGTGCGACAACGGAGCAATCGGCGCCTGCCGGGACGTGGGGATCAAGGTCTGCGACCCGGTGGACGCGACTAGCACAGTCTGCGACCTCTCCTTCCCGCCGGATCCAGACCCCCTCGCGCCCAGGGCCGAGGAGTGCAACGGCGTGGACGACAACTGCGACGGCATCGTGGACAACCCAGACCCGGGAGATCCCGCCCGGGTGGTGGACGAGATGGTGCGGGTGCAGCACCACGGGCTCGACTTCTGGATCTACCGCTACGAGGCCTCGCGGCCAGACGCCTCGGCTCAGGGCCAGGGCGCCTCCGGGGCCCGCTCCTGCTCCCGGCCCGCGGTGCTGCCATGGTCGAGCGTCACCTATGGCGAGGCTGCCTCGGTCTGCGCCGCCGCGGGGAAGCGCCTCTGCAGCGCCGCCGAGTGGCAGGCCGCCTGCGAGGGAGCGTCGTTACTCGCCTACCCCTACGGAGACACCTACGAGGGAGCCAGCTGTAATGGAGTCGATCACGACGGAATTCCGGGCGGAGACGACGACGACCTGCTGCTCCCGACGGGCAGCCTCGGCCAGTGCCTCTCGAGCGACGGCGCCTATGATCTCAGCGGCAACCTCAGGGAGTGGACCGCCCACCAGACGGGCACGACTCCCGGCGGGGAGCCCATCTACGTGGTGAGGGGGGGCGAATACCAGACCCCGGCGCCGGGCCTGACCTGCGCCTTCACGCTCTCCCAGGCGGTGGGCACGGTGGTGCTGCCATCCGTGGGCTTCCGCTGCTGTAGCAGCGCCGCTCCCTAGGCTCGGCACTCGGCTGCGTCGCCGCAGAACCTGGCGGCAGACTACTCGGGTACCTGGGGCTAGTAGGGCTACTTGAGCCCGTGGCGCTTCAGCTTGTCGATGAGGGTGACGCGTGAGATCCCCAGGCGGCGGGCGGCCTCCGACTGGTTGCCTCCTGCCCGCTCCAGGGCCGCCGACACGAGGCCCCGTTCGAAGGCGGCCACCCGCTCCTTGAGCCCGAGCGGGCTCGGTTGGGCAGGATCAGCGCCGACAAGGGCCGCGCCGGCGTCTGCTGGTTGCAGGTCCGTCTCCGTCCTGGCGAAGGGGTCCTCGTCGATCACGGGCCCATCGGCGAGGGCCACAAGACGCTCCACCGTGTTGCCCAGCTCTCGCACGTTGCCCGGCCAGGGTCGAGCCTCGAGGAGGCGAAGCACCCGGTCCGATAGTCGCGCCGAGGGAAGGCCATAACGCTCGCCAAAGAGGGCCGCGAAGTGCTCGGCCAGGGGGACGATGTCCTCTGGGCGCTCCCTGAGGGGCGGGACGAGGATGGAGATGACGTTCAGCCGGTAGAAGAGGTCTTGCCTGAAGCGGCCCCGGTCCACCTCCTCCATGAGGTCGCGGTTCGTCGCGGCGAGGAGGCGCACGTCAACGCCAACGGCGCGGTCCTCGCCGAGTGGGCGCACCTCCCGCTCCTCCAGGACCCGGAGGAGCTTGCCCTGGGTGAGGAGGTCCAGCTCTCCGATCTCGTCGAGGAGCAGGGTGCCGCCGTGGGCTGTGCGGAAGAGGCCCTCCCGGGCCGCGGCCGCGCCGGTGAAGGCGCCCCTCGTGTGGCCGAAGAGCTCGGCCTCGGCCAGCTCCCGCGGCAGGGCCGCGCAGTTGAACCGGACATACGGGCCCGTCGCACGGGAGGAAGCCTTCACCAGGGCGCGGGCCACGAGCTCCTTGCCCGTGCCGCTCTCGCCGGCGATGAGCACGGTCACGTCCCTCGGCGCGGCCCGCTCCACCAGGGCCGCCAGCCGGTGCATGGCGCCAGACGAGAACACCATGGTTCGTCTGAGGGCGAGGGCGGCCCTGAGGGCCCGGTTCTCCTCTCCAAGGCGCACTGCCTCGAGGCTCCGCCTGACGACCCGGAGGATCTCCTCGGCCTCGAAGGGCTTGGAGAAGTAGTCGAGAGCCCCACGCTTCATGGCCTCCACCGCCACGCGCTCCGAGCCGAAGGCCGTGATCAGGATCGCCCTCGGTGCGCCCGGCCTCCTCGCGAGCTCGGCGAGCAGACCCATGCCGTCCAGGCGCGGCATCCGGAGGTCGGTGAGCACGAGGTCCACGCGCTCTTGATCGATGCGGTGGAGGGCGGCGGCGCCGTCTTCGGCCTCCAGGACCTCGATGCCTTCGTCCTCCTCCAGGATGGCCCGCAGGGTGTAGCGGAGCGGGGCCTCGTCGTCCACCACCAGCACTCGCACGGTCATCGGGAAGCCTCATGGGTATCGCCCGCGCCTTCGGCGCCAGTGGCGTTCGTGGCGTCCGGCAGGTCGGAGGCCCCTCCGGTCGTGGTTGTCTCCTTCGTCCCGGGAGGATCCAGGGGCAGCCTCAATAGGGCGCGGCAGCCGCCTCCGGGCCGCTCCTCCAGGGAGAGTGAGCCCCCGTGCTGCTCTGCGATGGCCCGGGCGATGACCAGGCCGATGCCGCTCCCGTTTGTCTTGGTGGTTGTGCCCGGCACGAAGAGGCGCTCGCGTACCTCGGGAGACAGGCCGGGCCCGTTGTCCTCCACGACTATCAGGGCGGTGCGATCCGGCCCGTGCTGGGTGCGAAGGGTTATCTGGCCCCCGGCAGGAGTGGCCTCGATGGCGTTCTGGACGAGGTTGGTGATCACCTGTTTGATCTTGCGGCCGTCGCACCTGAAGGGCACGGCGTCCCCCGGATCCACTCTCAGGGCCACGCCCCGCTGCAAGGCCTGGCCCTCGTGGAGCAGAGCCACCTCACCGATGAGCGCCGCCGGGTGCAGCTCGCGGGCCGCGAGGCCCGTGACGGGCCTCGAGAAGTTGAGGAACTCGTCGAGGGTGCTGCCCATGCGCCGGACCTCTCCGAGGAGGACGCCCATCTGCTCGGCCTCGCGGCTGCCCTGGGGGAGCCTTCGGGCGATGAGGCCCGCGAGGCCCTGTATCGAGGCGAGGGGGTTCTTCAGCTCGTGGGCGATCTCGCCAGTCAGGCCTAGGAGCTCGCGGTTCTGCTGGCTCGTGGCGAGCAGCAGCTCCTGGCGGGCGTCGGCCACTGCCCTCGAGCCCCGCCGGATGGCGAGGCGCAGGAAGATCCCAACCAGGCCGCCGAGGATCATGGCCGTGGTCATGATGCCCGCCTGGGTGAGGGAGTATGCTGGGTTTTGGGCGAAGGCGACTCCCTGGCCGAAGTAGGAGGGTGTGAGGGGAGGGAAGAGCTCGAGGAGGCCCCCGAGGGTGAAGAGCCACACCACCGACAAGGGGACCGCGAGGAACAAGGCGAAGAGCTTGAGGCTGCCGAGCACCAAGGCCGGGAGCACGGCCATTATCACCATGATGACGAAGAAGGGGCTCTCCACCCCGCCCGTGATGGCGATGAGGCTCGCCTGGATGATGATCACCACCGACAGGAAATAGGGGACATGCCGGGGCTCGATGCTCCGGTCCTTGAGCCAGAAGAAGTCTCGCACCACCACCACGATTCCGAGCAGGCCGACCCCGAGCAGGAGCCAGGTGCGCCAGGGGGCCGGCTCCAGGTAGGTGAGGAAGGCCGCGAGGGTCATCATTACTGGCAGGATGACTATGCGCATGCGCGCGATTGCCCTGCCGGCCCTGGCGATCTCCCGCCAGGACAGGGCCTCCACCTCCTCGTCGGAGAGGGGTTTGGAGGGGCCGAGAAGATCCAGGGAGTTGGTGCTCATGGTGGGCTCCACTGTAAGGAAATCCGACAGGCCTGTCGAATGTCTTTGCAGTTTGCGTTTGAATGAGATGGGCAGGTCGAGCCTGGCCAAGCAGAGGGGAGCTGAAGGCAATACATTGAAATACAATGAGTTGCGGTCATCTTTTCAGGCTCTCTCATGGGGTCGCGGTGCGCTTGGTTTGCGAAAGCCGTGCCATCGGTGGGCGCCGACCTTGTGGCATACGGGTTGCAGACCCTGGCCGGCCGGAGCCTCGTACGATCCGGGCTCAGGGCAGATGGCCGCTAGCGGGACAGTCGAGCGGCGAGCCGAGAGGACGGTCAATGAGAAGAGCGAGACTGAATGGTCACATCTTGACGCCAGGCCTTGTCCTGGCGGTGCTCGCCTGGTCGGGCCAGGCCCGCGGCCAAGCCATGTCCCAGGAGGCGGCGGTGGGACGGGCCCTCGGGCGCCATCCATTGATCGAGGCAGCCGGGCAAGGCGCCCGAGCCGCAGACGCCCGGGTCAAGCAGGCCCAGACCGGATGGCTGCCAAGGATCCGGATCGAGGGGGGATATCAGTACGCCGGGCCCCAGCAGCGCCTCTCCATGACCGTGCAGCCCTCCATCCTGCCCGACCCGATCGAGATCAATCGTGAGATTGGCACCGTGCACAACGCCTCGGTGGGGGTCTCGGTTGCCTGGAGGGTCTATGACTTCGGCGCCCGCGACGTGACGACCAAGGCGGCCCGGGCCGCGGCTGCCGCGGCCCGGGCACAGGGCAAGGAGCGGGAGGCGGAGCTGGCCTACGCGGTGCGCGCGGCCTACCTGGCGGCGCTCTTTTTCGAAGAGGTCGAGCGCGTAACCGAGAGGTCCCTCGGCGTGGCGCGCAGGGAGGAGGCGGAGGAGAAGCTGAAGAGGAAGGCCGGGCTGGGCTCGGACCTCGACCTCGCGAGGGTGGCGACCAGGGTGGCCCAGCTCGAGGCCCGCCTGACCGAGGCCCGGCAAGAGAGGGGGCGCGCCATGACGGCCCTCGGCCTGCTCCTCGGGCTTGGGGCGGCTTCGGGGCTCAGGCTGACGGATTCCCTCGAAGGCCTGGCGGCGGCGCCCGCGGGCCCGGGCCCGAAGCGGCATCCCACTCGGTTGCGGCTCGAGGCCCTGAAGGAGGCCTCCGAGCACCAGCTCAGCGCCCAGTGGAGGAGCTACTTCCCGACTCTGGATCTGATGGCGTCCCTCAAGTACCAGTACCCCAAGAACTACTTCGAGAACGACCGGGCGGGCCTGTTC
>JAVEWA010000836.1:0-2559 GCA_034004785.1 Polyangia bacterium
CTTCGAACCAGCTACATCATGTCCCTCCGGGAGCGTGATGCGCTCCTGGCGTCGGGCAAGGGCGGAAACCACCCGGACGTGCGGGCGGCGGACGGATCCGTGGCCACGACCAAGGCGGCCCTCCTAGCCGAGATCCGGAACATCCAGGGGTCCGTGGCGCGGGACCTGGCTGTGGTGCGACGGCAGGAGGCGGGCCTCAACGGGCTACTTCAGAACGCCAAGAATAACGCCTTTGACCTGAACCTGCTCGCCATCGAGTATAACCGTCTCAATCGCACGAAGGAGAACAGCGAGAAGCTCTACTCCGTGGTGCTGGAGCGGACGAAGGAGGGCGACCTGGCACGCATGCTCCAGGTCAACAACATCCGGGTCGCAGAGGCGCCCACCTTGCCGCGCGGCCCCATCCGGCCCCGGACGCCCATGAACGTCGCTGTTGGGTTCCTGGCTGGTCTCATCCTTGGCATCGGCGCCGCCTTCGGACGTGAAATGCTCGACCGTTCCGTGAAGACCCAGGCGGACCTCGAGGGGCTCCTAGGGCTCACCTTTCTCGGGCTCATCCCAGCCATCTCCCCCGATGGGGCAAAGAAGTCGAAGAACTACGGGTACGGCCGTCGCAAGAAGCTGAAGAAGGCGGACCAGGACACCACGGAGCTCAACGCAGACCTGATCGTGCACCAGGCTCCCCTCAGCGGACCGGCGGAGGCCGCCCGGTCCATCCGCACGAACCTTCGCTTCATGGCTCCCGACAAGCCATTCCGGGTGCTGCTCGTGACTAGCGCGAGCCCTTCCGAAGGGAAGACCACCGTAGCCTGCAACCTCGCCATCACCATGGCCCAAGCAGGGCAGAAGACTCTACTGCTCGACGCGGACCTGAGAAAGCCCCGGGTCCACCGGATCTTCGGCAAGTCGAGCGATGTCGGACTGACCGTGGCCCTGCTTGACCGGGCCGTGCTCACGGACGAGCTCTTGGCCACAGACGTTCCCGACCTCTCCGTGCTCCCAGCGGGCCCGATCCCCCCGAACCCCGCGGAGTTGCTCCAGAGCGAGAAGTTCGCGGAGCTGCTCGACGAGCTCAAGGAGCGCTACGATCGGATTGTCATCGACAGCCCTCCGGTCGGCCCCGTTACCGACGCTGCCGTGCTCACGACCCAGGTGGATGGGACCGTGCTGGTGGTGCGCGCGTTCAGGACGCCGCGCGAAGTGGTGGCGGACGCGAAACGGTCGCTCCAGACCGTGGGCGGGCGCGTCGTGGGCGCCGTGCTCAACGCGGTGAATCTGGAGCGGTCGGAGTATAAGGGGTATTATCAGTATGCCTATTACCGGAAGGGTGGGTATTACCGAAACGAGCAAAAGGCGGACTGACCCGCGGAAGAGAGGCACGTGAAGAACTTCGCACTGATCGGCGCCGCGGGTTTCGTGGCGCCTCGCCATCTGAAGGCCATTCAAGACACGGGAAACCGCCTCGTTGCCGCCACGGATCCCCACGACGCCGTGGGCGTGCTGGACCGGCACGCCTTCGATGTGCGGTTTTTCCCGGAGATCGAGCGCTTCGACCGGCATCTGGAGAAGCTCCGGCGCGGCCCGGAGGACGGGCGGGTCCATTGGGTCACCATTTGCTCCCCCAACTACCTGCACGATGCCCACGTGCGCTTGGCCCTGCGGGTAGGAGCCAACGCCCTTTGCGAAAAGCCCCTCGTGATCAACCCCTGGAACCTCGACGCCCTCGAGGAGATGGAGCGGGAGCACGACCGGGCCATCCACACCATCCTGCAGCTTCGCGTCCATCCCGCACTGCTCGCGCTGCGAGAGGGCTTGCCGTCGCGACCGGCGAAGAAACATCAGGTCGAGCTCACCTACGTGACGGGGCGGGGCGCGTGGTACCTCATGTCCTGGAAGGGCCAGGAGGAGAAGTCCGGGGGCGTCTCCCTCAACATCGGGATCCACTTCTTCGATATGCTCCTGTGGCTCTTCGGTCCGATGGATCGTCAGGAGCTTCACTTACAGGAGCGGACGCGCATGAGCGGGTATCTCTCCCTGCGGGACGCGGACGTTCGCTGGTTTCTCTCCGTGGATCCGAGGGACTTGCCGGGGGGCGCGACCCCCGGGGGGCCTACCACCTTCCGGTCGATTACGATGGATGGGGCGGAGATCGACTTCACCCAGGGGTTCACGGATCTGCATACCCGGGTCTACGAGAAGACCCTTGCGGGGGAGGGGTTCCGCATTTCGGATGCGCGACCTTCCATCGAGATGGTGTACAAAATTCGAACCGCCAAGCCTGAGCTCAACCCAGAAACGGCGCACCCTTTCCTGCAGCGGAAAGGGGGAGCATGAGCTACTTCAAGCACGCGTCTGCGTACGTGGATGAGCCTTGCGAGATCGGGGAGGGAACGAAGATCTGGCACTTCTGCCATGTGCAGACGGGGGCGAAAATCGGCGCCCGGTGTGTCCTCGGCCAGAACGTGAATGTGGGCAACGACGTGGTCATCGGGGACAACGTCAAGATCCAGAACAACGTCTCGATCTACACCGGGACCGCGATCGAGGACGATGTCTTCC
>JAVEWA010000176.1:0-11522 GCA_034004785.1 Polyangia bacterium
ATGGGGTCTTTAGCTTGACGAATTTGTGTCCCCCAATCCAGCGTACACGGAAGCTCCCCACCTATCCAACTTCCACTCGTGTCGTCTCGAGGATGACGAGGAGCCCGGCCAAGGCGCTTCGGACGCGACCCTTAGCTGGAACTCTCGGGAATTCCTCGGGCCCGGCTCGAGGTGCGGGCACCTTCGAGGATCTGCGCCCGAGGCCCTCGCATCGTTGCCTTACACCACACTTGGTGACATCATCCCCGCCATGGCTCGAGCAATCAGCTTGTCAGTGCGCGAGGTCCTCGTACTCACTCCTGCGGCGCGCCGCGGCCTCGTCCTCTCCTCGATAGGCGCTCAGGACGCGGGCACCACCCACGACCCAAACGCCGCGCGCAAGCTAAGGAGAGCAGACGCCCAGGGCCAGGAACAGCGCTACCGCATCACCCTGGTGCACAGCGCCGAGGAGGCCCGCCAGGCAATCCGGCGCGAGTACTTCCACGTGCTGGTGGTGGACGAGGGCTGGCGCATCCCGGACGGCACAGACCTGCCGGAACGCAAGGAGCTCCTGACCGCCAGCCTGCTGGCGGACCTCGTCCCATCCCACGTGGCCGACTCCATCTGGCGCTCGGAGCGGACCCTCGTCCTGCTGGAGGGCGGCCCAGGGATCGAGCAGCGAATCTTCGAGGCTGGCCGCCTCCAGGTCGGCGGCGTCGTCACCTGGCCCCTTGGCGAGGAGCGCTTCTTCAACGGTGTGAACGCGATCTGCCAGCGGCGCGCCGTCGTTGGGCGCACCGCGCTCTGCCTCGCCGGTGGTGGGATAGAGGGACTGATATATGAGGTTGGCGTGCTCCGGGCGCTGGACGAGCTCCTGGTGGACCGTGGCGTGAATGACTTCGACATCTACTGCGGCATAAGCGCCGGCGCCATCGCTGGCAGCTTCCTCGCCAACGGCGTGCCTCCAGCCGAGTTCGTCCGCGCCTTCCACGGGGACTCCTCGCTCGTTGGACGCGTGAGCCAGAAGCACATCTTCTACCCGGCCTACACCGAGATCACCTCGAGGCTGCTGCACATGATGGGGGGCTGGTTCCTCTCGCCCCAGAAGGCCCTCGGCGGCCTGCCAGCCTTCTACATGAAGTCCATCCCTTCGGGGTTCTTCTCGGGAGATCGCATCGCCGCCTTTTTGCGCGAGGAGTTCGAGCGTCCAGGCCGCACCGACAGCTTCAGGGACCTCGAGCGCGAGCTCTACATCGGCGCGACGGACCAGGACACCTCCGAGCACGTGGTGTTCGGCGACCGCGGCTGGGACGATGTGCGCATCTCGGAGGCGGTGAAGGCTTCGGCAGCACTCGTGCCCTTCTACGCTCCAGCCTGGGTGCGGGGCCGCTGGTTCGTGGACGGCTCCTACACCCGCACCTCCGAGCTGGAGGTGGCCGTGTCGAAAGGAGCCACCCTCGTCATCATCATCGACCCGCTCGTCCCCATCAGGAGCGGCGTCTCGGGCTATGTCCGACGCAAGGGCGGGCTCTACGGAAGCCTTCAAGGCATCAAGGCCCTGGTTCACACGCGCTTCGCCGAGGGCTACCAGCACGCGGTCGGACAGTATCCCCACGTGGATTTCCTGGTGATCGTCCCCGAGGAGGACGACATGCGCCTGATGAGCGGCTCTCCCATGCGGTACAACTACCGCATGGAGCTGGAGGAGCTGGCTTATCACGAGACTCTCGTCCGCATAGAAGAGAACTTCGCCCAGTGGAGCGGAGAGCTCGCGCGCCACGGCTTTTCCATCAGACGGCCGAGCGAGTTCAGAGAGGGCCGGCGTCTCTGAGCTCTTGGGCTCGGCCCATCGCTACAAGGCTTCCACATGTCGCAAGAGAGACTTCCCCCAGAATGGGACACGGACACCCTAGTGCTCGGCTCCGGGATCGCCGGGCTCTGGCTGGCCCTGCGGGCCGCGGAGCAAGGGCATGTCACTGTTGTCACGAAGGCTGATCCAGAGGAGTCCAACACCGCCTATGCCCAGGGTGGCATCGCCTCGGTTCTCGACCCCGGAGACAGCTTCGAGCGGCACATCCAGGACACTCTTCGCGCCGGCGCAGGGCTGTGCAGAAGAGAGATCGTAGAGATCGCCGTGAGGGAGGGGCCGGCCCTGATCCGCGAGCTCTCCGAGCGCTACGGCGTGGCCTTCGACCTGCGCCCGGCCTCCGCAGACGAGAGCCCCACCTTGGATCTCGGCCTGGAAGGCGGCCACTCCGCCCGGCGCGTGGCGCACGTGGCCGACGCCACCGGGCAGACAGTGGCGGCCAAGCTCCTGGAGGCGGCTCGCTCCAACCCCAACATTCACGTGCTCGGCGGACACATGGCGGTGGATCTGCTCACCATGGCCAAGCATGGCGGCCCCGACGCAGTGTTCGGCGCCTTCGTGCTGGAGAGGTTCTCTGGCGAAGTGTTCCCGCTTCTCGCCCGCAGGACCGTGCTGGCGACCGGAGGCGCGGGCAAGGTCTATCTCTACACCTCCAACCCGGACGTGGCCACGGGCGATGGGGTAGCGATGGCCTACCGCGCCGGCGCCGCCGTCGCCGACATGGAGTTCATGCAGTTCCACCCCACCTGTCTCTTCCATCCACAGGCCAAGTCCTTCCTGATCAGCGAGGCGCTCCGGGGCGAAGGGGGCAAGCTGCGCCTCATGTCGGGCGCAAGGTTCATGGATGCCTACCACGAGCTGGGCGAGCTTGCCCCGAGGGACGCCGTGGCCAGGGCCATAGACGCCGAGCTGAAGCGGACCGGCGACGATCACGTGCTCCTGGACATGACCGAGCTGCCCTCTGATTTTCTCGTGAACCGCTTCCCAACCATCCACGCCAGATGCATGTCCTACGGCATAGACATGAGGGCCGAGCCAATACCCGTGGTCCCGGCGGCTCACTATCACTGCGGCGGAGTGGTCACGGACCAGGACGGCCGCACCTCCGTGCAGAACCTCTTCGCCATTGGAGAGGTGGCCTGCACTGGCCTGCACGGCGCCAACAGGCTGGCGTCTAACTCTCTCCTCGAGGGCCTCGTCTTCGCCAACCGAGCCGCCGCGGTTCTGGGTGACGCAAGCGGCATACGCCCCCGCGCCAGGCCCTCTTGGGAGACCCGAGGCGCCATACCGGAAGACGAGGCGGTCATCGTCGCCCACAACTGGGATGAGATCCGCCGCCTCATGTGGAACTACGTGAGCATCGTGCGCTCGGAGCGCCGCCTGGAGCGCGCCCGGAGGCGCATCGCCCTGATACGGGAGGAGATCCGCGAGTACTACTCGAAGTTCCTCGTCACGCCAGACACCATCGAGCTTCGAAACCTCGCCCTCGTGGCCGATCTCATCGTGGCGGGAGCCCTCAAGAGAAAGGAGAGCCGCGGCCTCCACTTCATGGTGGACCACCCGGAGACCGATCCGAACCAGGCCAGGCCAGTGGTATTCAGAGGTTCTGGACCTCACAACTGACAGTCGAGGAATCATCCCTATCAGCAGCGCAACCCTGCGTGAGCCTGGCTCTTGGCTGCGCCGGATCTACAAGTGGACTTGGATGGAACGGGTAGGACTGGAAAACAGAAGAGGACTGGTTCACGCCGGCCGGCAGGCGGCCTTGGCTCCCTTGGTGTTCATCAGGATGAGCACCAGGACCGGCCAGATGGACGCGAGCACGGTCATCACGATTAGCATTGCCCCACCCAGGTTGCCCACGGCCTCCCCCACGGTCCCTCCGACGTCCTTCAGCTTGGGCGCCACCATGACGTAGTAGAGTATGACGCCGACCATGTTCATTCCGAGGGCGCCTGCGCCATAGATCGTGGCAAGGAGCGGAGCCGCGGGCTTGTATCCCACGGCGAAGATGCCGCCCACCAAGTGGGTAATCGACAGCAGGAGGCCCACGACCTCGGTTATCATGACGTAGGTCTTGAGGGACTTCAGAAAGTCGCCCGGGAGCTCTCCCGATGGGGAAGAAGAGAGCCGGTACAGGCTCACGATCAGACCGAGACAGGCGAAGATGATCATCAGGATGCCCATGACCTTGGGCGCGCTGGATCGCTGCGGCGCTCCCTGGCCGGGGTAGCCGCCCTGCGGCGGGTAGCCGCCCTGCTGCGGCGGGTAGCCGCCCTGCTGCGGCGGGTAGCCGCCCTGCTGCGGCGGGTAGCCGCCCTGCTGCGGCGGGTAGCCGCCCTGCTGCGGTGGGTAGCCGCCCTGCGGCGGGTAGCCGCCCTGCGGCGGGTAGCCGCCCTGCTGTTGACCGTTCATCTGGCTCAGCCTCCTTTCAATCCACTCGGGTTCCTGCACATCGCTTCACGGAGCCGACTGCATCGAGGTAGCTCGTCAAGGCCAATTGCGGCGATGTGAAGCGCTCCTTCGGCCAAGGCGCCAGGGCACCTCTGCCCGATCCATGGGAGGCGAAGTTATCATGCCCATACCTCGGCAAAAGGAAAAAATGCGCCGCAACTTCCAAAGACCTACCCAGCGTGTCTGGCGCGCGGAGCTCCAGGATGCCTGCGAGGCGCGAGGCATCTGACCCTAGGGCGTCCCAGACCAAGAATGGCCGAGCGCCCGCACCTCTGCCAAGGCCGCTCTCTGGGCCCTTGTCGTGCTCCTATTCCGGATAAGTCAGGAAGGCTCGCTAACGCGGGAGAGGACGCCCGGGATGGGCGCCCTCTCCCAAGTGGGCTACAGGTCCTGCGGGGTGACGGTCTTGCGCTTGTTGCCCTTGGCGCGGGTTACGCCCGCGGTGAGGATCGCGTGCACCTTCTCGGACACGGCCTCGATGAGGTGCCCGTCAGCGCGCATGTCGTTGGCCCTGATCACGTCCTTGACCTTGGAGCCAACCACGAGGATCTCGCGGCCGCCGGCCTTCTTGGCCTTCGCCTTCTTCGGAGCAGCCGCCTTCTTCGGGGCCTTCGCTACTTTCTTCTTGGTCGCCATGGTGTGTCCTCCCTGCGATCGAGTCGCATTCCTAGTGCCGGCGATCCGGCTGTTTCACGGCGTCTAGCGCCAGATTTCGGCATATTCTAGAGAGACGATCACGAAAAGCAAGACCGTATTTGCTTCTAAATGCGTTTTTTTACCCGCCAAGGGGCGAATTTTCTGCCAGGAAGGTACTTCCCGGACGAAAACACCTGGAAGTCGCGCGCTCCGATCCGCACTGTCTTGCCGTTTCTAGGCCCGATCTGGGGTTTTTCCCCGCGGCGCTCATTCTGGGGCTTCGACCGTGAGAACGACACCGGAGACCATACCGAGCAATTCCTGAGGAGCGGGGACGCGCCGCTCTCCTTCACCGCAACGAATGGCCGTGAGACCCAATGGGTAACGGACTGAGCGCCAGGACCCTGACCTCGCCCTTCTCTACCTTGTGCCCCAGCCTTGGGCGGTGCTATTCCTCACCGACCACGGGCGATGGCCCGGTGAGAGAGGAACCTTGAGCGACCCACCCAACTCCAAGGGAAAGCTGGGGCTCTTCGCGGCGGTTGCCGTGGTTCTCGGCAACATCGTCGGAGTCATGATCTTCCTAACCCCCGCACAGGTCGGGCAGCTCCTGCCCTGGGACGGGTGGTTCTTGGCGGCCTGGGCCATCGGGGGCGCCCTGGCCCTCCTCGGGGCCCTGTGCCTGGGCGAGCTGGGCGCCATGCTCCCCGAGGCGGGGGGGGACTACGTCTATATACGCGAGGCCTACGGAGACACCCTGTCCTTCCTGTCGGGCTGGACCTCGGTGGTGGTCACCTTCCCCGGTTCCATCGCCGCCATGGCAGTTGGGCTCTGCTTCTTCCAGGGGCCGGCGCTCCTCGGGCCAGGGGTGCAGGAAAACGCCATGTACCTGGACCTCGGCTCGAGCTACTACGCCATCTCGTGGGCGCAGATCATGGGTCTGGGAGTCATCGTCCTGCTGACGACGGTCAATCACATGGGCCTGGCGCTGACCGGATGGTTCCAGACTGCCATCACCATCACACCAGCCTGTCTGCTCTCCACCGCCTTCTTGGCCTCCTTCTTCGTGACCCCATCCGGGCCAGAGCCCAAGGCGGTGGTCTCCCTGGCGGGCAGCCCATGGCTCGGCCTCTTCCCCGCGCTGGTACCCATCTTCTTCGCCTATGCCGGCTGGAACGTGACCACATATATCGGGGGTGAGATCCGGGATCCTGGCCGGAACATCCCACGTTCCCTCCTCCTCGGAACATCCCTCGCGGTCGCCCTGTACCTCGCCCTTTGCTGGGTGTTCCTGAAGGGAGTACCCGCGGCCGCGATGCCCGGCGTTCCCTTCGTGCCGTCCGTGGCCCTCGGACGCCTCTTCGGTCCCTGGTCGGCTCACCTGGTCACCTTGGTCATCGCCCTGGCGGTGCTTGGCAGCCTGAACGCGACCATCCTCGCCGGCGGGCGGATATCCTACGCCATGGCCGGCCGTGGCGTGGCCTTCACATCCCTCGGTCGCCTGAGCCCTCGGCTCGGCACACCGGCTGTGGCGCTCTGGGTCCAGGCCTTCATCGCCATGCTGCTCGTCCTCACTGGCCGCTTCGAAGAGCTCGTGAACTACGTGGTGGTGGTAATGCTGGTCTTCTCGAGCATCGCGGTGCTGGCTGTGATCGTCCTCAGGGTCCGCCGGCCCGACCTGCCCAGGCCCTACCGGGCCTGGGGCTACCCGGTGACGCCCGCTCTCTTCGTGCTCTTCTCCATGGCGGTGGTGGTCTTCCTGCTCGGGAGGGAGAAGTCCCGCGTGGAGGCTCTCGGAGGGCTCATCATCGCCTTGCTGGGCCTGCCTGCCTACGCCCTCGTGCGCTGGCGAAAGCGCCTTGCAAGTCAGAGAGTGAACGCCGGTCCGAGCTAGGCAGAGCGCAGGAAGGCCTTGGGCCTTTCCTTCAATCTGCCGACCCCACACGCCCACTCAGCTCTGGCTCCGCTCCCCTCTTGCCATTCAACGATGACCTCGGTAGGTTGAGCCTCGCTTCATCAAACTTGGAGGTCATCGCCATGTCTCTAGTCCGCCCGTTTCGCGGCCTTCGTCCTGCGCCAGGTCTCGCCCAGAAGGTGGCAGCGCCCCCCTATGACGTCCTCTCCTCGGCCGAGGCGCGCGTCATGGCCATGGGCAACCCCATCAGCTTCCTGCACGTGAACAAGCCCGAGATCGACCTGCCCGAGGACATCAACCTCTACGACGACCGCGTCTATGGGCAGGCCGTTGCCAACCTGCGCCGCTTCATCGCGGAGGGCACCCTGGTGCAAGATCCACAGCCCTGGCTGTATGTCTACCGCCAGACCATGGGCGAGCACCAGCAGTACGGCCTCATGGCCTGCGTGTCGGCCGCGGAGTACGACAGCGACCTCATCAAGAAACACGAGCTGACGCGCCAGGACAAGGAAGACGACCGCACCCGCCACGTTTCCGACACGGACTGCAACGCCGGCCCCGTGTTCCTCACCTACCGCGCGAGCACGGAGATTGACGCTCTGATCGCCGGCATCTGCGCCAGGACGCCGGACGAGGACTTCAAGGCCGACGACGGCATCGGCCACACCCTGTGGCTCGTCAAGGACGTCCAAGCCATCGAGCGGCTCGTCGCCCTCTTCGCCGCGGTGCCCTTGACCTACGTTGCGGACGGTCATCACCGGTCCGCCTCGGCCGCTCGCGTGGCCCGAATGCGCCGGGAGGGGAACCCGAATCATCGCGGCGACGAGGAGTACAACTTCTTCCTCGCGGTGCTCTTCCCCCACGACCAGCTCAAGATCCTCGACTACAACCGGCTGGTGAAGGACCTGAACGGACTCGACGAGGAGACCTTCCTTGGCCGGGTTGGAGAGCGGTTCGAGGTCTCTCCCACGGAGTCCCCCAGGCCCGCGGCCGTACACGACTTCGGCATGTTTCTAGGAGGGAAATGGTATCGCCTCCGAGCCAGGCCGGGCACCTATCCCGCCGATGACCCGGTGCAAAGCCTGGACGTGGCCATCTTGCAGGACAACCTGCTCGGTCCGGTGCTGGGTATCGGAGATCCGCGCAAGGACAAGCGCATCGACTTCGTGGGCGGTATCCGAGGCCTCGGCGAGCTGGAGCGGCGCTGCCGAGAGGGCTGGGCAGTGGCCTTCGCCCTACATCCGACGACGGTCCTTCAGCTGATGGCGGTCGCGGACTCCGGCAAGATCATGCCTCCCAAGAGCACCTGGTTCGAGCCCAAGCTCCGCTCGGGGCTGGTGGTGCACTTGCTCTCGTAGTCCCAGCTACTTGCCTGGGACGAGGCGGAGGAGCGCATCCTGGAGCGCCGCGGCCGCCCTTGCCTTCGTAGTCCCACCTACTTGCCTGGAACGAGGCGGAGGAGCGCATCTTGGAGCGCCGCGGCCGCCCTTGCCCTCGAAGTCCCAGCTACTTGCCTGGAACGAGGCGGAGGAGCGCATCCTGGAGCGCCGCGGCCGCTCCCGCCTTGATGGAAGCCAGCCGCACCGCCAGGATCTCCCGCTGGGATGCAAGAGAGGCCTTTACCGAGAAGCGGCCGGGGACCGTGAGAGTCACGGGCTCCTTGAGGCGCCGATCGAGCCGGGTGAGAGTGACGGAGACCTGGGCCGCGCCCACGAGCTCCGGCGGCTCGCTCTTCTGAAGGTGATGCTCCACCGACACCAGGGAAAGCTGCACCTCCCAGTGCTGAAGCCGCCGCCGCGCGAGCTCGTTGCGAAGCCGGGCTGGGGTGACTGTGCCCTTCAGACCCAGCTCGTCGATGGCGCGAGGCTCCGCCTTCACTGCCTCCAGGAAGGCCCCTTGCAGCAGCCGGAGCTGATCGGTCGCATCCGATGAGACGGGGAAGGTGAACAGGACCTGCGGCCGGGGAGGAGGAGTGGGCCTGACAGGCTTGGGGGCCGGGGCCGCTCTGGAGGATGGCGCCGCGGCTCGTGGCCCCGAGGCTGGCGCCCCATGACCGACAGGCACAGCCATGGCGGAGCAGCACAGTACCAGCCCGAGGACAAAGACCGACGAAGTGCGTTTCTCGAGGTTCATGAAGACTCCGTTGTGGGCGCAGCGGTATTTCCTGCCGGCTCTCTGCGATACCGGCCCCTGAGGTACGGCTCAGGGGAGGACAAGCAGGTCAATTGAGACCGCCGTGCCCTCGGGGAGGCTGTGGTCGATGACGGACAGGCTCCCGCGTGCGACCACTGCGTCCGAGCCGTCGAGCCCAGCCAGACGCAGGGTGTAGAGGCCGTAGCCGATCTCGCCAAACTCCGCGGCGCCGTCAGAGCAGGGCAGCCTGGTCGCGTCAACGACGGTTCCCGTGCCGGAGATGGTGAGGGAGACCTCCACCTGCGCGATCCCCTCGGCGGCGCAGTCGGACAGGGTGGACGCGTCGCTCGACACCACGCTCCATACGAGCGAGATGGGCCCCTCTTCCAGCCGGCAGTCCGGGCTGCAGCCGTCGCCGCCCAGCGCGTTGGCGTCGTCGCACTCCTCGTCGCCTTCCAGGACTCCATTGCCGCACCCCGTGCACTGCGAAAGATCCAGGGTACAGTCGGCGGCGCAGGCCAGGGGGCCGCCGGTGAGCCCGTGGCTCTCGCAGCTCTGGCCGCCGAGGTCGCTCCCGTCGCAAGACTCGCCAGGATCCACGGCTCCGTCTCCACAGCGGTGGCACAGGCTCTCGTCCAACGTGCAGGCCTGGGTACAGGAGAGGACGCCCCCGTCGAAGCCCCTGGAGAGGCAGTCGTAGCCCCCGAGATCCTCTCCGTCGCACCATTCGCCGCTCTGGAGTACCCCGTCCCCGCAGAGGGCAATCTCCAGATCCACGGGCGGTTCGATCGCTGGGTTCTGGGGTATGGACCGGACCTGCCCGCCCACCACCTGGATTCCCTGGAAGTCGATTATCTTGGACCTCACCGACCCCCCAGCGTCAAGGGCCACCACGCGAACCCTGTAGATGCCCTCCCCGAGAGGAAACCCTCCAGAGAGATCGGCGCAGGCGAAATCCCGATAGGACCAAGTGGGGTTGGCGGGGTCCGGGTCGGGGGAGTTGCCCGAGTGGTCCGCGAGAACTCGCACGGTGGTGACCCCGCCTGCCGAGCAGGCCGCGGCGCTTCGGTCGCCGTTCACCATCCAGTGGACCTCGAGCGTACCCTCGGGCGCCTCATCACAGGCCTGCAGGGCCGCGGTGGTGACTCCTCCCAGGAACAGGGAGAACAGGAGCCGTGACTTTGGAGCTCGCATGCCTCACCTCTCGACGCACGCAGGGTGCGGCAATCACCCTGCCTGTCCTTGCCGGTCGCCTGCCGCGGACGGCCTGGCCATGAAGGCCCATGTACCCTACCCTGCCAAGGGCCTCCCAACAAGACCCATGGATGAGGTAGAGTCCCCCCTTGGACGCGCCAAGCCCTGGCGCCAGGTCGTGGCTGGGAGAGGCCGAGGACAATCTCACCGCAATGAAACGCTGCCCGACGTGCCACGCTCCCTGTCTGCCTTCCCAGGCCTTCTGCTCGGCCTGCGGAGCCTCCCTGTCCGAGGCAGCGCAGATCGTGGGAGACCCCTACCTGGGAACGGTCCTGCAAGGCAGGTACCGGATCCTCAAGAAGCTCGGCGAGGGTGGCATGGGAGCCGTATATCGCGCCGAGGTACAAGGCATCGGTCACACCGTCGCGGTCAAGCTCCTGCACGAACGCTTCGTCGGAGACGACGTGGCTATGCAGAGGTTCGAACGAGAGGCCCAGGTGGCCTCCAAGCTGAATCACCCCAACAGCATCGGCATCCTCGACTTCGGACACACTGCCCATGGCGCCAGCTTCCTGGTTATGGAGTACCTGGTGGGGGCGAGCCTCGCTGAGGTGCTCTCCAGGGATCGCGTTTCGGTCCGGCGGGCCGTGCACATCCTGGATCAGATCTTGTGCGTGCTGCAGGCGGCCCACGCTATCTCCATCGTCCACAGGGACCTCAAGCCGGCCAATATCTTCCTCATCGCCCGTGGGACCAACCAGGACCACGTGAAGGTGCTGGACTTCGGCATCGCGAGGTTGCGACGGGACGGAGGCGTCCGTGTCACGCGCACGGGCATGGTCTGCGGCACCCCCGAGTACATGTCTCCGGAGCAGGCGCGCGGCTTGGAGCTCGACGCGAGAAGCGATCTCTACTCAGCTGGAATCGTCTTCTACGAGATGATCGCTGGCAAGCGACCCTTCGAGGGGAGGTCCCCTGCGGAGGTGATGTCTGCCCAGATCGCCGATCCTGTCGTCCCCCCATCTCAGCGCGCGCCTGAGCGAGGGATCCCGCCCTCTTTGGACGCCATTGTGCTCTGGGCGCTGGCCAAGGCCCCAGAGGATCGCTTCCCATCGGCGGTGGAGTTTCTCAAGGTCATCAGGTCCTGGGCCGAGGTGGCGGACCCGGAGGAGAGCGGCCCTCTCACGCTGCAGTGCCCGCGGTGTGTCTCCCATGTGTCCCCATCGGCGCGCCGCTGCCCCCAGTGCGGAGAGGCCCTCGTGTCCGCGGCCCCGATCAGCGGCCCTGGGTTCTACAAGGTGAGCTCGAAGGACATAGTCCAGGACGTGATCGAGCCGTCTGCGT
>JAVEWA010000177.1:0-11509 GCA_034004785.1 Polyangia bacterium
GGGCTGACCCATGAAGCTAACTACGAGAGCGCGGTACGGCATTCGCTTGAAGCTGGACATCGCCGAGGGCGGCTTCGAGGAGCGACCGGTCCGGTTGAGCGAGGACTCCGAGCGGACTGGGATCTCCAGGCGCTACCTGGATCAGGTGGTCATGCCCCTGAAGGGCGCTGGTCTGCTCATGGGGGTGAAGGGACGGCGAGGGGGCTACCAGCTGGCGCGCCCCGCGGACCAGATCAGGCTCGGGGACATCGTGGAGGCCACCATAGGTCCAGTGACCCTGGTGGACTGCGTGGGAACTCCCGGGTTCTGCCGGAGGAGCGCGGGCTGCTCATGTCACCTGATCTACAGGCTCCTGTCGGCCGGGATACGCGTGGCCCTCCATGACTACACTCTGGCGGACCTGAGCAACCCCGCCCGCCTCGAGGAGATCAGGGGAGCCGTCCAGAGGCTGGAGGCCCAGCTAGTCTGATTGTCTCCTGGTTGGTCGCCCGCGGCCCCTCGGCGCAGGGCCCCTTCGATGCAGGGCCAGCTCGGCGCAGGGCCCCTTCGATGCAGGGCCAGCTCGATGCAGGCCCTCCGGTTGAGCGCCCCCTGGCCCTCGGCTATACTTCCCCAATGCTCGGTCGCATCCACGCCTTGGTTCTACCCCTGGCTCTGACCCTGGTTCTGCCTGTGACTCTCGGCAGCGCCCTGGCGGGCTGTGGCCAAAAGGGCGCCTCGGACAAGCCGCCCAAGCCAGCGGTGGAGACGCCGCTGCCTCCCATCGAGATCACCAGGGAGCGCCCGCTGGTCTTTTCCTTCAGGGAGGGCAAGGGCTTCAAGACAGTTCAGAGCATGGACGAGATACCCGCAGAGGCCAGGGGATGGGTGAGGGTCCAGGACCCCAGCCAGCCCGCGATCCCTGGAGAGCGGGTCTATGTGGCGGATCTTCGAAAGCCCGACGAAAAGGGCCGCTTCCCCTACAAGGTGCTCGAGCGGAGCGTCTTCGCCTCGGGCAGGGCCCTCCCCGAGGGGAGCATGGGGGCTCCAGACGCCACGAGCCGCGACTCGGTGGTGCTCTACTCACGACCTGCTTGCTCGGCCTGTGATTCGGCGCGAGAGTACCTGAAGCAGCAGGGGATCCCCTTCGTCGAGAAGAACGTGCAGGCCGATCCTGCGGCGGCCCGGGAGCTCGCCGAGAAGGCCAGGAAGAAGGGCGTCCCCTCCAACATGGTCCCCGTGCTCGACGTCAACGGCGAGCTGATAGTCGGCCTGGATACGCAGAAGCTGGACCGCCTGCTAAGGAGACAGATATGAGACTACGTTACTCTTCGAGGTTGCTCCTTTCCCTTGGTTTGGGCCTCCTCTTGTTTGCCGGGCCTCCCAGGGAGGCCTCGGCCAAGCTGCTGGAGCTGACCCTCAAGGTGCACGGAGGAGGCTTCGCGGGGCTCTACGGCACCGAGGACTACGATCCCCTGACCGGCCCAGTGGGCGAGGTTGCGGGCAAGGACTTCTTCAAGGAGCGCAGGGGCGCCGCCTTTGGCGCCACCCTGGGCGTCGAGGTCCTCTTCGTGGACCTGGTGTACGAGTTCTACCAGTTCGCAGACTCGGACGGCCTCAGCTCCACCCTGAACAACTTCTTGGCGGGCTTCGACTGGGACTTCCGCGCTGGCGAGAGCTGGGTGATCACCCCGTACCTGCTCGTGGGCTTCGGCCTGGCGACGCAGAACAACTCCTGGCTCCAGAAGAAGTACCCCCAGATCGCGCTTGAGGACCTGGACAGCCGGCTGGTACAGCTGCGCCTGGGGGTGACCTTCGAGCGGCGCCTGGGCAGGTTCTTCAGGCTCGGGTTCGAGGCTGGGGCCGGCTACCACTACGCGATGCAGACCGCGACCGCGGCCAACGACCTGGACGGGCACTCCCACGGCTTCCACGTCATGGGGAACATCTACCTGGCCTTCGTTTGGAATGTCTTCGAAAAGAAGGCAGAGCCTCGCGGCCCCCACATGGACTCCGATCCGGCCCGCACCCCGCCGGCCCGGGGCGCTCCGCCCGGAGCCGCGCCGCCCCCGCGGCAGGAGCAGCAGGATCCGCTGGGAGCCCCGGCGCCGGTGCAGGAGCCGCCCCCGGCCGAGAGGGAGGCCGCCCTGCCGGTGAGGGAGCCCCCGCCGGCCGAGCCCGCGCGGGAGGTCTCGCCGCCTGCCTCCGATGCGCCCAGGAGGGCTGCGCCATAGGGGCGCCCGAGAGAACGAGCATGCGCCCAGCCCTTGGACTAGTCTGCGCGGCGATCATCGGGGCGGGATGTCCCTCCACAGAGCCCCAGCTCAAGTGTCCCGACGCGCCCGGGTGCGTCTGCGACGCGACGGGGATCTGCGCCCGGTGCGGCGACAGGGTCTGCGAGCCGCCCCTGGAGAGCTGCGAGAGCTGCGAGCTGGACTGCGGCTCCTGCAGCTTCGAGTGCGGCAACGGCGAGTGCGAGCCAGGCGAGACCTGCGCCTCTTGCCCCGGGGATTGCGACCTCTGCGGCGAGATCTGCGGGGACGGCATCTGTGAGGGGCAGGAGAGCTGCTCGAGCTGTCCTCGCGACTGCGGCCTCTGTCCGGTCGGGTGCGGGGACGGCCTCTGCCACATCGCGGAGAGCTGCGAGACCTGCCCCCAGGACTGCGGGGAGTGCCTCCCGGATTGCGGCGACGGGCTCTGCAAGTCCACCGAGGGGGAGGACTGCGCCAGCTGTTCTCCGGACTGCGGCGCCTGTCCCCTCTACTGCGGCGACGGGGTCTGCGATCCGCTGCGGGGCGAGCACTGCCAGAGCTGCCCTTCGGATTGCCAGGCCTGCCAGGGCGGCGGCGATGGATGCCAGCTCGAGCAGACGCCCGGCTGCGGGGGCTGCGACTGCGAGTCCTGCGTGTGCGCGCTGGATCCCTTCTGCTGCACCTCTCCCTGGGACGCCGGCTGCGTGTCGCTGTGCTTCGCGCCCTGCGGAGGCGCCTGCGCGGGGAGCTGCGGCGACGGGACCTGCGGCCAATCGGAGAGCTGCTCAAGCTGTCCGGCAGACTGCGGTCCCTGCCCGGTCACCTGCGGGGACGGCGCCTGCAATGGCCCCGCTGGTGAGAACTGCTGGAGCTGCACTCTCGACTGCGGCGCCTGCACCGGGGGAGACGGCTGCTCGCCGACCGTCACTCCAGGCTGCGCCTCCTGCGGCTGCCTGGCCTGCGTGTGCTCGCAGGATCCCTTCTGCTGCACCGTGGAGTGGGACGAGACCTGCGTGGACCGCTGCGAGGCCTGCGGCCAGGCCTGCGCTCTGAGCTGCGGGGACGGGAGCTGTGATCCCACCGACGGCGAGCACTGCCAGAGCTGCCCCGAGGACTGCGGGAGCTGCGGCGGCTGCGGGGACGGCCTGTGCAAGTCTGCCGAGGGGGAGAGCTGCGTCACCTGCGAGGCGGACTGCGGGCCCTGCCCCTCGGCCTGCGGGGATGGCGACTGCCGGGTGGCCGAGGGCGAGCACTGCCAGTCCTGCCCGGCGGACTGCGGCCCCTGTCCGGCGGGGGATCCCTGCGTTCCCCACGAGGGTCCTGGCTGCGGGGGCTGCGGCTGCGAGTCCTGCGTGTGCGCCCTGGACCCATACTGCTGCGCCGTGTCCTGGGATGCTGGCTGCGTCGCGGCCTGCAGCACGGCCTGCCAAGGGGGGTGCGGCGGGGCCGCCTGCGGTGACTCCCAGTGCGATCCAGGAATAGGGGAGTGGTGCGCAACCTGTCCCTCTGATTGCGGCGTCTGCGGAACCTGCGGAGACGGCTTCTGCCAGGTCTCGGCTGGCGAGGACTGCAACACCTGCGGGGCTGACTGCGGGCCCTGCGGGGGCTGCGGCGACGGGATCTGCGACATCACCGCCGGAGAGTCCTGTACGAGCTGCCTGGTGGACTGCTCCACCTGCTATCGCTGCGGCAACGGGGTCTGCGAGCTGGACAGGGGAGAGCTGCCAGCCCTCTGCCCCGAGGACTGCTTCTGCGGCGACCGGATCTGCGATCGCGCGAGCGGAGAGGACCCGCTCACCTGCCCGAGCGACTGCTTCTGCGGCAACGGTCAGTGCGAGCCGGAGGACGGAGAGACCGAGTACCTCTGCTGGGTCGATTGCTACTGCGGGGACGGCCTCTGCCGGTGGCAGCTCTCGCGGGAGACCTGCCAGACATGCCCCGACGACTGCGGCTCCTGCAGCGGGTCGTCAGACGGCTGCTTCGCCACCCCTGGTGAGGTGGGCTGCACTGGCTGCACCTGTCTCGACTGCGTCTGCCAGCTGGATCCGAGGTGCTGCGCAGAGGAGTGGAGCGACACATGCGTGTCGCTCTGCACCATGTCCTGCGGGCAGACCTGCCCATGAGCCGAGCCGCCGCTCGCCGCTGCGTGAGCCTCCCGCGGCCCCCTGCCTCTGGCTGGATGTTCTTAGTGCTGTCCCTCGGCCTGGCCTCCCTCGGCCCGCTCTCCATCTCCGGGCTGCCCGGTTGCTCGAGGGCCAAGGACAGGGGCAAAGGCGCCGGCGCGCGGCTCGGAGGCAGGGGCGCAGAGGCTTCGTTCAAGCCGCGAGGGGCTCCCTCGGACGCCGGGACTCCGCGTCAGGCAGGGGATGCCGGGACACGCCAGGCTTCGAGGGTGATGCTCTTCACCGCCTCCTGGTGCCCGAGCTGCGCCGAGCTGGACGCCCAGGTCTTGAGCGGGCCCGAGGGCCGGGCCCTGCTCGGCAAGGGCTCGCTCGAGAAGGTGGACTTCGACGCCCCCGCGAGCCGCCAACAAGTTCTCAAGTCCGCGGTGACGGATCTCCCCACCACGGTGTTTCTCGGGCCCGACGGGGCCGAGATAGACCGGATCGTGGGTTTCGAAGGCAAGGAGGCCTTCCTCACGGAGGCGCGCGCCATCCTGGCCGGCCGAGACGGGCTCCACCTGCTGGAGGATCAGCTCCTGCGACGGCCGGAGGACCCGGGGCTCCTCTTCCAGACCGGGTTCAAGCTGCTCCTGAGGGGGAGGGAGAAGGAGGGGCTCTCGAGGTACGATCGCATTCTCCGTCTGGATCCGGGCAACAGGTCGGGCTTCGCCTCGAAGGCGCTCCTTCACCGCGGCCGCTACCTGGTGCGCTGCAAGGAGGACCCCAAGGGGGCCGCGGAGCTCCTCGGGCAGGCGGTGCGGCGCTTCGGGACATCGAGGGACGGCCCCGCGCTCCGCTACTGGCACGGCTGGGCCCTCTGCAAGGCCGGCAGGCCAGCCGAGGCGGCCCGGGCGCTGGATGACTGGGCCGTGGAGAAGGGGCGCTCCGCGCAGGCGCTCTCACTCGCGGCGGAGCTCCGCAGGCGCTGCGGCCACGAGCTGCCAAGGGCCCTGGAGCTAGCCCGCGAGGCGACGGGGAAGCAGCCCAAGGACGACTGGGCCTGGTACCTGGTGGCGGACCTGGCCCACGCGCTGGGGAGGGGGGCGGAGGCACTCGAGGCCATCGGCCGCGCGAGGGCCATCGAGCCGAGATCCGCCTTCTACGAGCGCGAGGAGGCGCGGCTTCGGAAGCCTGCCTCTGGTGAGCTCAAGACCACTCCGCCAGGCTAGAGCAGCTTGGGCACTCGGTCTGATTGGCGCGTCTTCTCGAGGTGGAGTGTCGCGAGGGAGGACGGGAGGCTGGCTTCCGAGAACCTGGCGGAGGGACGCGAGGCGCCCTAGGCGCCCGCCACGACCTTGCCGTCGGCGAGCACCGTGGCGCGGTTGTGGCCCACCTCCAGCAGGCCGCCCTTGAGGCGGAAGACGCGCTGCTTGGAGCCTTCCTCGGTGATGGTCAGCTCGCCCTCTGTGAGCTCGGTGATGAGCGGCGCGTGGTGGGCCAGCACACCGAGGTAGCCCTCCGTGCCCTTGGCCACGAAGCTCTCCACCTCTCCGTCGTACACCGTGCTGTCCAAGGACAGGATGCGAAGCTGGAAGGTCGGCATGAGTCGAAGCGCTCCCTGCCAGGCCTCTTAGGCCTGGGACATCTTCTTGGCGTTGGAGATGGCCTCCTCGATGCCGCCGCACATGTAGAAGGCCTGCTCGGGCAGGTTGTCCAGCTCGCCGCTCGTGAGGCGCTCGAAGCTGTCCAGGGTGTCCGTCAGCTTGACGTAGCGGCCCTCGCGGTTCGTGAAGGCCTCGGCCACGAAGAAAGGCTGGGATAGGAACCGCTGGATGCGCCTGGCGCGGCCCACCGTGACCTTGTCCTCGTCGGAGAGCTCGTCCATGCCGAGGATGGCGATGATGTCCTGAAGCTCCTTGTATCGCTGGAGGATCCGCTGGGTCTCCTTGGCGATGCGGTAGTGCCGCTCGCCCACCACCTTGGGATCCATGATCCGCGAGGTGGAGTCCAGGGGATCCACCGCCGGGTAGATTGCCAGCTCGGCGATGGAGCGGGAGAGCACCGTGGTGGCGTCCAGGTGCGAAAACGCGGTGGCCGGAGCCGGGTCGGTCAGGTCGTCGGCGGGCACGTAGATCGCCTGCACCGAGGTGATGGACCCCCGCTTGGTGGAGGTGATGCGCTCCTGAAGGGCGCCCATCTCGGTGGCCAGGGTTGGCTGGTATCCGACCGCGGAGGGCATTCTGCCCAGGAGGGCGGAGACCTCGGAGCCCGCCTGGGTGAAACGGAAGATGTTGTCTATGAACAGCAGCACGTCCTGGCCGGCGCGGTCACGGAAGTCCTCGGCCATGGTCAGGGCCGACAGAGCCACCCGGAGGCGGGCTCCAGGGGGCTCGTTCATCTGACCGTACACCAGGGCAGTTCGGGCGAGCACGCCCGACTCGGTCATCTCCAGGTAGAGGTCGTTGCCCTCGCGGGTCCGCTCTCCCACGCCGGCGAAGGTCGAGACGCCGCCGTGCTCTTGGGCGATGTTGCGGATGAGCTCCATGATGACGACGGTCTTGCCCACGCCCGCGCCTCCGAAGAGGCCGATCTTGCCGCCCTTGGCGTAGGGGGTCAAAAGGTCCACCACCTTGATGCCCGTCTCGAAGATCTCCTGGGCGGGGATGAGGTCGTCGAAGTCCGGGGCGGGCCTGTGGATGGGCAGGGTGTTCTCGGGGTGGGGCATGGGGCCCAGGTCGTCCAGCGGGCGCCCGAGGAGGTTGAAGATCCGGCCGAGGCACTGGTCTCCGACGGGCACGGAGATGGGCTTGCCCGTGTCCTTGCACTTCATCCCCCGGATGAGCCCGTCGGTGGAGTCCATGGCGATGCAGCGCACGAGGTTGTCTCCGAGGTGCTGCGCCACCTCCACGATGAGGGGCAGGGGGCGGGCGGGGTCAAGGACCTCGATGGCGTTCAGGATGTTCGGCAGATGCTCGGTGTCGAACTCGATGTCCACCGTCGGGCCGATGACTTGGCGAACGAGACCCACGTCGCTTGCGATGGGGGCGCCCTCGGCCTTTCCCGCGGGGGGCTTCGGTCCGGAGCCGGCGCCGAGGGGCGGCTTCGGGGAAGCGGCGCCGAGGGGCGGCTTCGGGGAAGCGGCGCCGAGGGGCGGCTTCACAGGAGTAACCGCGGCAGGCTTCGGAGGGGTGCTGCCCGTTGGGGTATTGATGTCCGTCATCTCATTCGCTCCTCTGCAGTGGGAGAAGATCCCGCCGCGCTATCCTTTGAGGGCCTCGGCACCGGACACGATCTCCAGGAGCTCCTTGGTGATCGAGGCCTGGCGAGCCTTGTTCATCTGCAATGTGAGAGTGGTCCTAAGCTCTTCGCAGTTCTCCGTCGCGTTTGACATGGCGATCATTCGGGCCGAGTGCTCCGCCGTGAGGGCGTCGGCCTGGCTGGTGACCACGCGGACGCGCAGGTATCGCTCCAGCACCACGCTGAACACGGTCGAGGCGTCTGGCTCGAAGATCATCTCCCCGCCGCCCCGGTCCTGGCCATCCTCGCCGGAGAGGAGACCCTTGGGATCGAGCGGAAGGATGTCCACGACCTTCTGCTCGTACTTCATCATGTTGATGAAGCTGTTGTAGATGATCACCACGCGGTCGGTCTCCCTCGCCATGAAGCGCGACACGAGGAGATCGGTCAGCTCGGCCATGAGCTGGGCCTGCACCGCGCCCCCGAGGTCGATGTGGGCGGCCAGGATGGTGTAGCCCTTCTTCCGGCAGTGATCTCGGCCCTTCTTCCCCACGCAGACCACCTCCACCCGGTGGGCGCCGTGCTTGGACACGTAGGCGTCGAGGGTGGAGATGGCGTGGTTGTTGTATGCCCCGCACATCCCCCTGTCCGAGGTCATCAGCACCGCCGTGAAGCGCCCCGGCGTCTCGGTGGAGCGCTGCAGCGGGTGGTCCACCGCGGCGGAGGCCTGGAGGAGGTGTCCCGTGATCTGGGCCAGGGCATCGGCGTACCGCCGGGTGTTCTCCATGGACTGCTGCACGCGCCTGAGCTTCGACACCGAGACCGCCTTCATGGCCTTGGTGATCTGGCCGGTGTTCTCGACGACGGAGATTCGGTTTCGCAGGGCCTTGAGTGAAGGCATCTCGTCCCTTCCTTGAGGCGCCCGGGCCTAGCCCTTGAACTCGCCTTTGACGAACTTGGCCTTGAACTCCTTCATGACCTTCAGGAGCGTGTCCTTGGTCTTGTCGGAGATCTTCAGCTCGGTCGTTATGGCGTGGGTCGCGTCGTGGGCCTCCTTGTCCAGGTAGGCCAGCAGGTGCTTTTCGAAGCTCTGGACGTCGCCCACCGGGACATCGTCCAGCAGCCCCTCGCCGCCCGCGAAGATGATGGCGACCTGCTGCCAGAGCTTCTGGGGCACGTACTGGTCCTGCTTGAGGACCTCCACCATGCGCTGGCCTCGGGTGAGCTGGGCGAGGGTCGCCTTGTCCAGATCCGAGCCGAACTGGGCGAAGGCCGCCAGCTCGCGGTACTGTGCCAGATCAAGGCGGAGCCGGCCGCCGACCGCCTTCATGGCCTTGGTCTGGGCGTTGCCTCCCACGCGGGACACCGACAGGCCCACGTTCACGGCGGGCCGGACGCCGGCGTAGAAGAGATCCGGCTCCAGGTAGATCTGTCCGTCGGTGATGGAGATGACGTTGGTCGGGATGTAGGCGGAGACGTCGCCGGCCTGGGTCTCGATGATGGGGAGGGCGGTCAGGGATCCGCCAGTGCCAGGCAGGGTGCGGAGCTCCAGGTCCTTCATCTCCTCGGGCTTGGCCTTCGACTCCCGCTCGAACTCCAGCTTGCCCACGGCGCCAACATAGACCTTCTTGTTCGCGCCCTCTTTGGTGGTCGCCGGGGCGTCTTTCTTCACGGCGATGTACTCCTCGGCGATCTTGCAGGCCCGCTCGAGGAGGCGGCTGTGCAGGTAGAAGACGTCGCCCGGATAGGCCTCGCGTCCTGGCGGGCGGCGAAGCAGTAGCGAGAGCTGCCTGTAGGCGGCGGCCTGCTTGGAGAGGTCGTCGTAGATCACCAGGGTGTGGCGGCCAGAGTAGGTGTAGTGCTCGGCCATGGCGCAGCCGCAGTAGGGGGCGATGTACTGCAAGGAGGCAGGCTGCTCGGCCGCCGCGGAGATGACCGTGGTGTAGGCCATGGCTCCGTGCTCCTTGAGCTTCTCCACCACCGCGGCGACCCGGGACTGCTTCTGGCCAACGGCCACGTAGAAGCAGTACACGTCGGTGTCCTTCTGGTTGATGATGGCGTCGATGCCGATGGCGGTCTTGCCGGTGCCGCGGTCGCCGATGATCAGCTCCCGCTGTCCCCGGCCGATGGGGATCATGGAGTCGATGGCCTTGAGCCCGGTCATGAGGGGCTCCTTAACCGGCTGGCGCTGGAGCACCCCCGGGGCCTTGATCTCGATGAGGCGGTACTGCTCCTTCGGCACATCGATGGCCGGCCCCCCGTCTATCGGGTTGCCGAGGGGGTCCACCACGCGGCCGAGGAGCTGGTCGCCAGCCGGGACCGAGGCGATGCGCCCGGTGCACCGGACGATGTCTCCCTCCTTGATGCCCACGTCCGAGCCGAAGAGCGCCACGCCAACGCTGGACTCCTCCAGGTTGAGGGCGATCCCCATCAGCCCGCCGGGGAACTCGATCAGCTCACCCGCCTTGGCGTCCAGCAGGCCATAGACCGTGGCGATGCTGTCACCGACGGACAGGATGGAGCCGACCTTCTCCATCTCGGTGCGGCCTTCGTAGTTCGCGATCTCCTTGGAGAGGATCGCGGTGATTTCCTCTGGGCGAATACTCATCAGACTTCTCCCGATTCCAGGGCGGCCGCGGGGCGCGCCTCAGGCCACGGCTTCCAGGCGCGCTCGCAGGACCCTGAGCCGTCCGCGCAGCGTGCCGTCGATGATCACGTCCTTGTACTTGACCAGCACTCCACCGAGCACCTTCGGGTCCACCCGGAAGTCCACGGTGAACCTGTTGCCGGTCACCATCTCCAGCTTCTGCCCGAGCAGCCTCTGCGAGGACGCATCCATGGGGACCGCCGTGGTGACGGTGGCCACGAGCTTCCCGAGCTCCTCCTCGCCGATCAGCCGGAACTCGGTGAGGATCTCGGGGAGGACCAGGATGCGTTTCTTGTCTATCAGGACCCGGACGAGGTTGTAGAGCAGCGGCGGCAGCCGCCCGCCTCCGAAGAGCTTGTCCACCAGGGAGAACTTCAGGCGCTCCGGGATGTGCGGGCCCTCGAGGACGGTGCGCAGCCGCTTCTGCTCGACGTACCATTGGCGCAGGCGCTCGGCGTCATCCACGTACTGCTGGATCTGCCCCGTGGGCTTCACCGCCTCCAGCATGGACTGGCTGTAGACACGGATGGCTTCCGGCTCGCGTCTCATTGCAGGCCACCCAGGTCGTCTATGTAGCGCTCTATGTGCCGCTGGTGCGCCGTGCGGTCGATCTGCTCACGGAGCACCCGCTCCGTGGCGGCCAGCGTCAGCTCCACCACGTCCTTGCGGAGCTGCTTGCGCGCGTTCGCAAGCTCGATCCCGGTGTTCTGCCGGGCGCGCTCCAGGATGTTCTCCGCGTCCTCCCTGGCCTTCTGCTGGATCTCCTGGGCGATGCGCTTGCCTTCGTCGATGGCCTTCTGCATCTCCTTGCGCGCCTTCTCCTCGATGTCGCGGAGCTGGGCCTCGTAGCGCTCACGGACCTCTTCGGCCTCTTTGTGTAGCTCCTCGGCCTTCTTGAAGTCGCCCTCGATCTTGGCCTTGCGCTCGTCGATGGTCTTGAGCAGCGGGGCCCAGGCGAACCTCTTCAGGACCCAGACGAACAGGAGGAAGGCAAGGATGTGAGTGGCAATCTCCGTCAGGTGCTTCCAGGTGATGACTATCGCCAGGACTGGCTGGAGCAAGGCCAGCGCGCCTCCGCCCTCGGCAGCACCCACGAAGCACGCCGCCGCCGCCAGGCAGAGGCACAACGCTCCGAGCCCGCCCAGGGACATGGGGGAGCCTCTTGGTTGATATCGCTTCATGATATCCCCTGTCTCCACATCTCTCTTCTCACGCCGCCCATCGAGCGAGGAGCGCTCTCCGAGCGGCCGCCAAGTTACCCATGTGACCCCGGGGAGTCCTACTTCGGGGCC
>JAVEWA010000837.1:0-2544 GCA_034004785.1 Polyangia bacterium
CCACGAAGACGGCCCGGGCAGACCGTGACTATCGAGAAAGAAAAGATAAACTCGGCAAGAACGCCCTTCCCGCCTCTCTTCTGGCTGGTGATCATCTTCGAGATCTTCGAGCGAGGCTCCTCCTACGGCGTCATGAGCGTCCTGTCGGTGTACCTCACCGACAACCTTCAGTTCTCCAAGACCGACGTGGGGAACATCAAGGCGATCATCACGCCTCTGCTCTACTTTCTCCCAATCATCTCAGGCGCCCTGGCGGACCGCTTCGGCTACCGCCGAACCCTGCTGGTGGCCTTCTCCCTGCTTGGGGGCGGCTACTTCCTGGCGAGCCAGGCAACGGCCTATGCGGCGGTCCTGCTCTCGCTGACGGTGATGGGCCTCGGCGCCGGCACCTTCAAGCCGGTCATCTCCGGCAGCATCGCCAGGTGCACTGACGCCACGAACTCCACCGTTGGCTTCGGCATCTTCTATTGGACCATCAACCTGGGCGCCTTCCTGGTGCCCCTCTTCCTCGTGCCCTACCTGAAGAACAACATCGGCTGGAACTGGGTCATCATCGCGGCGGGCCTTGGCACCGGGGCGATGCTCCTGCCGACCCTGCTCTTCTTCAGGGAGCCACCAAAGCCCGCGGAGGCCAAGCCCGAGCCCCCGAAGAACCTCGTCCAGACCCTGGCGAATGCCTTCGAGATCCTCTACAGCCCGGTGGTGCTCCTTTTCGGCCTGGTTCAGCGTTCGGTCGCCGGCATCGCCATAGTTGCCCTGATCGGGCTGCCGCTCCTCGGGCTCGGGGGCTATTTCTACACTCAGCCGGGCAAGCAGTCGGAGACTCTCAACGCCCAGGTGAAGAAGCTCGGCGACAACACTCTGGTGCTGAAGATCCAGCGGAACCTCTGCCTGGCTGCCCCCTATGTGATCTCCGATGACCGCAAGCTCACACCAGCGTGCCACCTCCACCCGAGCTACTGCAGCCCTGGTGACCGAGAGGCCATGGGCAAGCCCGTGAAGGTCACGGTCACCCTGAACCACCCGGATCGCTTCGAGGGGTTCGCGCCCGCGCTCCTCGGCAGGCTCCAGAGCTACTCAGGCCTGGGCTCCCTGGATCATGCCTCCCTCGCGGAGATGACGGCGGCGGCCAGGAAACAGACCACTCTGCGCCTGGTCGTGGACCCGGGCCTGAACGAAGCCTTCGCGCTGAGAAAAGATGGCCCCGACACCTACGCCCTCACCCTCCGCGACAAGGCATCGTTCCACTCGAGCGCCAAGCCCATCAGAGCGGCGCTCGATGAACACCCTACGCTCGCTGCAATCTCGGGGGACAAGCTCTCAGAGCTCCTCCACAAGGCGTCGTCCCGATCCTTCTTCCTCCTCTTCGTGGGGCTGATCTTCCTTGGGAGCCTCGTGGTGCTCCGCATTGCGCCGCTCTTCCAGGGCGCCTCCCGCGGAGGCCGCGCAGGCATCGCCCTGGCGATCCTCGGCAGCATCCTCGCCCTGCTCTGGCTCCTGCCTCACCTGTCCCTGCTCACCTCGATCATCTGCTCGGTGATCGCCACGACGGTGCTCGCCCTGCTCATCATAGACACCCAGGACAAGGCCAAGTACAAGGATCACGGCAAGTTCCTCCTGATGATCCTCATCTACTCGGGCTTCTGGATCCTCTACTTCCAGATGTTCGACTCGGTGCTCTGGTACGTGAAGGCCTATGTGGACGCCCAGGCGCTCAACAGCGCGGTGAACGGCGCGGCGGCCGCCCTGGGGATCCAGCTCGACTGGCGCTTCGACGTGGAGCACGTCACGGTCATCAACGCGGGCACCATCATCGCCCTCCAGCTCCTGGTCTCCACCCTGGTGAAGAACACGCGGGCGATGCCCACCATGATCGCGGGCATCACCCTCGGGACCATCGGCATGGCAATCCTGGCCATCTCGACCGGCATCTTCACCTTCATCGCCGGCATCATGATCTTCAGCATCGGCGAGATGACCGCCCACCCGAAGTTCATCGCCTACGTGGGGCAGACCGCCCCCAAGTCCCGCGTGGCAATGTACATGGGTTACCTCTTCCTCTACGGCGTCATCGGCTCGTCCATCGGCGCCATCCTGGGCGCAAGCCTGTACGTGGACTTCGTGGATCGCAGGAACGACCCCCAGACCCTTTGGCTCATCTTCACGGGGATCGGCGTGGCCACAGTCCTCGGCCTCCTCCTATACAACAGGTTCGTGGCGAAGACCGAGTCCGGCCCCGCAAAGGGCGGCGAAGCCACCTGAGCCATCTGGCCGAGGGTCGAGCGCCCTAGGCGGGGCGATCCCAACGCGCGAGAATCTTCAGGGTGTGCAGGGACAGCTCTATGGCCCGCTCCACCGCAGCCGCCCCGATGGCGGCATCGGAGAAGGGCTGATCATCGCCGATCACGGCCAGCACCGCTCCGCAGAGCAGCTCCCCATTCTGGGAGGTCTCCCTTAGCTCCTGCCCAAAGACGCTCCCAAGCAAGAAGAGATGGGAGGCCTCCATCTCGGAGGCCAGAACTCCTCCGCGGGCCAGGATCTCCA
>JAVEWA010000838.1:0-2542 GCA_034004785.1 Polyangia bacterium
CCAGGATCTTCGCGATGCCGAAGTCCAACACCTTCACCACCTCAGAGGGGCGCGACCTCGACAGGACGATGATGTTGGCGGGCTTGAGATCCCTGTGTACGACGTCGTTCCGGTGGGCCTCGGAGAGAGCCGCCGCGATCTGGGCGCCGAGGTGGACGGCCCGTTGGATCGGGAGGGCGCCCTCGGCCTTGCACAGGCTGTCGAGGTCGGTCCCCTCCAGGAACTCCATCACGATGTAGGGGAGACCCTCGTCGGTCTCGGCCACCAGATGCACGGTGATGATGTTGGGGTGGGACAGGCGGGCAGCGGCCTTGGCCTCCCGGTAGAAGCGCTTGACCACGGTGCGGTTCTTCACCAGATCCCGCCTCAGGATCTTGATGGCCACGAGGCGATCCATGTTGATCTGCCGGGCGCGATACACCGTACCCATGGCGCCCTCGCCGCACCTCGCCAGGATGTCGAACTGCTCCATCAGGCGCCGGCCCACGTACTCGTCGCTCACGTCGGGCAGCACGATGCCGTCGTGGGGGCAGAACCTCACCGCGTCTTCGTAGCGCCTATGGCATCCAGGGCAGATCTTCATGGGCGAGTGCGGAGAATCGTACCACCTAGCCTCCCTCGGGACAACCAAAGGTCAGGGTGCTATAGTCCCAAAGCACGCCGATTTTCGTGCGGTTGCCCTATGCTCCGAGACCGTCCAGAACACCTCAGCCCGGCGGCGGCGCGATGCGCCGGGGCAACCCTCTTGCTCCTCGGCGCCCTCGGCGCCCCGCCCGATGCGAGCGCGGCCTCCACCCCTGCCCGTGCCTCAGCCTCCACCCCTGCCCCGGGCCCCGCACGGAGCAGCGGCCGCGATGCCCTTCACCGTGGGACCGTCGGCCCGGGCGGAGGCCCCAAATGGCCCGCGCCCCTCGCCTGTCGGACCTTCTTCCGCGTCAGGCTGAGGTACGCCCGTGGGGCCCTGAGCCAGGAGAGGCTCCGGAGCGTGACCTATCCGAAGGCGCCGCGGCGGACCCGTCAGGTTGCTCGCTTCCTGGCCGAGGCCTACCAGGGGAAGCGCCTCCTCGACGTGGTCCCCTTCAACTTTCCCCTGCTGGCTCCAGCGGAGAGCTTCACGCCCACCGGCGCGGAGATCGCCTCCCGGATGGAGGCGAACCTGGTGACCGCCGCCGAGGTCGAGGTCCCATGGCTCGGGGCCATCGACCGCGTCCTGATTAGAGACGTCGCCACCGGGCGGCTCTGGCCCCTGGATCTCTCCCCCCTCCGCCCGAAGGAGGCCGCCAAGGACGGACCGGCGCGCGCCGACCCGAGGCCCCAAGGCCCCCGCGCCCGCGGCGCAGCGTCAGCGCCACAACCCCCCGGCGCCCGCGGCGCAGCGCCCGAGCGCCGGGCACCTGCCGGAGGCAAGCGGTGAGCAGGCCTCGCGCGGCGGTGAGCCTTCCCCCAGGCCGATGACGGGCTGCTTGGTGCCTCAGGCGCGCCTTACGTAGCGGCAGTCGCGCGTATCGATCACTAGCTTCTCCCCGGAAGCGACGAACAGGGGTACCTGGACCTCGATGCCGGTCTCCAGGCGGGCCGCCTTGGTGACGTTGGTCACCGTGTCGCCCTTGACGGCGGGCTCGGTCTCCTCCACCTCCAGGATCACGGTGTGGGGGAGCTGAAGACCTATCGGCTGCCCGTCGAGGAGCACGGCGCGGCATGGGTCGTTGGGCCTCAGAAAGCCCATCTCGTACTCGATCTCGCTCTTCGAGATGGCCCACTGCTCGTAGGTCCCGTCGTCCATGAAGTAGCAGAGCGAGCCGTCCTCCTCGTAGAGGTACTGGCAGGGGCGCACCTCGTAGTCCGGCTCCTTGAACCGCTCCCCCGCCTTGAAGGTCTTGGCCACAAGCTGCTTGGTCCTCAAGTTTCGCAGCTTGGCCTTGACGAGGGTGGCCGCGCCCCGGGCCGATGGGCTCTGGGTGGTGAAGTCCTCCACCGTGTAGGGGTCGCCCTCCATCTCGATCAGCAGGCCGCGCTTGAAGTCGCTCGTGCTGGGCATTCGGTCCGTCTCCTTGGATGCGAAGTGGAGCTATGGGCTAAAGAGCCTGTGATTGGGGGCGCCTCGAAGACAGGCGCCTGTCCACCGGTCCAAAGGGCAGCGCGGGACGATCCGAGGCGACCTGGCTCTCGCCGGTCCGCCTGCCCCAGGCCACCCGGACGCTGTCCCAGGCGTGACAGCGGGGGCAGCGCCAGAAGAGCTCCTGGTGGGTGTGGCCGCAGCGAGCGCAGCGATAGGAGCGCTCCATCTCGTCCAGGGTCCCGAGGAGCGACTCGTACTCCGCGCGGAGGGCGCCGGCGTCGTCCTTGGCCAGCAGGAGCCGCCCTAGGAGGCGCCTGGCTGGCAGGAGCGACGGGGCGTTGGCGATCACCTGGCGCAGGAGCTCGAGGGCTCTCGCCGGGTCCCGCCTCCCGACGAAGCGGGCCCGCGCCAGGCCGAGCTGCGCGCTTTCGGGCCGCTCCGCCGAGAGCGTGTCCAGGCACCTGGCCAGGGCGTCCAGGTCGC
>JAVEWA010000178.1:0-11431 GCA_034004785.1 Polyangia bacterium
CTCTCGACCCCCCCTCCCCATCGGACAGCTCTACCCGTGAAACGCCGCTGCCGCGATGCTCACCACCGAGAGGGGCTCGGGCTCGTCCGGGACCTGGCACTGGCGATAGCCGAGGAGCTCGCCCCTGCAGCCCTGGAGCAACCTCATGGCGAGGTAGATGGCCGTGACGCTGCAGATCTGCCGGGCGTTGCCATCTGCCAGGGCATCGTCGAGGAGAGCCTCGGCGTCTCCCGAGGAGACAAGCGCGAGGGTCTCCGAGTCCCTGGTGGCCAGAAGCCGCCGGTCCTCCCCAGAGACGGGCTCGGTGCCAAAGGCGGGGCCCAGGTGGGCCAGATCCGCCCCGGCGATGACTACGTAGGGGCGCGAGGCCGTCAGGCTTCCGAGCTCCTCCACGAAGGCGTCCACCTCGGCCCGCCGGGCCCGGAGCAGTCCAGGGTCGGGCTCCACGCCCAGCAGCGAGCCGCAGAGCAAGGGGAGCACCCGCGCCCTCGTGGCCCGCTCCTCGCCAGCCCCGGGACCGCAATGAAGCAGCACATGGTGAAGGAGCACCGCCTGCAGCTCGAGGGAGTGCTCGTCCTTGTGAGCCAGCTCGTTGTCGAGCCAGGGCCGGGAGGCGGCCAGCTCCCAGCAGAGCTCGCTGTCCGTCTGCAGCCTCCCGAAGGGCGTGGCAAAGTCGTGGGCGGTGAGGGTCAGAGGCTGGTCCAGCTCCCCCCGGTGATCCGTGCCGACGAGGACGTAGAGGTCCGCGGACATCGCCTCCTCCGCCAGGCGGAGATAGGCCTGGCCGTAGAGCCCGTCCCCCCGTGGGTAGTCGATGTGGGGCGCGATCACGCCCTTGCAGGCCCTGCCCTGACGGGGGCTCGGCTGCCCTCCAGAGGCCTTGCCAGACGGGAGGCGCCCGGGCCCGCCCGGCGCGAGGAACAGCCTGTCCAAGAATTCTGCCGCGGGACCGGCGCCAGCGGGAAACACCTCAGGGGCGAGGAGCATGGGCCGCAGCGGCTCGGCGCGATAGGCCTCCCGGCGGGCAGCCAGATCGGCCCGATAGCGCGGACTGTCCAGAAGCAGAGCCTCGTCCAGTTGCTCCACGAGATAGCTGACGAGCGCGGGCTCCAGGCTGACTCCGTGCTGCCTGCTGAACTCCAGGACCAGCTCGGCCCGATCCCTGGTGCCGTCCATCAACGCCGCCAGGGCCAGGGCCGCGCGGCTTAAGACCGCCATTGGGCCCTCGGGCCGGCCGAGATCCGCGAGCAGCAACAGGCGCACCCCATCCTCGAGGATCTCTGCCGCCTGCACTGGGCGGAGTCGCGGGTTGCCATCCGAGACAGTGGGCGATGAGTTCGACATGGCCTTTGATAGCACTCCGGGGCGAAGCAGGCGTTGGCAATCGACCCATGACGGCGCCCGGGCGATATGGTACCGAGGTCAGCTGTCAGGGCTTGAGATCCACCTGGAAGCGCAGCGGGCCTATGGTGTCCTCGCCCCGGCGCCAGGCCTCCACCGCGCCGGACACGCAGGCATTGAGCCGCTCCTCCTCGGGCGAGGTGCCCCTCGGCTGGGAGACGAGGGTCTTCTCCGGAGTAGAGACCACGTCCAGGCGGGCCCACCGGGTCGGGAGGATGTCCAGGGCGTCCAGGTAGCAGGGCCTGATGGCGGAGACGAGGGCCGGCTCGGACGAGGCCAGCCTCCTTGGCCAGCTAGCCAAGGCCACGCGGGCCTTGAGCCTCTGCTGCACCCGCTGCGGAAAGGCGTTGCCCGAAGGGGGAAGCCCGGGAGGATCTAGCAGCAGCCCGAGATACGAGAAGGCCTGGAGCTCGGGCCTGTCCCGCCCGAGGAGGCGCTCTGCGACTCTGATGAGCTCTCCATAGGTGACGCCGGGCTCCGCAGCCACCCAGAGCCCGCAGGCCCCAGGGAAGGCCCTGTGCAGGCCCGAGACGGCGCTCACCGCCGCCTCGGAAAGGGAACCGATGGGACGGATGGGCTCGAGGCGCCCCTCCGGTCCAGCCGCCACCACCTCTCCCTGCCTGAGGATCAGGCCGATCCCGTGCCTGGCGCAGCCCCGGTCCCATTGCAGCTCTTCCCTGCCGAGGTTGGTCAGGGTTCGGGCGGCCTCGGAGCTGGGGGCCAGGCTCACCACCAGCTCCCTCGGCTCCAAGGGGTCCTTCCCCGTCGATGCCCAGTAGCCCTCCCGTGAGGTCGAGGCTTTTCCGCCGCCCAGGCCCAGGGTGTAGAACCCGGTGTCCGCGGCGCGCTCCAGGAGCTCCTTCAGGTGCCGGGTGTCCAGATCCTCGGGGCCAAAGAGCGTGAGGTGCGTCCGCTGCCCATGCGCGAAGAAGAGCCTCGACAGGGCCACCCTGAAGTCCCTGGCCTCGGGCCTGACCAGCCCGCGCCCCCCGATCACCACCTGGTCGGCGAGGCGCAGCACCGCGGCCCCGCCTCCAAAGGGGCGGCCCGCGGCGATCCGCGGCAGCCGGGGGACCTGAGCTCCAATCGCCAGGGGCAACGCGTGCAGGTTGGACGCGTAGAAGCGCCGGTCCCGCTCGAGGAGCCGGCTGGCCAGCTCGGCCTGGCGATGCCCTGCCGCCCCAACCCGCTCGAGGATCGCGGCCAGACCCTCGCGGTAGGCGTTCCAGGGAGGGTCCGGAGCCCTCCCGACGGCGCGCAGGTGCGGCGCCGCATCCATATCGTATAGGGCGTAGAGGCAGTGGTTCAGCACCAGCGGCCGCGTCTCGGGCGGGGCAAGCACCGCCGCCCTGAAGGACTGGGCGCCGAGGGCGTAGAGCCTGAGCTCTGCGGCGTACCCAAGGGGCCCATCGCGCAGGGCGCGCAGGGTCGCGACCCTACGCGGGAAGGCCGAGGGCTCGGCGAGGAATGCCCGGTCCGAGGCGATGAGCGCCGAGAGGGCCGCGGGCCCCTTGCCGCCCACGCCAGAAGGGAGGCCAGCGATCCTGCGCTCCAGCAGCTCCAGCACCTGTCGGGTGGCGGCGGCCCCACGGCCTGGCGCCCCCGGGAGAGCGAGGGCCTTCCAGAGCCAGGCCCGGGCCGGGGCGTCTCCGGTAAGCCTGGCGAAGTCGTAGAGATCGAACAGGTATCTGGCCGCCTCCCAGGCGGCTTGGCGGTCAGTGGCCGCTCCACGCCGCTCCAGCTCGACGAGGGCCTGCTCGGCTCCCTGGTCCGGGGGGAACATGAGGCGAGCCGCAAGGGCCCCGGTGGTTGCGGGCCGGGGAGGCGTTGCCGGCTGGGTCTTGGGACATCCCGCCACAAAGGCCAGGAGGGAGGCCTGAAGAAGGACGAGCCCAGGGTGCGTCTTGGGATGGCTCAACATACTCCTCGTCTCCAGCGCCGCAGCAGGCGCCTGATGACCGACAACGCTACCACGTTTTTGTTCCCGCCAAGACCGGGCTTCGCTCTCCCACTCCATACGCCCTCCCGCCTGACCCGGGATGGGCAGCGGCGCCCGTTGCCCGCAGAACCGCGTCCCGTCCCAACATCCCGCGGCCGGGGCGATTTGCGCCCAAGAGACATTTGTGACATGGTGCATCATCATCAAACACAGGGAAGGAGACTCCTGATGCGCTCAAGTAGCCTGCTCTTCGTGCCCCTTGTCACCATGGCCGGCCTCGCCCTCGCTTTCTGCGGAGATGACGACAACGCCAACGATCGCATGATCGGCGCCGAGTGCAGCGTGCCCGCCGACTGCGACGACGACAACGACGACACCTTGCCCCTCGACTGCATCACTGCGTTTGCTGGAGGCTACTGCGGCGATGCGAGCTGCATCGCCACCACGGACTGCCCGACGGGCTCTGCCTGCGTGGACTACGAGGGGACTAACTACTGCTTCCTGACGTGCAAGGACAAGGCCGACTGCAACAAGCACCGCAGCGCTGTGAACGAATCAAACTGCTCGTCCAACTACCCCCCAGTGGACGTCAGCTCCAAGGTCTGCATCCCGCCCTCATCGGGCCTCTAGGCTCGCTTGCGCGCTGCTGCACTGCTATTGTGCTTCATCGGGCTCTCCGGCCCTTCGAGCCGCGCCCTGGCCGGGCCAGAGACCAACCCTTCCATCGATCTCGTGACCATGGGCCGAAGCCCCGCGATCTTCCACCGCTGGGGCCACGCCGCCCTCTGCGTGGTGCAGGGTGGCGAGCCGGAGAAGGGCGTCTGCTACAACTACGGCGCCATCTTCCCGAACTCCGCAGCCTCCCTGGCCTGGCAGTTCCTCCGGGGCACGGCCCGGTTCATGGTGATCCAGCAGGGCTACATGGAGATGCTCGGGATCTACCAGCGGGAAGACAGGACGGTCTGGATCCAGCGGATGCCATACAGCCAGGCCCAGGTGGACATGATGGTCGGTCTCCTGGAGAACGATCTCAAGGAGGAGAACCGCTACTACACCTATCATCACATGTGGGACAACTGCGCCACCCGCCTGAGGGACCACCTGGACCGAGTTGCTGGCGGCGCTCTCAGGAGAGGCAGCCAGCGCACCCTCGACGTTACCTACCGGGAGCTGGCACAGCGGGGCATGGCCGGAATGCCGGCCCTGGTGCTGGGAACCACCCTCGGCTTCGGCCGCGGGCTCGACCGCAAGGTCACGGCCTGGGCCAGCATGGGACACCCGGACTACCTGCGCGGAGAGGTGGCCAGGCAGACCGGCGCAGAGCCACAGCGGATCTACGAGCGCCAGGCCGCGCCCGTTCCCGACCATCCCGGCGCTGGACAGGCCTACCTCGCCATCCTCGCCCTGCTCCTCGGCCTCGGCGTCGTCCTCGGGCGCATCGGGCGCATCGGGCGCATCGGACGCCTGGCCGAGGCGCTGCCCAAGGGGCTCCTCATCCTGCTGGGGGTGGTCCTGTGGCTGACCGCGGCCATCACCGCCGTGCCAGAGCTCTGGAAGAACGAGGCGCTCCTCGTTTTCTTGCCAACGGACGTCCTGCTCTTCTGGCTGGCGGGCCCGCGGCTGCGCCTCTACCTGAGGCTGAGGCTCGCGGGGCTCGCCCTGGTCGCCATCCTGCTCGTGTCCGGGATCTTCGTGCAGCCCCTGGCCGCGGCCCTGCTCCTGCCCGCGTTGCCGCTGCTCCTGCTGCACGGCCTCCCCTTCGGGCCGCCATGGCTCCAGGGGACCGAGCGAGCACCTCAGGTGCCCAAGGCCCCTCCCGAAAAGAAGCGAAGGTGATGAGTCATCTCAGGCCGGAGGCCCGAAGGCGTAGAAGAAGCCGTCCCTAGAGCCGATCCAGACCCAGCCGTCCACCACGCAGGGGCTCGAAACGACCGGGCCCTCGGTGCGATACTCCCACGTGAGGGCGCCGGTCTCGGCGTCCAGGATCCTGACCCTGCCGTCGTAGCTGCCAAAAACAACCTTGCCGCCCGTCACCGCAGGGGAGCTCCAGATGCCGTCCTGGGCGGTGAAGGCCCAGACCAGCGCGCCAGTCGCCGCCTCCAGGCAGTAGAGGTGCCGATCGTCGGAGCCCACGAAGATCCTTCCCCCCGCCACTGCCGGGGTGCCCCAGATGCCCTTGCCGGTCTTGAAGCGCCAACGCTCCGCGCCTCCATCGGCGTCGAAGCAGAAGAGGAAGCTCGACTCGCTCCCGATGAACACCTCCCTGCCCACCACCACCGGCGTCGAGTCGGTGTCATGGTAGGTGGGCGCTCCCCAGAGCTTCTTGCCGCTCGAGGCATCCAGGCAGTAGAGGTGGCCGTCCCAGCAGCCTATGTAGAGCTTGCCCTGGGAGAGAGCAGGAGAGGACTCGCACCCGGCTCCTCCTGGCTCTCCCTCCTTGCCCCCAAGGTAGGTCCGCCACAGGAGGCGGCCCCTGTCCGGCTCCAGGCAGCTCAGGTGCCCCGTCTCCAGGCCGACCCACAGACGGCCAGCCGACACGAGCGGCGAGCTGTCTATGCCCCGCTCGGACTTCATGCGCCAGCGCCTGGCCCCTGTCTTCAGATCCAGGGCGTAGAGGGAGCCATCCACGTTGCCCGCGTACACCAGCCCCTCGTGGATGCAGGGAGAGCTCTTCCACATCCTGCCCCCCTCGTGCCGCCAGAGCAGCCGGCCGGTGCGCGGGTTCACGCAGTACAAGAAACGATCCAGCGCCCCGAAGACCAGGCGATCCCCCATGAGGGCTGCCTGGCCCGTCCAGCCCGTGCCAGACCACTGGTAGCGGCCGCCCTTTGGCAGGGGCGTGTAGAAGCGCTCGGTCCTGAGCCGCCATCTGAGCACCAGGCGATCCCCTAGAGCCCCGAGGCCGCTCACCGCCCGGGCGGGATCACCCCTGAACATCGCCATGGTGTTGGGCCCGCCTGGCCTCTGTGGGACCGGGGACGCTGAAGCGTCCCTGGCGGCGGCAAGGCCCGCGTCAGCCGAGCCATGCCTCTTTCCCCCGTCCGCTGCCGACGAAGGCTCCGCTCCTCGGCGCGCAGCGTCCCTCTCCATCGGCTCCCTCGTCCGGCCACTCGACGAGCGTGAGGCACCGCTCGAGCCGCCCGGGCTGCTCGAGCCGCCCGCGCAACCAGCGCCGCCCCCGCAGCCAGCGCCGAGGAGGGCCCCGCCGCCGGATGCCAGACCCAGGATCCTGCCGAGCGCCTCCCGGCGCCCAAGAAGCAACTGCGGCCTGGCGCTGCCTGGTGAGTGGGACATCAAAAACCCATCACGGCCCAATGGGTACCAGGGCGGTGCTTGGCCGCCTCGGCCCAGGTCGAGGCCCGCGCTCCGGCTTCAAGTGGACCACAAGATCCAGCCGCTCCTCGCCTCGCTCCACGGTGAACACCGGCCTCTCCCCCCAGCTCCTCTGCTCCATGGCCCACCTGAAGGCGAAGACGTTCGAAGTCGCATCGCCGTCTAGCGCCACGATGAAGTCCCCGGCCCGGATGCCCGCGGCCTGGACAGGGCCAGGCCTCAGGCGCTCCACGAGGACCCCAGGCTTGCCGTCGCTCCGCTCGGCGAGGACGATCCCGAGCGAGAGGGCGCGCTCTGCCAGGGCCGGCGAGCTGGTTCCCACCAGGAAGTCCCCGGCGGCACGAGACACCCGGCGCCCCTCGGCCGGGGCGGGCAGGAAAAGGACTGTGGCCTGTGCCAGATCGGGCTGGGAGAGGCGCAGCCTCGCGTTCGTGCCGGTGCCGAAGTAAAGATGTCCGCCACCAGCGATCACCAACATGCGCGCCTTGGGTCCCGCCACTTCGAGACGCCGCGCGATACCCTGCGCCATGACCTCGTCTCGCAACACCTGGGCCGCGAAGAGATGCGCCGGCGTCCCCGGATGAGCCCGGCCGCCGCTCGCCCCGACAGGCGAGCCACCTGGTTCGGCCCTGTCGCCGCCTCTGGGGGCGCCCCGCCCGAGTCCTGGCCCCGGCCCCCTGCCGAGCAGGGCGTCAAAGAGGGCCCGGTGGTTCGGCACCTCGAGCCGCAGCAAGGGAAGCCCAGCCCGCTCCTTTTCGGAGAGCGCCTCCAGCCCACCCCGCCCGACCTTCCTGACGACGGCCCTCTCCACGTTCAGAGCCACGAGCGGCAGACGGCGGATCTTGGCCTTCTCGAAGATTGGCCTGTAGAGACGGAAGTCATAGCCCCACTGGGAGTACCAGCTCACCTGCGCGGCGAAGCGCCGCTCGTCGAGCTCGCCGCGGGAGTAGGCGTCCAGCACCGTCTGGACTCCGGCCCGGCGCTCGAGCATCTCCAGGCCCACCAGGAGGGGCCCCGGGACCTGGGCCAGGGAATCGAGCAGACGGGCCGCGGCCTGGCGGTGAGCCAGGTGATCGTGCCGCTCTCCCACGAACACGACCCGCGCGCTGGAAATGCGCCGAGGGAGCTCGGCCCAGGGGATGGCCTCGCCAGCCCTCGTGTCGAACACGGCCCCTGGCCGGAGAGTAACCTCGCCGGCAGGGGCCGAAGGGGACCCGAGGGGCAGACGCAGCGGATCTGCGGGCCCCTCGTTCGGGAGACCCGGGGGCCTCGCGGGCCGGGCGTCCCTCGCGGGCGCGCAGGACGCGAGCGCCCAGATGGCTGCTGCCAGGACCCATCGCTGCGAGCTGCTCATCTAGCTCCTCCGAGCGATCACCGAGGGAGCCCCTCGGGCGCAGGCGGCGCGGCGCGCGCCGTGGCCCCCAAGATAGGCCGGTATCTCCCCCAGGCCAAGTGACTTGCAGAGGACCTGCAGAGGGCGTGACTTGCAGAGGGCTGGTCGGCTCAGAAGGACAGGCGGCGTCCGAGCTGCGCGCCTAGCTCGCCCATGGGCAGGTCGTAGCCATCGTCGCAGATGGAGCTGTGGCCGAAGACCGACAGGGCCCAGGCGTCGTTGAAGGCCGAGGCGAAGGTCCTCAGCCGGATGGCGGGGGCGGCGCCGCCACTGCCGCTCGTGCAGCTCGCCTCGAGAGCGGGCTGCTGATACTCGTCCATGCCGACGACGACCTGGCCGTTCGCGACCGGGCCGGCGAGCGCGGCCACGAGGACCTGGCCCGGCTGCTTGATCGAGCGGATCTGGCTCCAGTAGCGCGAGAGCGGATGGAGCATGGCGCCGGGATCCTCCCTGGGCGTGCACTGGCTCCGCGGGCCCGACTGGGTTCGGTTGTTCACGTCGCAGGTGATCCCGAACTCGAAGCACCTGTAGGAGGTCAGTGGACCATAGACCGAGTCGATGGTCATGGAATCGGTCGAGAACAGCTCGGGATCACGCGCCGAACAGTCATCCTCGTCGGTGAGGAACACGATGGCCAGGATCGCGTCCTCGCGCAAGAACCCCTGGTTCTCTGGGTGGCCGTCCAGAGCGCGGTAGAGGGCCTCGAGGGGCTGCTCGAAGCCGCAGCCCTGTATCCCCAATCCCGCCTGATCAGAGAAGGTGGCGGCTGGCGCTCCCGGGAAGTTGCGGCAGCGGGGGCAGCCCGTGGCGGCGTCCTCCACCAGGGTCGTGACGGGCTCGTGCTGGCAGTGGGCCGCGCCGCAGGAGTGGCTCGCGCACTGGCCATCTGTCCCCTGCTGCACGGCGCAGCCCTCGGGGGCCACGTCCACCATCCATGGCACCCCGGCGAGGCTCGCCCCGCCCCTCTGCAGCCTGCCATCATCCCCACTCCCCTCGCAGAAGGTGATCGCGTGGGGAGAGGTCCCGATGTCGGTGGAGATAACCCCCACGTGGAGGTCTGGCGTCTCCCCCAGGCTGCCCCGCACCGCCTCGAGGAGCGCTGGGAAGCTGTCGCGGAGCATGGCCTGCTCGTCGGCCATGCTGCCCGAGTTGTCCACCACGAAGAGCACGTCGGCGCTCCTCGTGGGCGCGCAATCCAGCGGGCAGCCCGCCGAGGTCTCGAAGTCCTCGCAGAGGCCGTTGCCGCAGAAGCCGGGGAAGCAGTCCTCGGGACAGCTCGCGGGATCCTCCCCAGGCTCGCAGGCGAAGTTGCCACAGACGCCCCAGGGGCAGTCCTCCACGCAGCCGAAGGAGTCCTCCCCTGTGTCGCAGACCCCGTCGCCGCACGACGTGGCTTGGCAGTCAGCGGCGCAGGTGGTGGGCTCGCCGGCCTCGCAGATCTTGTTTCCGCAGGTGTGCAAGAGGCAGTCCTTTGGACATATGGAAGGGGACTCGCCCTCCTCGCAGCTTCCGTTGCCGCACTCTTGAAGAGTGCCCAGAAAGCGCTCCTCGATGCAGGCCGAGGTGGAGAGGAACATAGCGATGAGGGACGAGACCAAGATCCGTCGCATTGGAGCACCTCCACTCGAAGCGGTCGCGCCTGGCACGGCTAAGGTGCGCCCGCGGACGACCGGGCGTCCACACGTTCCAGGCTCCCGAGCCTCTCTTTCACAAGCGGCTCCTGGAGCGCGCCCGGATAATAGTGCAAGAAGTCCTTCAGGGCCGCCCGCTTCTCGGCCTTGCGACCGACGCGCTGCAGGGCCCGGACCCTGCCGTAGGCCGCCTCCTGGGCGAGGGGCCCCCGGCGCGTGAGCGCGAGGTAGGCGTCGAAGAGCGCGAGAGCGCCGTGGGCGTCGCCTTTCTTCTCCAGCAGGAGGAGCCCAAGGGCAACCCTGGCGGCAGGTGCCTCTGCGGAGCCTCCGTGGTGACGAAGCAGCGCGCTGTAGGCCTTCACCGCGCCCCTCCAGTCCCTCGCGGTGCGGCGCTGCCGGGCCTCCAAGAGGAGGGCCTGGGCCTCGGGAGGCTCGGGCCGGACCGGGGAGGTTGACGCGGCGGTCTGCTGCCGGGAAGGACCGGGGACGCCATGGGGCGCTTCGCGACCGTCTCTGCCCGGTTCCGCTTCCGGAACCGACGAGGCGGCATGAGCCGCGACAGGGACCGGCCCCAGCTCGTAGTCCCGGGTGATCCGCTCTCCCACGCGCGCCGTGATGCGCTCCTGCACCGCTGCCCTGCCCTCGAGGCTCACGCGCAGGAGCGGGTGGCCCGCCGGCACCCGGGCCACCAGCGGCGTGAGCCCGATGAGCGCGCCGTCCAGCTCCACCCGGGCCCCGCTCGGCCTGCTCTGTACGCTCATCTCCACCCCATCCAGGGCGCCGAGCCGGTCCATCGAGGCCACGCCGCGCTCGTCCTCGGCCTCCTCCTCGGGAGACAGCGGCCTGAGCTCCCAGGAGTCGCCCCCAATTTGGGCGGCCTGGCCGCTCCCGATGGCCAGCGGTGGACGTCCGGGCTCCGAGACCTGCACCTGGCCCCTGGCCACCCGGACCGAAACCTCGGCACGGTCCACGCGCACGACGAACACGGTCCCCTTGACCTCCACGACCCCGGCCCTGGTGCTGACCCGGAAGGGGCTCCGCTCCCGCCTGGGCGTGACCGTCACGAGGATCTCCCCCACCTCCAGACGGAGCTCGGTCCCCCTGGGCCCCAGCTCCACGAGGCGCAGGGAAGCGCCCCCCTGAACGAGCACCCTCGCGTCATCGCCGAGCCCCAACGCTATCCTGCCCTTGGAGACCTCCAGCAGCTGCCCGCGGCCAAGGGCCATCCCGGCGAGAGGCCGGGCGCCGTCCACCCTCGCCTCTCCCGCGAGGAGCATGAGGGTGCCCATGCCACGCCCGCCTTCCCCGAGCCCCCCGGGAGAGTGGCTCTCCGAGCCGCCGCGGAGATTGAGAAGCGCCGCGCCCAGCCCCACCACCAGCAGCAGGCCGGCCGCCAGGGCGCCGAGGCGCCAGGATCGGAGCAGCGACCTCCTCGGGCCGCCTGCGCGGTCGTGGCGGTCCCTCCCAGGCGCAACACCGCCCCCGCCGAGGGCCTCGCTCACAGCGTCCGATATCTGGCGGCGGCGGGTGAGCTCGTCCATGTGGGGAGCGGGGCCTTCCCCAGGCTCGTACCGCAGGACCTGGGCCGCAGCCTGCTCCAGGCGGCATGCGGCGCATGTCCTCAGGTGGTCCTCGAGCAAGGCCCGTTCCTCGGCTGTGGGAACGCGCCCTCGCTCGAGCTCCAGCTCGAGCTCGGAGGCGCGCTGGCAGGGATCCTGGATATTAGGGTTCGTT
>JAVEWA010000179.1:0-11426 GCA_034004785.1 Polyangia bacterium
GCCGGGATGAGCTGGTGGTGCTCATCGAGGCCACGGTGGAGAGCCTGGATCCTCGCTTCGCCGCCTCCAGCTACGCCATCAAGATCTCGCGCCTGGTGGTCGCGCCTCTGTTGTCTCTCGACACCGAGGACAGCAGCCCGCGCATGGAGCTCGGAGAGAAGCTGGAGCAGCCGGACGAGCGCACCGTGGTCGTCACCCTCCGGCGGTCGGCGAGATTCTCGGACGGCGCCCGTGTGACATCAGCCGATGTGGTGGCGACCATCCGGGATCTCCAGGCGCGCGAGTCCTTGTCGCCCTACAGGGCCGCTTTTTCGCGGGTCGAGGAGGTGACGGCGCTGGATGAGCGGCGCGTGCGGTTCCGGCTGCGTGCTCCCCACGCACCCTTCGTGAGCGATCTGGACATGGGGATCCTGCCCGCATCGCTGCTGGCTCGTCTCCGGGGGCGTGACCGTGGCCCCGCTGGGGACATGGAGCTCGTTGGGGCCGGGCCGCTCAGGATCGTCAAGAGGACCGCGAACAGGATCGTGCTCGCCCCGAACCCTCACTTTTACGGACCACGTCCTGCCTTGGGGCGCTACGTGGTGAAGACCGTCGAAGACGACAACTCGAGGCTGCTCAGCCTCGTCTCTGGCGGTGGCGACCTCACCCAGAACACAGTTGCGCCTCTCCTGTTGCCAGCCCTAGTGCGTTACCCGCGGCTGCGCGTGGACTCGGGCCCTGGCCTGATGACAAGCTACCTGGGGTTGAACACCAGGGATCCGTTGCTTCGGGATCCTCGGGTGCGTCGCGCCATTGGTCTCGCGATAGACAGGAGTCGCATCGTGAGCTCCAAGTTCCGGGGAAAGGCGGCGCTAGCCTCCTCGATATTGCCTGCGCATCACTGGGCCCATGACAAGGAGCTCGATGGGCTGCCTTTCGACCCCGGCGAATCCAGGCGTCTCCTGGACGCGGCGGGCTTCCCGGCGCCACCTGGCGGCGGTCCCAGGCTCTCGCTGACATACAAGACGTCATCGAACCGCTTCAGGGTGTCCGTCGCCCGGGTCATCGCCAGGCAGCTCGAGGAGGTCGGGATCCGAGTGACGGTCCGTTCCTACGAGTGGGGCGTGTTCTTCTCGGATCTCAAGCGGGGCAACTTCCAGCTCGCCTCGCTCCAGATGACCGAGCTCGCCGAGCCCGACTACCACTTCTTCTTCTTTCACTCCTCGATGCAGACGGACGCGCATCGTCCTGACGGGGGCGGTAACAGATGGGGCTACTCGGATCCCGAGGTGGACCAGTGGCTGGAGGAGGGCCGCCGGGTGAGCGGGAGGAGCGCCAGGCTCGGGTTCTATCTCAACGTCCAGAGACGCCTAGCACGGGATCTGCCTATCATTCCCCTTTGGCACGAGGAGAACCTGGTGGTCATGCGCCGGTCGCTCCGTGGGCTGCACATCCTGCCCAACGCCAGGTTCACACCTATCTTGAGGGTGACCAAGAGCAATGACTAGCGGCAGCGTCGATGCTCTCTACCGTCGCATCTCCTTGCCGACGCCATTCCCGGTGGGGCCTGTGAACGCCTACCTCATTCCAGGAGAGCCGCCGGCGCTGATAGACTGCGGGGTGAAGAGCAGCCTGAGCATCGGAGCCCTCGAGGAGAGCCTCTCGGAGTTCGGGGTCAGGCTCGAGAGCGTGGGGAGCATCTTCTTGACCCACGCCCACTACGACCACAGCGGAGCGGCGGTTGCCCTTGGCAAGCGAACAGGGGCGACCATACACTACCACGCGGAATCGCCCGAGCGGCCGGAGAGGAGCAGGGGCGAGTTCATGGAGGCGCTCAGGCGTTACGGCGCTCCCGATGAGCTGGTCGCGATGCTGTCGGCGATGAACCAACATGGCGAGAGGTTCGCCGAGCCCCTCGAGTCAGCCCCGCGCAGGGCCCTGGTGGCCGACGGGCAGGTCTTCCGGGCCGGCGGGCTGAAGCTCAGAGCCCTGCACACGCCAGGCCACAATGCCGGGCACCTCTGCTTCCTCGTCGAAGATGCGGGAGTCATTTTTTGCGGCGATCTCCTCCTTCCGACCATCACGCCCAACCCACTTCCTCATTTCGACGCGCGGGAGAAGAGAGGCAGAAGAGCCAGTCTCGGCCTCTACCTCGGCTCGGTGGCGCGGGTGGAGTCCTACGGGGCCCTGCTGGGCCTTGGCGGCCATGGCGACCCCATGGGAGACACGCTGGAAGTTGCGCGGCACGCCAGGGAGAACATCGAGAGACGCAGCGAGGCGGTGAGAGCCCTGTGCCTCCTTCACCCGGGCGCGACCGTCTTTTCCCTGGCGGAGCGCCTCTTCCAGGAGAAGGAAGGCATTGGCCGGGTCCTCGCCTTCACAGAGGTGCTCGCCCATTGCGACCTGCTGGAGGACCGCGGAGAGCTGGAGGTGGATCACGGGGCGGGGAGGATTGTCCGCCTTCTCGGGTAGGCGAGGGCTGATCCGGCGGGGGCGCTCAGACTGGCATGAGCATGCCCCAGAAGCGCTGTACGCTGCCTTCCTCCGATATCTCGGGCGCCAGCCAAAGAAACACCGACGTTCGCGGCGCTCCCCTGGACTCGAAGTCGATGCGCCGCAGAACCGACAGGCCGCGCTCCCTGGCGGCGGAGAGATCCTGAAGGAGCTCCGGGTACAGACGCCCCAGGCGCGTGTCGGTCAGGAGACGTCCAATGAGGGCCTCGGAGGGAGTCTCGAGGGCTTGAGCGAAGGTTGGGTTTGCGTTCTCGATGTGTCCCTGGGGATCCAAGACGAAGAGCGGGATCGGGCAGCGATCGAGGGTGAGGTGTGCGCCGGTGCCGAGAGCCGCGTGCTTGCCGGTGATGGGCCGCGCTCGCTCGATGCTCGATTCGGGCACTGTGTAGCCCATTCGAACCAGGAGCCCGCGAAGCTCGGCGATGAGCTGTGACATGCTGACTGGCCGCAGGGCAGGACTTCGAGCCAGGCAGCGCACGAGAAGGGCCTCCAGAGCCGGGTCCAGCTTGCGGCCGAGGCGCTCGGACGGGGCCACGGGATCCCGCGTACGCTTGGCCTCCAGCACCTCGTCCATCGAGCCCGTGAAGGGCGGCCACCCGGTGATCATGGCGTAGAGCAGCACACCGACGCCGTAGATGTCCATGGTCGGCTGAGGCGCTTGCCCGGCGAGCTGCTCCGGCGCGGCGTAGGCAGGGGTCCCTCCGACCTGGGTCTTGGCGCGGCCGCCGCCTGGGACCATGCTCCGCGAGAGACCGAAGTCGATGAGCTTGACGGCCTCGCCTCCAGTCGCAGAAGCCACCTCTCTGCAAAGGAAGACGTTCTCTGGCTTGATGTCGCAGTGTATCAGCGACCGGCTGTGCATGAAGTCCAGAGCCTCTGCGAGCTGAAGACCTATCTGGAGGGCGAGGCCTGTCAGGAGGCGCTCTTCACGCTGGAGGCGATCGAAGAGGGTCTCGCCGTGGAGGTACTCCATGACGAGGAACGAGCCAAACCGGGCGTCGTGGCCGAAGTCAGTGATCTGGACGATGTTGGGGTGGCTGAGCTGGGAGAGCACCCGCGCTTCCCGGAAGAAGTACTGCTGAATCCTCGGATCCGAGGCGCGCTCCATGAGGATGATCTTGAGCGCGAAGGTCTTGCCGAGGTGGATGTGGGAAACCTTGAAGACGGCCCCCATCCCTCCGAGGGCGAGCCCCTCCGTGATCCGGTATCGGTCGCCGATGATGTGCGACTCTTCACCGCTCTGCTCGGAGGTGAGCTCCAGACGTTCCTCCTCCGACCAGGATCCAGGCTGCCCGGTCTTCTCGAGCAGCTCGGGATCAGATGGCACAAGTGGTGAGTCGCCAGAGCTGGAAGAAGCAGGGACCCGCGGGGGCAAGGAAGGCTGCAAGGACGCCCGCGCGTCGTCGCGGCCGAGGTTGACCGGGGCTGGCTCGTGCGGGGTCACCGCGATGACAGAGGAGTCGGCGGGCAGCCGGAACGGCGCCGGGGCTCCAAGCGGATGGTTTGAACGCGCCTGAGACATGTCGCCCTCTGGATCGCCGGGGAAAGGCGGATGAGCGGCGCCAGGGGCTCGACTGCTGGGAGGGCTCGACTCTCTGTCGCTCACAGGCAGCCTCCGTTAGGGGCACCGAGGGTCTCCGACTGTGGACACCAGTCGCCGGCGCTGTCGGTATCTACCAGGCTGCGCCTGCCGAGTGTCGATCCGCTGGCCGGTGGGTCGAGGGGCTGCGGAGCCTCGTACCAGTCGAAGGTGTTGATAACGACCACGCCGCCAGTCCCCCATTGAACCCTGTCCACGACCTGGTACAGCATGGGCTCCGTGATCCACACGGCGCCCTGATCCGCTGAGGTCCAGCCAGGGGAGTATATGTGCAACGCGCCGCCCTCCAGGTAGGGGGATCCTGAGGTCAGGTCGCCGACGACCTTCAGGTAGGTGTGGGGTCCAAGGGAGATGTCCGGGAGCACCTCTCCCCACCAGGAGCCGCCTCCGCTGTAGCCCTCGAGCATCCAGTCCGAGACGTTTACCGCGCTCGATCCCGGGTTGTAGAGCTCGATGCCGTTGACAGGGCCGAGGTCCACCTCCGTCACGAGGAGTGATCCGCGCGCCTGGATCGTCTCGCATGGGGTCGTGTTGGGAGATCCCAAGGTGTGCAGGGAGAAGCAGAAATCACCGGCCCTGTCGCCGTCAGCTCCGTCTGGGAGGCGGCCGAGGGACAAGCTGGCGCCAACAGCGAGGGCCGTTGGGATGGGGGCTGGGATCTCCGACCAGGAGGTGCCTGCTTGCGGCACGATCGATGTGCCCCCCCAGCCCAGGAAGTCCGTTGGGGCTCCAACCGGGGTCAGGAAGCTTATGGCGCCCGGGGAGCGCCAGATGTAGAACATCACGTTGAACTGGATCGTCGAGCCGTTCACTGTCGGAGGGCTGCCGGAGCCCGAGAGGGTGTCCTTCAATACGACGCGTCCCCCAGGGCCGAGGACGTAGCTAGGGAGCGCCAGATCCTGCGTGGAGTATGATCCGTCAGGGTCCTCCTGCTCGATGCGGAGCACGTACCCCTGGAGGTCGATCGAGACCTCGGATGCGTTGAGGAGCTCCACGGAGCTGACGAGCCAGGTCTGGAGCTCGTTCAGCCTGATCCTCGGCACGACATGGCAGCCGCTGATGTCGAAGTCCCTGCAGTCCGGGCTGCTCGAGAGGGTTCCGCCGTAGTGCCCCATGTTCAGGCAGTTCCACCCGTTCAGGAGCTCGCCGTCGCAGGGCTCGCTGCCGTTCAGAATGCCATCGCCGCAGCGACCGATGCAGCCGCTCGTGTCATAGGTGCAGGCGCTCGATTCACAGCCGAGGGCGCCAGCATAGAAGCCCAGGTCCAGGCAGGTCTTGCCCCGTAGGTCCGAGCCGTCGCACTCCTCCAGTCCGCCAGCTTGGTTATCGCCGCAGATGCCCGTGCACTGCGAGACGTCCACGTCCATGCAATCCGCCCCACAGGTGAGGGTTCCGGATTCGAAGCCCTGAGACTCGCAGCTCTTGTTGCCCAGGTTCCAGCCGTCGCAGGCCTCGTCGCCCCTCAGCAGCCCATCTCCGCAGATCGGGTGGCAAGCCGAGGGGGACCCTTCGGCGCAGAGCCAGCCGAGCTCCCGTCTGCACCGATCGTCGCAGCCATCCTCGTTGGCCAGGTTGCCGTCGTCGCATTGCTCCGGGGGCGTCAGAATGCCGTTGCCGCAGATCCGGGAGGCCTCGAGCTTGTCGTGGCCGAAGTCCACCAGGCACGCGGAGAAGAGGAGGCCCAGAGCGGCCCAGCGCGGGTGCGGGACCTCCCACCGGAACAAGGGGCGCGCTGTTGGAGACCGGGCCATGATACTGAAACCTTGATAGTCTCAGGACCGTGCGGCGTCAATCTCTGCGTTTCTAAAGCAAGCTTCGTGCCTGCTCCGTGCGGCTGGCTAGGCCGCGGCAGTCCTCCGGGGCCTGGCCCCGGCCAAGTAAGTGTCGAAGAGCCTTGCGCATTCGGGAGGTCTGGTGTTCGATAGCCTCCCAGGTGAGCCGAATGCTGCCACTCGGAATCCTCCTCCTGCTCTATTCCCTGGCCTCGTGGCTCTGGCCCCTCCTCGGGAAGCAGCTAGTGCTGCTCCTCTGGCTCCAGGGCCTGCCGTCCTGGGGACAGTGGCTGGTGCGGGGGATTCTCCTGGCCGCAGGGCTGGGGCTGGTGGTGGCCGCCAGGCTGAGGAAGCGCCGATGATCCACCCGAGGGCAAGCTTGGCAGGCCTGCCAATGGGCGTCCTCCTCCTCGGGATCCTCGCACTGGCGCCCCTCGAGGGCTGCCGTGGCTGCAAGGCGCGTGAGCGCCCGCCGAGGGAGCTCGTGGTCCACATGGAGGTGGAGCCGCCGCACCTGAACCCGCTCATCCAGGAGGACATGTGGCTCGCGCGCATCGCGATCAACAACATCTTCGAGGGGCTTGTGCGCCGAGACGTGCGCAGCTATCGCATCGTGCCCTCCCTGGCCACAGCCTGGAGCATGTCGGAGGGGGGGCGAGTGCTGACCTTCGAGCTCCGCCGCGGGGTGGTGTTTCATGACGGCAAGCCCTTCACTGCGGCCGACGTCTTGTTCACCCTGGACCGCCTCATGGACCCCGCCGTCGCCACCGCGCCGGCTCGCTCCGACTTCGCGGAGCTGGAGCGTTGGGAGAAGCTCGATGACCACAGGGTGCGTCTTCGCTTCAGGCGACCGGGGTTCAAGGTGCTGGAGTCCCTGTCTCACCTGTCCATCCTGCCGAGGCACGTATACTCCACCGGGGACCTGAACCGTCACCCCGCGAACCATCGGCCGGTGGGCACCGGCCCCTACGCCTTCGAGAGCTGGGATCGCGGCAGCGCCATCCGCCTCAAGCGGCATGGCCGATATTGGGGGCCCGCGGTGGCCTTGGAGCGCGTCGTGTACCGCCTGGTCAGCTCGAAGGAGAAAGCCCTCGGGCTGGCGGCCGCTGGGGAGCTGGACCTCTTGCCGCGCCTCCTTCCGCAGCACGCCTGCGGCTCGGATGCTCCCATCCGGCAGGGGCGCATCACCAAGCGCTTCCACACGGTGATCCACTATCCAGTGCAGTTCTACACGGCGATCTTCAACCTGAAGAACCCGCACCTTTCCGACCTGCGAGTCCGCCGCGCCTTGGCGATGCTCGTGAACCGGCCGCTGATCGCCGACAAGATCTTCTGCGGCAGGGCGCGGCTGGTGACCGGACCCTACTGGCCCCAGAACCCTGGCTACGATCCATCCGTCAAGCCCTGGCCCTATGATCCAGCCCGCGCCGCGGCGCTGCTCGAGGAGGCCGGTTTCCGGGACTCGGATGGAGACGGGGTCCTCGACCGGGGAGGGCGGAGGCTCGCCTTGCGCTACCTGCGCTTCGCCGAGTCGGAGGTGCAACGGCGGCTCCTGCCGCTGCTTCAAGAGGAGCTCCGCAAGGCCGGTGTCGAGGTGCGGGTGGAGACCCTCTCCTGGACGGCGGCCCTCGGCAGGCTCAAGTCGCACGACTTCGATCTCACGGACCTGAACTGGCACTACTACTTCGAGCAGGACCTCTACCAGATCTACCACTCGTCACAGTGCCACGGCGGGTCGAACTACGGCTGCTACGCCAACTCCGCGGCAGACACCCTCCTCGAGCAGGTCCGCGCCACGGTGGAGCCGGCGGCGCGGCACGCCATGGAGCGGAGGCTTCACAAGCTTCTCGCCGAGGATCTCCCGGGCATATACCTCTTCAACGTGGGTGACGTGAGCCTGGTCAGCAGGCGCTTCGCGGGTCTGGAGCCTTCGCCTGAGTGGTTCCAGGTCCGGGACGCCCGCCCGGCGGGAGGGCGCTAGGTGGGCGCGGGCCCGAGGAGAGCTTCCTCCCGCCCCGAGGCGGCGAGCGCTCCGGCGCCCGGCCCGCTCTCGCTCTGGCGCAGCTTCGGACGACACGCGCCCACCCTCGGGGTCATCGCCAACCGTGTCGCATGGGCCCTGCCCACGCTCTTCGGCATCTCTCTCGTCACCTTCGCCCTCGTGCAGCTCGCTCCAGGCGAGCCCGGCGTCGCCGGCCAGGTCGGGAGCCTGCGGTCGGACGCGGTGCAGCAGGAGTCCTCGGAGCGTCTGCGGCGCACCTATGGCTTCGACCTGCCGCTCTTTTTCAACGCGGCCATAGAAGACCGGGGCCGGCGCGTCCGTGGAGCGATCGCCGACCTAGGCCGGGACGAGACCTCGCCCCTCGCGGAGCGGAAGCTCCTCCGAATGACGACCCTCGCCGTTCCGGAGCTGGCCAAGGCCCTGAGTGGAGCTGGCAGGGGCGAGCCCCGGCAGCGGCTTCGCAGGGTGCTGGATCGGATATTGGAGGTCTTGCGCGTTCCGGAGCGCGAGACCCTCGCCAGGGGTCCTGCGAGCGGATACGAGGAGTGGTGGCGCTCTAGACAGGACCGCTTCGCTGCCGGGGCTATCCGGGCCGCGGTGGGGCGGCTGCGCCAAGGGGCGGATGGGGCGATGGCCGAGGTCTTGCTGCTGCACCAGCGCGCGGTGCCGGCGCTGCTCGAAAGCTATCTGTCCTCGGGCGCTTCCGACGACGAACGGAGGCGGCTGAGCCAGGCCCTCTCGGAGATAACGGGACACGTCGTGATCTACGACGGCAAGGCTCCCCTGGCGGAGCGCCGCTCGGCCTTGGGCCAGTGGCGAGACTGGTGGCGCTCGGAGGAGACGGTGTATCAGGACCTCACGAGGGGCGAACGCTTGACGGGCTTCTTCACTCGGACCCAGTACGCACGTTGGCTTTCGCGCCTCCTGTCGGGAGACTTCGGTGAGTCGTCGTACTTCCGGCGGCGCGCCTGGGACGTCATCTCGGAGCGGCTCCCGGTCACCCTTTGGCTGAACCTCGCCGCGCTGCTCCTGGCCTACCTGGCGGGGATCCCTCTCGGGGTCTTCTCCGCGGCGCGCAGGGGGAGCCCCGTGGATCGGACCATCGGCGTGGGGCTGCTCCTCCTGTACTCCCTCCCGGTCTATTGGGTGGGGCTGGTTCTGGTGACCACCCTGGGCGGCCTGGAGGGCGCGGCGCTGTTCCCGAGCGGGGGCCTCAGGTCCTTTCGTCCCGAGGACGCGCCGCTCGGCAGCGCCTGGCTAGACGTCGCCTGGCACGCTGCGCTGCCTGTTTTGTGCCTCGCGTACGGCGCCCTGGCGGTCGTGTCCAGGTACCAGCGCGCGGGCATGGTCGAGGTCCTCGGCCAGGATTACATCCGGACGGCGCGCTCCAAGGGGCTCGGCGAGGGCAGGGTGATCTGGAGGCACGGCCTCCCAAATGGCGCGCTGCCGGTGATCAACCTGCTGGGCCTTCAGGTCCCCTTCCTCCTGTCTGGCTCGGTGATCGTGGAGACCATCTTCGACCTGCCGGGCCTTGGCTCTCTCGCCCTCCTGGCGATCCACCAGCACGACACGAACGTGCTCATGGGGCTCATCTCGCTCACCGCCGTGCTCACCCTCGGCGGTCTCCTGCTCGCCGATCTCCTGATGATCTGGGTGGACCCGCGCATCGGCCTCGGCCGCCGGGAGGTCGCATGAGCGCCCATCGGATCCTCGGGCTCTCCGCCGGGAGCAAAGGCTCTGCTCGGGCCCTCCTCGGCCGCCTCGCGGCCATCAGGGCCACACGCTGGTCCGGCCTCGCGCTGCTCCTGCTCCTCGGCGCGGCCCTCTTCGCGGACTGCCTCGCCTCGGATCTTCCCATCCTGCTCAGGCTGAGGGGCGAGCTCTACGTCTTGCCGAACATGACCCGTCCGGGCGCGCTCCGGCCCTTCGACAACCAGACCCTCGCTGGTCAGCTCGGCCCGGGCGACTTCGCGATATGGCCTCTTGTGCGCTACGGCCCCTCCCAGACGCAGCCAGGTGGCCGCCTGGACGTGAACCAGCCGCCATCGTCCGCTCACTGGCTCGGCACCGACGACGTCGGCCGAGACGTCTTCGCGGGAGTAGTCCACGGCGCGCGGGTCGCCTTCCTCGTGGGGCTCTTCTCGGTGCTGCTGTCGGTGCTCATCGGGCTCCTGCTGGGGGCTCTCGCAGGGAGCATGCTCGGCCTCATGGATGGAATGGTCACCTGGGGCGTGGCAGTGATGACCTCCTTCCCCGCCTTCGTGCTGGTGCTGGTGGTGCAGGGGCTCGTCCGGGCGCAGGACCTCTGGGGCATCGTGCTCCTGCTGGGGCTCACCGGGTGGGCTGGCGTCGCGAGGCTCGTGAGGGGCGAGGTGCTGCGCGCCCGCAGCCTGGTCCACGTCGAGGCCGCTCGCGCCCTGGGAGCTTCCAGGGCCAGGGTCCTGCTCGTGCACGTCATCCCCTACGCCAGGGGCCCGGTGCTGGTGGCCGCCACCTTCGGGATGGCCTCGGCGATCCTGGTGGAGTCCGGCCTTTCGTTCCTCGGCCTCGGGCCCGACACGGCGAGCTGGGGCAGGATCCTGGCCATTGGCCTGACGAACAGGGAGGCTTGGTGGCTCGTCCTGTTCCCCGGGATGGCCATCTCTGCTACTGTGCTTGCCTACAACTTCTTCGCCGAGGGGCTGCAGGAGGCCCTGGACCCCCGTCGAGAGGTGTTGCCGCGGAGTCGCCGCAAAGGAGCGGCCCAAGCTGCACCGGGGCGAGCTCGGTGACGCGGCAGGGCTTCGACCCAAGCTGAAAAAAAGTCGAGGCGAATGCTCGGTTTCACCAAGAGATTTCAAAGCATTGCGGGCTGCCGCGTGGCCTTTTACCATCGCGGCACCGGTCCTGCCATCGTTCTGCTTCACGGGATGCCAACCTCTTGCTACCTGTGGCGGGACGTCGTCGCCTCTCTCCAGCGGAACTTCCAGGTGGTGGCCCCCGATCTCCTGGGTCTCGGCGACACCTTCGGTCCCATGGACGTGGACCACTCCCTTCAGGGCCAGGCCTCCCTCCTAGTGGGCCTGCTCGGGCGCCTGGAGATAGAGGAGGCGGTGCTCGTGGGGCACGACATCGGCGGCGCCGTGGCCCAGATCCTGGCCCTCGAGCTGCCCAGGCGGGTTCGGGGGCTGGTGCTCGTCGCGTCGGCTGCCTACGACAACTGGCCCGTCCCGGTGATCCGCATGTTCCAGAGGCTCGCCGAGCACCCCCTGGCCTGGCGCATGGCGATCCGCGCCGGCATCATGCGTAAGGTCGGCCTCGCCGAGCAGGGCTTCAGGCGCGGCGTCCACTTCCCCGGATCCCTGCGCGACGAGGACATCGACGAGTACCTCCGCCCGAGCCGCCTGAGCAGCTCGTCGAGGGAACACCTGCGGCGGCTGCTCATCTCGCTCGACAACCGCGAGACTCAGCAGCTCGGCCACAGGCTCGGAGAGATCGAGTGCCCGTCGCTCGTCCTATGGGGCGCCGAGGACGCCTTCCTCTCGCCGCACTGGGGGCGGCGGCTGCGGACCGATCTCCG
>JAVEWA010000180.1:0-11408 GCA_034004785.1 Polyangia bacterium
AGGCGGACGATCTCCACCCCGAACTCGTAAGGTCCCCTCCCCGCGGCGCCGAGGCTCAAGCTGGCGGGCCCCGCGGCGATCCCGTAGGGGATGACGAAACCCAGGCGCTTGCCCGACTCGAACCAGTAGCCGAGAAGCGGGTCTCCCGATCCATAGGAGTAGCCCTCGCTGTCGGTCAGCTCGAACTGCCCCTCGAGGAACTCGGGCCCCTGCTCCACCTCCAGGGTGATCTGCTGGCCGACCACCAGGCGGGTGGGGCCCTGGATCTTGGGATCCGTGGTGCAGGCGAAGGTCAGCGCCGCCAGCGAGGCGATGCACAGGGACAAAAGTGTATTTCGCGTCTTCATCGACTAACGAAGCTACCACAAGGTAAATGGAGTGCAAAGACGAGGCGCGCACTCGCAGTCGCCCACCAGCTCCTCCTCCCATGGGCCCGGCCCCCAGGGAGCCATCGAGGATCGGTCCTGGGCTCTCCTCGCCAGCGGTGGACAGCTACGGCCCCCTTTGCTATCCCTTCCGCTGGCTGGCGCCCCGCCAGAGAGCCGGAGCGAGCATGACCACCCTGCACGAGAACGAGTTCCGCCTGCTGAGGGCCCTCGCCGAGTCCGAGGGCCCGGTGACCGTACAGACGCTCTGCGCTGCCTTGGGCTTGGACCAGAGCCTCGTGGTGGCGGCGGGCAGAGCGCTGGTGGAGGCCTCCCTGGCCGAAGGGCAGGAGCGGTCCTTCGACGAGTATCGGCTGGAGGAGCTGGGCGAGGCCTACGCGCGAGAGGGGCTTCCAGAGCGAAAGATCCTCGCCGCCCTCCTCGAAAAGGGCGGCCGGGCCACCGTGAAGGAGCTGCCCGAGCTCTCCGGGCTCGACCCCAAGACGGTGGGCCAGAGCCTCCGCTTCCTCTCGACCAAGGGCTGGGCCGAGAAGCGGGGCGGAGAGCTGGAGCAGGGCACCGGCGCCAAGAGCGCCGCCGGGGACCTGGCGGCGGACGAGAAGCTCCTCGCCCTGCTCGCCCGGGAGGGCACCCTCCAGACGACGGCCCTGGAGGCGGCCCTCGCCGCCCAGGGAACGCGCCTCGAGGACGCCCTCGAGCTGCTCTCGGGGCGCAAGGGCCTCCTGCGGGTAAAGCAGCGCACCGAGCGGTCCTTCTCCCTCACCGCCGCGGGCCGAGAGGCGGTCCGAGGCGCCCAGCTCCGTCGCCAGGTGAACCAGCTCACCGCCGAGATGCTCTCGGACGGCTCCTGGAGGGAGGTGGACTTCAGGCCCTACGACCTCTCCGCCGCCACCGAGCCCGTCTATCCTGGCAAGCCTCACCCCTTCAGGCGGGTGCTGGAGGAGACCAGGCGGGTCTTCCTGGAGATGGGCTTTTCCGAGGTCACGAGCCCCTTCGTGGAGAGCTCCTTCTGGGACTTCGACGCCCTGTTCCAGCCCCAGGACCACCCCGCCAGGGACATGCAGGACACCTTCTACCTGTCCAGGCCAAACCGCTGCGCCGAGCCCCCGAGGGCCCTTCTCGACTCGGTGCGCCGCACCCACGAGGACGGCGGAGACACGGGCTCCCTCGGCTGGGGCTACCGCTTCGACGAGGCCCTGGTGAGAAGGCCCGTGCTGAGAACCCACACCACCGCGACCACGATCCGGGCCCTCGCCGAGGATCCGCGCCCGCCCCGCAAGGTCTTCTGCGTGGGCAAGGTGTTCCGGCGGGAGACCATCGACTACAAGCATCTGCCGGTCTTTTACCAGGTGGACGGGATCATCATCGACCGCCACGCCTCCTTCGCGAGCCTGCTCGGGACCCTCTCGGCCTTCTACCGGAAGATGGGCTTCGAGAAGTTCCAGTTCCGCCCGGCCTTCTTCCCCTACACCGAGCCCAGCGTGGAGGTCTTCGTGTACCTCGAGGAGCGGCGCGACTGGGTGGAGATGGGTGGCGCAGGGGTATTCCGGCCCGAGGTCACCCTGCCCCTCGGCTGCGATGTCCCGGTGCTGGCCTGGGGGTTGGGGCTCGAGCGCCTGGCAATGTTCCGCTACAGCCTGAACGACATCAGGCAGCTCTACGCGTCGGACCTGGGCTGGCTGAAGGAGGCCGCGTCATGCCGGTAGTTGGCATCCCTGTCTCTCTCCTGGAGGCCCGCATGGGGGGCGACCTCCCAAAGAACGAGCTCATCGAGGAGCTCCAGCGCCTGGGCTGCGACGTGGAGGGCTTCGCCACCCTCACGCGCTTCAAGTGCCTGCGCTGCGGGAACATCCTGGAGATCACCGAGACCCAGGATCCGCCCGCGCTCTGCCGCCGCTGCGGGATGGACTTCACGGCCTCTCCCTCGCTCAGGCTGGACCTCGGCCCCTCCGAGGTCATCCGCATGGAGCTCCTAGCGGTGAGGCCCGACATGTTCGACCCGGGTGGCCTCGCACGCACCCTGCGGGGCTACCTCGGCAGGCAGCGGGGCCTCGCCTCCTACCCCCTCGGCGAGGTCGCGGCCCGGGTAACGGTGGACCCTGCCCTCTCCACGCCCGCCTGCCCGCGGCCGGCCATCGCCTGCGCGGTGATCCGGGGCATCGCCCTTTCGGACGATCTCATCAAGGTGCTCATGAACCTGCAGGAGAACCTGCACTGGGCCCTCGGCCGGGACCGCAAGCACGCCTCCATCGGTGTCTATGATCTCGGTAGCCTGCCCGCGGGCGATCTCCGCTACCGGGCAGTTGGCCTGGACGAGAAGCGCTTCGTGCCCCTCGGGTTCGATCCCGAGGACCCGGCGGCGGCCCTCACCCCGCGCCAGATCCTCGAGCTGCACCCAAAGGGAGTGGAGTTCGCCCGCCTCCTCTCCGGCTTCGAGAAGGCTCCTCTCCTCGAGGACGGCTCGGGCGGGGTCCTCTCCATGCCGCCTATCATCAACAGCGAGCACACCAGGGTGAAGGACGGCTCCACCTCGCTCTTCATCGACGTGACCGGGACGAACAGGCGCCTGGTGGGCCGGGCCCTCAACGTGCTCGTGACCTCCCTCGCCGAGCTCTGCCCGGAGATCTCCATCTCGCCGGTGACCATCGCCTACCCCGATGGCGAGGTGCTCACGCCGGACTTCACGCCCCAGGAGGTGATCCTCGGCGTGGAGGACACGGCGCGCCTGCTCGGGGTGGACCTCGACGCCGACAGCCTCCGGGACCTCCTCGTCCGCATGGGCCACGACGTCGAGCAAGCGGCCGCTGGCCCCGGCGCGGGCTCGCTGCTCGTGCACGTGCCCGCCTACCGCAACGACATCCTCCACCCACGGGATCTCATGGAGGACGCCGCCATCGCCTATGGCTACCACCGCATCCATCCGGTGCTAGTTCCCACCATGACGGTGGGCGGGGAGCGGCCGGTGGAGGGCCTCGCGCGCGCCGTGCGCGAGGCCATGTGCGGCCTCGGTTTCCTGGAGGTCATGACCCTCCAGCTAACCTCCGAGGAGGTGGCCTTCGACGCCATGCGACTCGGCAGGGAGGGCGAGCAGGTCACCGTGGAGCACCCCATCAGCTCCGAGCAGACCATGCTCCGGGAGAGCCTGGCGCCCGGGCTGCTCCAGACCCTCGCCGTGAACGCACACCGGGAGTACCCGCAGCGCATCTTCGAAGTCGGGGAGGTTACCCGCCTCGCCGGCACCGAGACCGGCGCGGCGGAGAGTCGCCGGGTCGCTGCCGTCATCACAGGCGCCCGGGTGGGGGTGACCGAAGCCAGGGCCGCCGCAGAGGCCCTGCTCAGGGAGCTGGGCTGGGGCATCCGCACCCGGAACGCCGAGCTCCCCTCCTTCCTGCCGGGCCGAAGCGGCGAGCTGCTGGCGACGAGGGGCGACGAGGAGCGGGTCGTGGGCCGGCTCGGAGAGCTCCACCCCGAGGTGCTCCTCGCCTTCCGGCTGCGGCACCCCGCCTCCCTGTTCGAGCTGGATCTCACCTCCCTCACCGGCCTCGCCTGAGTGAGGGCGCGGCCCTCCCCCTCGGTCCGCATCCTCCATGGGAGAGATCTTCGCAGGGGCGGAATGGCGGTCCGTCAGCGGCTTCGCATCACCAGGATGGCCACTGCCGCGGCCGCGATCGCGATGGCCGCCGCCAGGATCAGGAAGATGAGCGTCCGGTTGGTTGCAGGAGGCTCGGGAGCAGGCTCGGCGGGCGCCTGGGGAGCGCTGCTGGGGACCTCCTCGGCGGGCTCTCCCGCATCCTCCACGAGGAGATCATCGAGCATCTCCATGTCCCCCTCGCGCCCGGTGGGCCCGAACCTGACCGAGAGGCACGCGGCGGTCTCGGCCTGCTCCTGCTGGAAGTCCTGGGCGAAGAGCTGGCGCACGAAGTCCTTGAGCTCTTCCTTCTGGAAGCCGTAGCCCGCGAGGACGCCATCGAGGGCGTCGGCAAAGGCCGCGGCGGTCTGAAAGCGATCGTCGGGCTCCTTGGCGAGGCCCTTCAGAACGATGGCGTCCAGCTCGGGCTTCACCCGCCGGTTGAACTTCGAGGGGGGCGCCGCCGCCGCGCTTCGGACCTTCTCCATGAGATCGAACTCGGAGTCGCCGCGGAAGAGCTTCTCCGTGGTGAGCATCTCGTGGAGCAGGATGGCGGTGGAGAAGATGTCGGTGCGGGCGTCCACGGGCATGCCGCGGATCTGCTCGGGTGACATGTAGGAGAACTTCCCCTTGAGGATGCCGATCTCGCTCGTGAACTTCAGCATCCCCTGGGCGATTCCGAAGTCCAGCAGCTTGACGTCGCCGTCAAAGGACAGACGGACGTTGGAGGGGCTCACGTCACGGTTGACCACGTTGAGGGAGCGCCCCTCGGCGTCGGTCCGGTTGTGCGCAAAGCCGAGCCCACGGCAGGCCATGGAGGCGATATGGATGGCGTGAGGCACGGGGATCCGCCGGTTCATCTCCTGGCATCGCCGCAGGATCTGGGTCAGGTCCCGGCCGGGGATGTACTCCATGGTGATGAAGTAGCGGCCCTCGCTGCGCCCGATCTCCAGGGTCCTCACTATGTTCTCGTGCTCGAGCAGGAGCGCCAGCTTGCCCTCGCGGATGAACATCTCCACGAAGCGGCTCTCCTTGGCGAGCTGGGGGCGCATGCACTTGATGGCCACCAGGCGCGAGGGATCGTCCTGGCTGATGCCCCGGTACACCTCGGCCATGCCCCCCCTCGCGATGAGCCCGAGCAGGAGGTACTTCCCAAAGGGGACCGGCTCCTCAGGGGAGCCGGAGGGGAACTTCTGTGCTTCGCTCATGACCTGGACCCGGCGCCTCTGCCTCTCCAGTTGCGCATGGGGCACTTATTATCCGAACGGAGAGAGCCTGTCCACCAACCCGTGGATAATCGGCATTGCGGGCTCGCCGGACGGCTCAGCGAGTCTCTGGTGGAACAGGCCACGGGCTCGATACCCCGAGCCCCTACTCCCAGCGGTTGACCTTCAGGATGGCGCCCGGCTTGAGGTCGATCTCCTTGGACATGGTCTTCTTGCCGTCGTCGGTCTTGAACTCCAGCTTCCACCGCCCGACCGGAAGCCCAACCTGGTCCCAGAGACCGAGGTCCCTCCAGCCCCGGGCGCCAGCCCGCTGGGCGCGCACGCGCGCCCAGGGCTCGAGCGCGATCTCCAGGGCCCCGAACTCGGCCTTGACGACCTGGCTCTGACCCGGCTTCACGACGACGCGAGACTTCTGCCCAAAGTGCTTCTCGGCGCTGTAAAAGACCGCGGTGTACTCGCCGGCGGGAAGTACCACGTCCTTGAAAGGCGTCCGCTTTCTCTCGTCCAGTAGGCCCCGGTTCAGGAGCACCATGCAGGGAAACGATGCCTCGAGGGTGACCTTGCCAAGCTCGGGGTGGGCCTTGAGCCGTCCGCGCACCATGCTGGCCAGCTTCCCGCCCGGCACCTGGCGCAGGTAGCGAACATAGAAGGCCTGCTCGCTCGCTGGGTCCTTCAGCCGTCCGTACATGGCGCCGATGAGACGGTAGGCGCCCACCAGGGTCGAATCGAGCACGAGCGCGGCCTGCAGGTAGAGGATCGCGTCCTTGAAGAGCTTTCGGCGCTCCAGGGCCTTAGCCCTCTTCACCGCCTCCATGGCGAAGTCCGGCTGCCTCGCCATTGCCCGGTTGTCCTCTCCCTCCACGAAGGGAGCGGGCGCCCTGGAAAGCCGGGCGATCTCACTCTTGGCCCGCTCGATCCGCTTGGAATCCTTGCCCACCTTGAGCCATTCGGCGTAGGTCTCCTGGGCGAGGGAGAACTGGCCGCCCATGGTATATATCTCCGAGAGGCGCCACAGGAGCTCGGGATCCGCGGGCCGGATCGCTATGGCACCCTGAATGAGGAGCGCGGCCTTGGCGAACTCGCTCCCGAGGATCGCCCGCTCGGCAGGCTTGACCAGCCACTCGATGTCGAGACCTTCCCGCGCGGCTCCCCGGGCTTGGCCCCCGAGCAGCTGAAATGCCAGGCACGCCGCCAGGAATGCGCATGGACTCGCAGGCTTCATGGACAGGGCTCCTTTTTCGCTGAAAAACCGGATCTCCGTGAAATCAGCGTGTGCACAATTACAATCATACCATATCTAAATTGATCCACTTTGGAGCTTCGTGTATTTTTAGGATATATCGCTTGGTTGGGCTCATGGGCATGTCGCGAATCTACGTCTTGGAGCGGAACAAGCTGGTCCAGCGAAAGGTCCTTCGCATACTTACGTGTACTGGCGCAGAGGTGATCCAGTCGGAGGATCCCGCCGAGCTGTCTCGTCACCTGGACTCCAGCCCGGCCGTCCTCTGCGCTGATGCTGTGGATATTGCCACGGTGTCCGACGTACTGCAATCGCATCCAATGCTCCGGGGCCTGGTCTGGACAGCCTCCAAGACCGATCCTCTGCTTGGCGAGGCCGAGCACACGGAGCGCCTCGACTTCCTGCTCGGCAGGGACGGAAAGGACGCCGCCCCCAGGGAGTGGGAGCTCCTCTACCTTGTCCGCAGGCTCCTCGGAGGGGAGTCTCCCGGGCTGGGCGCCCTCTTGGCGTGGGGCTACACGGGCTTCAAGGAGCTGGTCCACAACCCCACGCAACGAGACGCCTGCGTGGAGGGGGTGGTGAGGTTCTGCCAGAAGCTGAACATGCCCGGCCGGGTCCAGGAGATGTTCGCGGAGCTCTCCCACGAGCTGCTCATGAACGCGATGTACGACGCGCCAGTGGACAGCTCCGGGCGTCCGAAATACTCACAGGATCGCAAAGCCCAGATTACCCTCGAGCCCGAGGAGGCCGCCACCATCCGTTGCGCCTCGGATGGGATGCGCATGGTCATCTCGGTCTCCGACCCCTTCGGCCGCCTCCCCCGGAGGGCTGTCTTCGGCGGCATGGCGCGGGGTCTGCGGGGAGGAGAGATGGACCAGAGAAACGGAGGCGCCGGCCTTGGCATGATGTATATCTACAGGGCCTCGGCCATCGCCATCTTCGAGGTGATGCCCGGTGTCAGGACGCAGGTCACCAGCGTCTACGAGATCGACACCAATCAGCGGGAGTTCAGGAACCTGCCGCGGTCTGTTCACTTTTTTGGCGACAGGTGAGAGGATGGCTCTGAATGGCACCTGACGAATCCCCAGAAACCGGTCCGGGCGGCAAGCTCAAGGTCACCAAGATCGTCGAGGGTGACATCATGTGCCTCCGGTTCATCGGGACCATCGACGAGGACTTCCACGGAAAGTCCATCGCCGAGGGTGTGAAGGGCACCTTGATAGTCGATCTCGCCGAGGTGAAGCGGATCAGCTCCTTCGGCATCCGCGAGTGGGTGGACTTCATCAAGGCGGTGGAGCAGAACACGCACTCCATCTACTTCATCGAGTGCAGCCCCAAGATCATCGACCAGTTCAACATGGTTGCCAACTTCGGCGGGCGCGGCAAGATCCTCTCCTTCTACGCGCCCTACCGGTGCGACTACTGCGACGACGACAGGCGGCGACTGGTTCAAGTGGACGAGAGCCAAGAGCTCATCAAGAACATGAGCCTGCCCGACGTCCCCTGCGACAGCTGCGGCAACCCGGAGTACTTCGACGAGGACCCCACCTCGTTCTTCACCTACCTGGCCTCGCAGGACGCGGTAGAGACCGACCCGGCGGTGGCCAACTTCCTGGCCGCCAAGCTCGACTACCGGGTGAGCGACGCCGCCCGCCGGCTCCGCGCCGACAAGGTGGTGGAGGAGGCGACCTTCATCAGGCTGGCGGGAGACATAGACATCAACTTCCCGAGGGAGAAGCTCTCCGAGGGGCTGGAGGGGGAGGTTGTGATTGACCTCTCCGCGGTGGGCCGCGTGGACGACGAGGGCGCCGTGGAGTGGACCGCTTTCTCCCAGCTCGTCTCCAGGGAGTGCAAGGTCTATCTCCGGGACTGCCAGCCCGGCTTCGTGGAGAAGGTCTTCACCGCGGACGCCCTGGCCGGCAGGGTGGAGGTCCTCTCCTTCTTCATGCCCTTCAAGTGCCCGAGCTGTGGCTACTCCGGCGCGCAGCGCGTCGAGACCCTCGAGCACTACGACGTGCTGAAGTTCGCCACCTCGCCGGAGTTCAACTGCCCGGAGTGCGGGACCGTGGGCCCCTCCATCGCGTCCGAGGAGTTCCTGGCCACTCTTTCGAACCTGGTCCCGCCAACGGCGTCGAAGGCCCTCATCGAGTTTGCCGAGCGGGCCAACGACAAGCTCCTCAAGCCGGCCGCCGCGGCGCAGCAGGCGGGCTATGTCCTGCCCGTGGCCGCGGCCCCTGCCACCGGGCGCGCCGTTGGCCTCGCCACCGTCGTTGCGGTGCTGGTATCCCTCGCTGTGGTGGGCGGCGTGGGCTGGTGGATCTACAGCAGGCTCAAGACCGAGAAGGACATCATCTACGACGAGGGCGGGCGCATCGTCAGCAAGGAGAAGAAGCCCCCCTGGTTCGTGAGCTGGGAGAAGACCCTCTCGGAAAAGAAGATCGAGTTCGGCCTGGCCGACGAGCTGAACGTCTCGACGGAGGGCGGGAAGATCTACGTCATCGGCTACTCCTTCGCCGCTGCCGAGCGCGAGGAGGCCGAGGCCAGGGCCCGCGAGGCCGCCCTGGAGCGCCTGGTGCATCACCTGGCCGACTCCATGAAGGATCGGCTCTGGCGCCAGGCGGTGCTCGAGCAGTACGCGCAGGAGCGCCGGCGCCTGCTCCGTGACCTCGCGGCCGCGGTCCAGAAGAAGGACGGGCTGGCCACCAACCGGGCGCGCAAGGTCGTGTGGGACAGGCGCATCGCCGTGACCTCGGCTCTCCAGGCTGGCAGCCGCGCCTTCAAGAAGCCAGCGGAGGAGGTGTACTTCCAGCAGCTCGAGCTGCAGCAGGGGTCCTCCAGGGTGACCCGCTACAGGTTCTGGGTGCGGCTCGCCGTCCCGGTGGCAGAGGCGGCGAAGCTGATGGCGCAGTATGTGGAGCCCGTGAAGATCGAGAGCCAGAAGGTATCCCTGCTCGACTTCTTCCCTGGGCTCGCCTGGGTCTATGACGACGTCAAGCACGGCGCCATAGTGCTCGGGGTCGAGGACGGCAGCCCATGGAAGGACAGCGTCACGCCTGGCAACCTGCTCGTGACCTGCGCCGAGATCCCCATCAAGGGTCCGGACAAGTTCAAGGAGGTGGTGGACGAGCGCATCGACTTCCTGAAGACCAAGGGGGGCAAGGTCGAGTGCCTCTCGAAGAGCCCCAGGGAGTCCCGCCAGGTGGGCTACGCCGTCGCCAAGGTCGAGGAGCCCCGGCCGCGGGTGATCACGCGCCCGGGCACGCCCGGCATGACCGGCACGGGCCCGAGCAACGTCAACACCTGGGACGACCCCACGCAATGAGCACCCGAATGGCCAAAGGACAGGCAACTCTTCTCCCATGCTCGCGCTGGCGCTCTCGCTCCCGCTCGCTCTCGCTCCCGCTCGCGGTGTGCCTGGCCCTCCTGCTCTCGCCGCTCCATGGCGCCTCGGCCGCTCCCCGGGCATCCTCTAAGGACGAGCGCCAGGCAGTCGCGCTGACCAAGCGGGCGAGCGTCCTCACGAACCTCGGCAAGTACCCCGAGGCCATCGAGCTCTTCCTGCAGGCCCTCCGCCTTTCGCCCGGCCTAGCCGGCGCCTGGCGAAACCTCGGGCTGGCCTACGAGGCGCAGAAGGAGTGGGCCCTCGCTGTCGCCTCCTACGAGCGCTACCTCGGCATCGCGGGCACCACGGGGCGCTATTCGATCCAGGTCATGGCCAGGGTGAACGAGTGCAGAAAGCACCTCGGCCAGTCCACCAAGGTCTGGAGCGTGCTCGGCGCCCCCGGGAAGATCCACCTGGACGTCAGCCACCCTGGAGCCACCATCCGCATAAACGGCCTGTCGAGGGGTTCCTCGCCCGTCGGCCCCTTGCCAGTGAACGCGGGCGCGCATCAGATCGAGGTGACCCTCCTCGGCCATCTGCCCTTTGTGCGCTCCGTGGCCGTGAAAGAAGGCCAGACAGTCAAGGTGCGAGTTGACCTCCAGAAGGACCCGGCCTACGTGCCCCCGAGGCGAGTCGAGGGCATCCGCCACAAGACGGTCGCCGACGTGGCCTACCTGAAGGTGGACAGCCCCGCCGAAGGGCTCTCGGTGCGCGCAAACGGCCGCGCCCTCGCGCAGAACGCCGAGCTCTGGTACGTGGTGCCCCACCCCGGCCCCATGGTGGTGGAGGTCTGGGCGCCGGGCCGGGTGACCTGGCGAAGGCGGGTGGAGCTCGTCAAGGGGGAGCGAAAGACCCTCTTCCCACTCCTGCCCCTTGCAAGAGAGAAGCGGCGCTACGAGGTGTGGGGCTGGACCTCCCTCGGCCTGGCGGCCCTCGCCGCGAGCGTAGGGGGCATCTTCTCTGCCCTCGAGAACAAGACCTACGAAGACGTCAGGGACCGCAGGGCCTACACCCGTGAGGCCCTCGAGAACATGGCCGCCGAGGGCCGCCTGTACCGCAACGTGGCCATCGGGCTCTACGCGGCGGCGGGCGCCGCCCTGACCGCCTCGATCACGCTCTTCGTCCTCGAGCGGCGGGGGGAGGCCCCCACGGGGAGGCCTCTCCCAATTGTTCTCGGCCCCACGAAGCGCGGCGCGGGGCTCACCCTGTCGCTGTCGGGCGAGGTGGACTTCTGATGCGAAGCAGGCGAATTGGGCTCTGGCTCACCCTTGGAACTCCCGCGCTCCTCGCGCTGGCGCTGGCTGGGCAGGCGGCCTGCCCCTTTGCCCACGACGGCTACGAGACCGATCGCCCCTGCTGGGACCAGAGCGACTGCGTCACCAAGGAGCGGTGCGAGCGCGGGGACGCCGGGATCCTCTCGGCGGGCCAGTGCAGCGAGCCGTCGGACGGCCCCTGCGGCTTCCTCGACGGAGGGACCTCCGCTGGCTTCTACTGCTTCCCCGACGAAGAGGGCAACCCCGAGAAGTGCCGCTACGAGCCCAACTAC
>JAVEWA010000181.1:0-11408 GCA_034004785.1 Polyangia bacterium
CTCCCTCCTCGAGGAGGCCGTTTCCACAGAAGATGACCTGGCATTCGCTGCTGCAGGTGGAGGTTGGGAGGCTGTCCCCGGCGTCGCATGCCTCTCCAGCGATGACGTCCACCACGCCATCTCCGCATCTTGGATTCGTGCAGTCGGTTCGGCAGGCGTCAGGCACGGTGTCGGAGTTCTGTGGGCCATTGTCGCAGATCTCACCGGTGTCCGCGACGCCGTCTCCGCACCGCGCCCGGGTGCAGTCCGTGCGGCAGGCGTCGGGCTGGGAGTCCGAGTTGGCGGCGCCGTCGTCGCATTCCTCGAGCCCCTCGATGGCGCCGTTTCCGCACGACATCGTCGCCTGGTTGTTGTTGTTGTTCTGGTTGTCGTTCGTCCCATGGCCGGCGTCATCGCCGCAGGCAGCCAGGGAGGAGGACAGCGCTGTCGCGAGCGCCATCAGTCTGAAGTTGAACACCATAGTCTTGCGCCTCATAGCCATCGTCCTCCCGGAGGTGGTTCAGTAAGGTCCTGATACGCAATATAGATTACAAAAGCTGCAAGATACTTACACGGATCCGATGCTGAGATCAAGACGAATAGCCTCAAATCAGCGCCAGGGAGGGTACGGCTCATGTCAGAGGCGGGGCTCTCTGGAGCACAGGTAGGGCATCTGCGTCGGTTCGTGACCGATGCGGATACCTTCCTCCTCGCTCGGATCCGTTTCGAAGTCAGGACTACCCAGCACTTGTGTCAATTAGGGACTTGGGATTTACTGTCTGATCTGAACGATGACTGGAGGTTGACATGCGTCGTTTCGTTGCGATTCTCGGCGTTCTCCTGCTCGGTCTGGTCGGAACCGGCTGGTCCGGCTGCGGCTCCACATCCGATCCCGGGGACGACTCGCCTAACCCGTTCCTCGAGGACCAGAGCAACCTCGGCAAGGCTGACTCTGCCTACCTGAACCCCGACGGCATCGAGGTGGAGGTGGACTTCGAGGCCGACGTGGAGGCGACCTCCTGGCGCATCCACGACGCTCCCGCGGATCTCGGCGCCTTCGCCATGACCTACTTCCGGAAGAAGGACGAGTTCTACCTGGAGTCCCTGGCGGAGGACGCCAACGCGGGGCGGCGGGTGGAATGGCTGGTGAACGGCAGCTGGATCACGGACGCAGAGTCCAGGTCCGTGGACGCCTCGCTGCTCACGCGCTTCCGCATCCGGGGCATCAACGCGGTGCTTTTGCACGGCGCCGGCACGGGGGTCACCGAGGGGACCTTCTTCACGGCGGTCATTCCGATTAACCCCTACAACGTGATGACCCTGGCTGGCGACAAGTGCGCCGACCCCGACGACCACATGACCCTCGACAACTCCATCTACTGGTACCAGTGGAACCCGGAGCGGAGCGGGTGCGAGATGCCGACCCAGGAGGCCACCGTCACCATCAGCAAGCTCTTCCGCACCGAGTCATCCCCCTACCTCGAGTACGATCAGCTCCTCGCAGACGACAAGATCACGGCGGTGATTCTCTTCGGGCAGATCGGCGACGGCGCGGTCACGGACAGCGACCCGGGCATGAGGTCCTTCAACCAGATGGCCCGGTGGCTCAAGCAGGCCGGGTTCGCCGAGGTCACCCCCGCCCCGGTGGGAAAGCGCTTCTCGAAGCAGGTGGGGGCGGTCACGGTGGAGATAGACATCTACTCTCCCTATGACTTCGCCGGGCTCTCGGACAGCGCCAACTTCTCCAACTTCCAGCGGGCCCTGTCAGAGCACGAGATCGTGGTCTATGACGGCCACAGCATGCTGGGCGCGAGCGACTTCTGGACCCGCCCCACCTACCCGGACTTCTACCAGATCTTCCTCTACGGCGGTTGCCTCGGCTACGAGTACTACATAAGGCCCATCCTGGAGGGGAAGGGCGGCTGGGAGAAGCTCGACATCGTCTCCAGCGTGGTGGAGGTGAGCGCCGACGCCAACCAGTACGCTGGGCCGTTCCTCGCGAAGCTGCTCTGGGCCATCGAGAACGGCAACAAGGTCTCCTGGAAGGACTACCTCATCGCCATCCGCAACAGGGTGGGGGACTCCACCTTCGGCGCGAGCGGCGTCAGGGACAACTGCTACTCGCCAAATGGATCCCTGTGCACGCCGCCAGTGGACCCCAGCGGGAACCACGAGTACGCCTCGACCCAGGCGGTGCCCATCCCCGATGACGACGACGCTGGCGCCGCCAGCGTGATAAGCGTGCCGGACAGCTTCACCCTGGGCGCAGTGAGCGTGACCCTCGACGTGACCCACACCTGGGTCGGGGACCTCAGGATCACCCTCGAGCACGGCGGCACCACGGTGGTGCTCTGGGACAACGAGGGCGGGTCGGCCCATGACATCCAGAAGACCTTCACCCCCGAGGCCTTCAACGGCGCCCCGGCCCAGGGCGACTGGACCTTGAAGATCGTGGACAGCGCCGGCGCCGACACCGGGACCCTCCAGAGCTGGTCGATCGTCCTCGAGGCCCAGTAGGACCCCTCCACTCTCAATCCGAGCTAGGCCAGGCTTTCCCCCATGCTTCCCCAGGCCTCCCTAGGCGCGGCTTTTTTCGGCGTGGTCTTCTCCAGGCGTGGTCTTCTCTAGGCCTGGGCTTCTCTAGGCCTGGGCTTCTTGCGTCTTCGTCTCGGGCGGCAGGCTCGAGAGCCAGCGGTTGTAGAGCCACATGCCCGCGGCCGAGGCCAGGCCGATTAGCATCAGCACTCCCCAGCCGGCCATGGCCCAGCCCTGGTTCAGGTCGAGGAGGCCGTCAGGCCGGGACTTGGCGCCGCGGCACATGATGTCGTTGAAGATGAGGGCGCCCACCGGCCCGCCGAGGAGCGCCCCGATGGCCATGGGCAGGTTGGCGTAGCCGAGGAACAGGCCCTCCTGCCCCTTGGGCGCCAGGGCGCCGATGTACTCGTAGGTCCTGGCGGAGGTGAAGAGCTCGCCAAAAGCGATGAGGGCCACCGTCAGGATGATGAAGATCGACCCTACCGGCAGCCAGTCCAGCACCGAGAGCCGCACCCCGCCCGCGAGGAGGATGGGCACGAGGTTTATCAGCATGGAGGCGCCGATGATGAGGCAGCCCACAACCATGGAGGCGATGGGCTTCATCTTGCCGAAGAGGCGCGTGATGAGGAGCTGGAAGAACACGATGACGAAGGGGTTCGCCATGGTGTAGAGGTCCACCGCGGGATCGGTCTCAACCACGCGCTTCAGGTAGAGGGGCAGGACGTTGTACACCTGGGCATAGAGGAAGAAGAACCCGCTGGAGACCAGCAGGAAGAGCACGAAGCGGCCGTTTTTCAGCACGAGGACCATGTTGATGAGGACCTTGCCGATGGAGCGTTTGGGAGGGGCCGGCGAGCCGGGAGGCGCCAAGGTCTCTGGATCCCGGTAGAGCAATAGGACCACGAGGAGCGCCAGCAGCGAGCAGCCCATGGCCACCGCGAAGATGAAGGACAGGCTGAGCTCCTTGCGCACGAAGTAGCTGACGCCCCGGCCGAAGAGCGAGCCGATGTTGATCACCATGTAGAAGATGGCGAAGGCCAGGGTGGCCCTGCCCGCGGCGGTCTTCTGCACCGTGCCGGAGATGCAGGGCTTGATGACCGAACCGCCCAGGCCGATGAGCAGGATGCCGCCGAGGATGGGCACGAACACGCTCGCGTCCGCAGTCACGGCGGAGCCGACCTCCTGGCTCATGCTGGCGCCGCCCAGCCACACCGGGAAGCCCATCAGGAAGTAGCCCCCTGTCAGGAGCAGGAAGGCCACTATGAGGGCCTTTCGGAAGCCCACGTGGTCCGCTATGGCCCCCGACAGGATCGGCAGGAAGTACACGAGCGTCCAGAGGAGGCCGTTCAGGGTGGAGGGCCAGTAGTCCCCCATGCCTAGCTGGCCGAGGTAGATGACCACGAAGCTCGCCATGGCGTAGTAGGCGCCGCGCTCGAAGAGCTCCGTGAGGTTCGCGGTCCAGAAGGTCCGCGGGAAGGGCTGGGGCTTTGGCTCCGGGGTGCTGGTCTGGTCGGTGGTCATGTGGCCGCCTTTCAAGTGGCAGGGACGTACCACGGGCCCGCAGGCCCATGCAACAGAAGCCGGAGCCTCGGTCCCGACGCTGGCGCCGGTTCAGAGGGGGCCTTGCGCGCCTCGGAGAGGCAGGCCCGGCTCGGGGGGGCGAATGGCCGCGATGTAGGGCTCGGAGCGACGGGCCCGTCTCAGGGCACCGCGAGGGTGTGGGTCACAGTGGCGCCGTAGTAGGTGGAGCCGGCCTTGGCCATGCGGAAGGACAGGGGGTAGCTCCCGGGCGCGCAGGGCGCGGTCACCTCGAAGGTGAAGGCCCGGGGCCGGCCCCTGAACAGGCCGCCATAGTAGGGGATCTCGTCTCGCGAGTCCTCGATGGGATCCGCGAGGTCCACGGCGAAGGACGTTCCCTGGGTCACGCGCAGGGAGTCGCCGCCGCCAGCGGTCCAGGCCCGGTCCCCGGCGTTGCGCATGACCACCGTGACCAGGCGGCGGGCCCCCTGGGGCAGGCTGGCCGGGAGATCGTGGGCAACGAGGACCGCGTCGTCCTCGGGCAGATCGTTCCACAGGGCGGCCTGGGCTGCGGTGGTCTCGATGTAGTGTCTGGAGCTCGGGCCCCAGGACTCGTCGTGCCTGTGGACCCAGGTGGAGCAGGAGCCGGAGTCGCTTGCGGTGTACTGGCGCACCAGGGCGGCGAAGAGGCCGGAGCCCTCCCCGGTCTCGTTCCAGGAGTCTATGTAGAGGTGGTTCACCAGGGCGCGGGCGGCCTGGGCCGCGGCCCAGGCCGTGGCGTAGTGGACGCCGCCCTCCCTCGGCAGATACCAGGGGTTGGAGATGGGGTTCCAGAAGCCCGGGGTGATGTTCATGGTCTCCTTGCCCGCGCCGTCCCAGCCCACCCGCTGGGAGTGGGAGGAGGGGCCGAACATGAGGGTCACCTCGTCGGTGTCTGGCCACTGGGACCAGAAGTTCGGGTGGCCGATGACGTAGGGCTCCACGCCCCGCTCCGCAAGGAACCGGGCCTTGAGGTCCAGCACGAAGGCGTTGCTCCCCCCCACGATGGAGCCGGTGTCGGTGTGCCAGAAGGCCACCATGGGCCGGCCCTCGTAGCGCGCGATTGCCGCGTCGGAGTATCGGGGGCCCAGGATGGCGTCCGTCTGGGCGAAGAAATGGTGGAGGTAGTCGTAGAGCTCGGCGCGCCCCGCCTCGGTGGACACGTCGATGTTCGTGCCGTAGGCGTCGAGGTGGAGCTGGTTGGCGATGGCCGTGTCCACGAAGGGGATGAGCAGGGGAGGGCGATAGCCTTCGTCGAGGAGCTCTCTCGTGGCCTCGATCACGTTCACCACGTTTGTGAAACGGACGCCCCAGGGTAGGGAGGCATCCTTTGTGTCGTACTGGACCCCGGCCCAGTCCAGGTTGGCGTCCATCATGTCGAGGAGCTGGCCCTTGGCCCAGGCCACGGAGCCGTCCCAGGAGGCGAAGCCCGTCGCAGGCCACCAGGGGGAGCTGCACTCCCAGCCCGTATCCCCGGTGAACCAGGGGAACAGCCAGGCGCCAACGCGGTGATCCGTTCCCCCCGCGCTCGGCACCGCCTCGGCTGTGGGCGCGCCTCCGAGGGTAACGGTGATTTCGACGGGCGCCGAGACCTGGGCTCCACCCTCCGCCCTGACCTGGAAGCTGTTCGCGCCTTGCGCGAGGGCTCCCTGGAAGGAGAAGCGCCCTCTCGTGGCGTCGAAGAGCACGCCCCCCTGGGAGCCGTTCACGGTGATCCGCTCCGTGGGGACGCCGCTCACCAGATCTGGCGCCGTGCCCGTGAGCACGACACGCGAGGAGGCCGTGGTGAAGTCCTGCCCTCCCGCGGTGTGGATCGCTAGGACCCGCCCGAGGGGCGGCTCCACGCACGCGAGGTTCGCGTCGGGCTCCACCAGGGCGTCACCGCCCGCGTCTCGGGCGGCGTCCGGGGCGGCCCCGTCCGGGAGGCCCCCGTCGGGGACGCCAGAGTCGGAGTTGCCGCTTGCGTCCGGGCCGGGCCCGGAGTCCCGCCCCCCGGAGGACGAGGGGCCGCAGGCCGCGATGAATGGCCCGATGATCAGGCAGAGCAACGAGAGTGGGCAGTCGCGGCGGCTCGGGCTCCCCTGATGCATCTTGGCCTCCCTGGCGTCTCGGCGCCGGACGAGCTCCGATTATCGCCCTGGGCGCCCTCTCAGCGCCAGCGGAAGATCTTGAGGGCTATCACGAAGGGGATGAGCCCCCAGGCGGCCATGACGCCGAGCTGCGTCAGGCACTCGGTGATGGGGGCGCCCGCGTTCACGACCAGCCTCAGGGCGTCGCATAGGGCCGTCAGGGGCAGGGCCTGGATGAAGGGGTGCACGGCCTCTGGGAAGCGCTCGTAGGAGAAGAAGGCCCCGGACAGGACCCACATGGGGAGCATCACGAAGTTCATCCAGCCCGAGACCGCCTCGATGGACTGGGGCCTGGCGGCCACCAAGAGGGCGAGGCCAGTGAAGCCGAAGGTGCCCACCAGGGACACCACGGCCAGGGTCGCCAGGGAGCCGTGGACCTTGACCCCGAAGACGAGCCAGCCCACAGCGAGGAGGGCCGCGACCTCCAGCACCAGGAAGAGGAGGCGCGAGAGCATGAAGGAGAGCAGGTAGTGGGCCCGGTGCATGGGAGTGGCGGCGAAGCGCTTGAGCAGCTTCTTGGTGCGGTTGTGGACCAGCACGAAGCCGATTCCCCACATGGCGCTGCCCATCAGGTTCAGCCCGATGAGCCCTGGGATGAGGAAGTCGATGTAGCGGCCCGCCTGCTCGGCGGTGGTGGCCTCATTGACGGCCACCACCTCGGCCCCGCCCCTCGCGAGCAGGAGGGCCTCGCCCACCAGGGCTCTGGCGAGGCGCCCCTCGGCCCTGTCGGGATCATAGGCGAGGGTGTAGGCAGGCTGCGGTCTGGCGGCGCCGGCAGGGGGAGGCCCGACCTGCGGCGGCGAGGCGCCATACACCACCAGGTCAACCTTTCCGCGCCTTAGCGCGATCCGGGCCTCGGCGTCAGCGAGGACTTTCGTGGCGAGCCCCCTCGCGCTCCCCAGCGAGCTGGCCAGGCCCTTGGCGTCCGGGGTAGAGGCCGCCACCACCACCTGGGCCTTCTCCTCGGGACGGGACCTGAAGGCGATCCCCAGGCCGATGGCGAGGAGCACCGGGAAGACGAAGACCCATAAGAGGGCGCCGGGCTCCCGCAGGAACTCCAGGAGCCGCGCCCTGGTGAGGTGCCAAAGAGGGCCGCCGAGCAGAGGGCGGCGAGCTTCCTTGCGCCCGGGCGCGTCTTTTCCCGAGTCAGCCATCCCTGAGCTCCCGACCGGTGAGGTGCACTGGCAATGAAAACATATTGTTACGTATGCCTGGGCAACGTCGGGGCAACGGTTTTCGGTCGCCTCCGTTGGGACTTACGGAAACCTATCACATGAGGTTCAAGGGCAACCTGGGGCAACGCCGGAAGCCTACCACGGCGGGGCACTCGGTCAACCCCAGGTCCACCTTCACCAGGACCCGGAGGGGTTCTCGGTCGCCTGCTCGGTGTGACAGGGGATGTCCCGGCGCTGTGCTGGGTGCGCTACCGGCGCCGTCGCGGCGGGTCCGGCTGGGGAGCGGGCTTCGGGGCAGGTGGAGGGAGCCTGTCCACCCTCTCGGCCGTCTCCAGAAACTTCGCCTGGCTGGGAGCCGAGCCTTGCAAGGCGCTTCGGCGCATCGCATCCCTCACCTGGGCAACGGCCTGCAAGCGGCCCTTGTGGTACGCCTTCCACTGGTCGGAGCCGTCCTCCCAGGGCTCGAGGCCGAGCACGAGCTGAACCTCGTTGGGCTTCATCTGGAGGCTTCCCAGGCGCTCGATGCTCTCCAGGGTGGTCGGTGCCTCCCCGGGCTCGGGGGCGGGCTCCTGGGCCTCCTGGGGCTCGGTGGGCTGCTCTGGTGCGTCGGTCATGGTGTCTCCCTCAGTAGCGCGCCGTCGCGTATGCAGGCCTGAATCCAGGCGGCATGGAAGGCTGCAACCTCTCGGCTCCTGGTGATGCAAGCGGCCTCGATTCTCGGGTTTCGCGTCAGGTTCGCGCTGCCTAGCACGACGAACCCCGTGGTCTGTCCGACAAGCGCGGCAACCTTGGCGTGGATATTCGTCGTCCCGAAGCTGTCGCTCACGGTCGTGAGAAAGGCGGCGCCGTCTGTCCTCATCTGGCTTGCGTGCAAGTCCATCAAGCTGTGGAGCTGGGCCACCCTGCCCGAAGTGCGGAGCCTGGCGAGCTGGCGAACGGCTGAATCCGAGCTACTCCACGTCGCCAGGTGGAGCACAGGCGGGCTGTCGAAGTAGGACAGCAAGGCCTCGATCAAGTCGAAGTTGGAGAACTGGCCAGCGCTCACCAGGTGGAGGGACGCACCCTCCCGAAGCTCCCCGGGTAGGAGCTGGGCCACCCTGGCGACCCGGACGGGGATGTGGGCCTCCTGCTCCTGGCGAACGTGGGACCGTCCTTCCTTGGCGCGTGTTCGGCGCCGGGGCTCGACCGGGGGCAGGCTGGCGCCGATGTCGTTGACGTTGAACAGGCTCACCGGGCACCCCTCCTGACCGTCTCCATGCTCAAGTAGGCGCAGGCGTCAACGAGTTCTTCGAGGGCCTCCTGCATGAAGTTCCGGGGGTCGGTGCCCAGGTCGAGGGCTCCGTAGGTGGCCCGGCCTGCCTCCATGCGCGCGGCGACCATGGCGCCCACGTCCGTCTCCAGGTGGATGCCCATGGTCTCGGCCAGGTGGGCAACGGCGCGGAGTAGCGGCCCCACTCCCGCGGCGTCGGGCCCCTCGCCTTCGAGGGCCTGGGCAACGAGGCGGAGCACGGCCTTCTCGTCTCGGCTGGGCTTGGCCAGCCTCGCGTTCGTGGTCGCCCGGGAGCGGGGAGGGGCTGATAGGTTATCTTGAGATCCAGATAACCTATTCGCGGGTCTGCTCCTGCCCGCGTCCTTCCCGCCCTCCCTCTGCCGTTCCCGCGCCTGGGATGCGCGTCGAGTCATGGGGACACCTCGCTGCCCGGCGGGACCAGGGCACCGCGCACAACCTCAAGGGCCGCTTCCCACCTTTCGGGCGGGACTTCGCCAAGCCCGAGGGCGTCTGCTACGTCACTCAACAGGTACAGGGCTTTTTCATCGGGGGTCATGGTGGGCTTCTCCTCGGGCAGAGGGCGAACCACGCAACACCTCGGGCACCGGAGGTAGCTCGGGCGCGTGGCGTTGGGCGTGTAGCGCATGGCCGACACTTCGCCCCTCTCGGTGCAGACCGGGCAGGGCGGCCCGAGGGGCTCCTCGGGGATAGGTGCGGGGGCGGCGTCTATCAGGTCGAGCTGCGGCATGGGATGACCTAGAACGGGATCTCGGAGTCGCCCACGGGAGGCGGCTCATGGGTATCGGGCGGCCGGGAGCCGGTGTCCAGCACCTCGATCAAGGCGTTCACGTCACGCCACCCGAGGTCATCCAACGAGGTCAGGCCCACCGTGGCGAGAAGCTCGGGCAGGGCCACGTCAGCGGCCTTCGCCTTCGCGTAGATCATCCGGCGTTGCTTCTCCGAGCTGCTCCCGTCTCCCATGCCCTGTGAGCCGCTGGGGGCCCGTGGGGAGCTGCTTTCGCCTCGTGGGCCTCCGGGTGCCCTGCTCTCAGCGCGGGCCGTGGCGAGGCCGTTGACGCCTTCCACGCGCACGGTGCAGCCTTCAGGGACGGTCAGGCGGATCACGATCTCTGGCATCGGTTTGCTCTCCAGTCGGGGGTTCCCTATGCCGTGGGGCGGGGCGCCTTGGTTTCCGTCTCTCGCGGAGCTTCCGATAGCGCCGCTGGACTTCCGCCCAAACTTCGAGGTAGTGGCGCGTTCCGCAAAGGCTGCTCATGGCATGTGCTCCCAGGTCGCCAAGCGCTCCTTGTAGTCGCGGAGCCAAGCGTGGTACGCGCGCCACTCTGCGGGAGTCATGTAGCGCGGGCTCGTTTTGTGCGCGGCTGCCAGCTTGTGGAAGTTGGCCTCGAGGCGCTCCAGTTCCACCCTCTCAAAGCGCGGGATCGGCTCGGGGAGATCGCTCTCGTGGTAATTCACTCGCTGGGCTCCTCGGGAAGTGGCTGACCACAGCACGGGCACGTGGGCGGCTGGGCCTCCTCCTCGCTCGGTGGCGGTGCGTTGCGGTCCCGATGACGGCGCCGGATGCGGCGATCCTGCCATTCGCGGCGCTTGGCCTCGTTCACTTCGGCGGGGGAAAGCCACGATGGAAAAAACCAGGTCATGCCGCGTCTCCCCGGTTGTGCAGCTTCACCCCGCGGGGCGTGGGCCTGTCCGATTCGCGGCGCCAGGTGGGCCAGCGGGCGCTGAACCACGCGGTTTCGAGCGGGAGAAGGCGCGCCAGTACCTTGTCCGCTTCGGCGTCGGTGCGGGCTTGGGTGAGCTGGCCACGCAGGAACACGATCTCGAGGTACTGCGGATCCTGCCTCAGCACCTCGGGCGGGATCGGCGCCGGGGGCGGCGCGGGCTCCTCGTGACGAGCTGGGCCAGGGTGGACCGCGGCGAGAAACCCTTGCTCGGGATAGCTCGGCTCGTCTTCGCGCCAACGGGCGGGCTCGTTTCGGCGGCGTTTACCCATGGGTGCCTCCGCGTCTCGCCTCTTCCCGCCGAGCGTGCATGAGCGCGATGCTGACCGGCGTCGGCAGCGGTTCGTCGGGCCACTGACCGAGGCGCCCGGTTCGCCACCACGTTCCGCTGCAACAGCCCGCTTCGCAAAGGGCGATGTGCTTCAGGCCATCAATGCGCGTGGCCTGCCTGAGATCCTGTCCGGCCGGATGGTGATAATCCACGGCGATGCTCAGTTGCTTCGGCAGATCCAGTGCGTCGTGGTACAGGCGTCCGGCGAACCTCAACCCGTCCCGATCTGCTTCCACCCAATCGACGGTGCCGACCTGCGGCCCGGCGTGCTCGGGGCCGAGCAGGGGCAGGCCTCGGCAGGCGCGGAGCACTTCGCTCGTGATTGTGTCGCGGGAGAAGATCACCGATGACGAGCGGCGCGGGCCGTCCCAAGTCGTGATCGCCTGGCCGAAGCGCAAGGCCCTGCCGAAGATCGGGGTCATGAGAAAGAGCCTCCCGCACGGGAGGAGTTTTTCAGCCGGGCGGCACCGCGCGGGAGGCGGGGAATCACGCTGCGGCCTCGACGGGCTGGCCGAGTAGCCGGGCCTCGATCTCGCTGCGCTCCTGCTCGGCTGCAGTGGCCTGGACTTCGAGCTTCGAGATCTCGTCCGACAACCGGCTGAGGGCCGCCTGTGGCTCGGCAAGCTCGGCCTCGAGCGCTTCGATCTGGTGCGCGAGGTCGTCTCGTAGCTGCTCCAGGAGCGGAATCGA
>JAVEWA010000839.1:0-2533 GCA_034004785.1 Polyangia bacterium
CTCGTTGGAGCCAACGACGTTGCTCGTGACGTGCTTGTAGAACCCGGTGGCCTCCAGGGAGATGGACTCCCTGGGCTGCCAGAAGAAGCCGAGGCTGCTGTGCAGCGACCTGGTGTGGGACAGATCCGGGTTCCCGCCGGAGACCGTGTAGACATCCGAGAAGAACGGCTCCTGGTGAAAGAGCCCCACCGCCGCGTTGAGCCAGAGCTTCTTTCGAACGAGCTCCACCTTGGAGGTGATCCGGGGATCGAAGACCCAGCCCTCGAAGCCGCCGAGCCTCAGGAAGTCGAGCCTGAGGCCAGGGACCACCGTGAGGCGCCAGTGTGGCCTCCAGGTGGCCTCGGTGTACACGGCCTGGCTGTAGAGCCTGCTCGCGACAGAGGCAGAGATGGGCTCCTGGCTCGCCACCGGAGGCGGGATCTCCCCCTCGGCCGGGATGGGAGGAGCGGAGAAGTCCGTTCTGCCCCAGAGGTGCTCCCCGTCGATGCCAAAGGCGATCTTGAGGCTCTTGGCTACCTGGTAGCCGTAGTGCAGCCGCCAGTTGGCGCTAGCCACGCCGAGCTCGAACCTGAGGGCGTCGCTGATGAAGACGTCTATCATCTGGTAGCCCGCGGACAGGGTGGCCTTGGCCTCGTGGCGGTCCCAGCGCCGCCCCCAGGAAGAGATGAGCTTGTGAAAGAGCGTCGTCTGCCTGACGCCCCGCGCCTCGGCCCCCAGGCCCGTGGGCCCCTGGAACACCAGCTTGACGCGATCGTCCGACCCGAGGACGAGGACCTTCAGGTTTCCGCCGAGGAGCGGGTAGTCCAGCATGGCCTGGTAGTCGTAGTACACGGGCGCCACGGTGAGGTCCACCCCGAGGAGATCCGAGGGGAGCACCGAGAGCACCGAGTCGATGTGGCTCCTCCTGGCCGAGAGCGCGATGCTGCCAGCGCCCACCGGCCCCTCTACCAGCGCCCCCAGATCCCAGAGATCCACGTCCAGGTAGGCGTGCCAGCGATCCCGCTTGGCGGGCCTCGTAAAGACGTCGATGATGCCGCCCATGGCCCGGCCGTACTGCACCGAGTAGTTCCCGGGGACGAACACGATCTCCTTCAGGAGATCGGAGTTGACCACCGAGGTCAGGCCGAAGAAGTGGAAGAGCTGGGGTATCTCCATGCCCTCGAGATAGACCCTCGTGTCCCCGGGCGCCGACCCGCGCACCACCAGGGCTCCGGTGCCAAAAGAGGCCCTGGCCACGCCCGGCATGTTCTGGACCGAGCGTATGGCGTCGCCCTGGGTGCCGGGGATCTTCTGGATCTCGGGCAGGGCCACGGTATAGACGGACACCTCCCTCCGCTCGGCCTTGGTGGTCACCACGGTCTCGTAGGGATCGTAGCTCCGCCGCTCCACGAAGTACTCTACCTTCAGCCGGAGACCCGGGGTGAGGCGCTCCTCCACCAGGAATGGCAGGCAGCCCGGCGCCCGCACCTCCACGAGGTAGGCTCCAGGCGCGAGGCTCTTCACCGAAAAAGCCCCGCTCTCCTCCACGAAGACCCTCGCGGCCAGCTCGCCTCTTTGCTTGCTGCGAGGCGAGGTTCGAAACACCAGCACCTCGGCGTCGGGGAGCGCACGCCTGGTGCCCCGCTCCCGCACCCTCCCGCCCAGCACCGCCAGGCCGGCCTCGGGGGGCGCGATGGCGGGCCGCTCCCCTTGGGCAGGGGTCTTTCTCCGCGGCGGATCGGCGGGAGGCGCTGGCCTGGGCTCGGGCGACCCTGGCCTGGCAGGAGACACCGGCCCCTCCCCAGGGCTCTTCCCCTGGGGCGCTCGGGGATCGGTGGCCCGAGGATCGGGCGCTCGCGGATCGGCGGCCCGAGGATCGGGCGCTCGGGGATCGGGCGCTCGGGGACCCGGCCTGGCCTGAGCCTCGGGGACCTGATCCCTCAGCCTGAAGGGATAGGCCACCAGGATCTTGGCGGACACGGGCTTTCCGTCCACCTGGGCGGGCTTGTAGCGAAACTGCCTGACGGCGGCCATGGCCGCCTCGTCGAGGTCCTTGTGCCCGGAGGTCCGGGCCAGCTCCACCGCGGAGACGCTCCCGTCCTCGCCCACTGTCACGGCCAGGCGCACCTCTCCCTGCCTGCCGGCCTTGCGCGCCTCCTCGGGATAGGCGGCCCTCACGAAGGACTGGAGGACCGGGTAGGTGACCCGGGGCCGAGCCGGGGCCGCGGGCGCCGCGCGCAGCTCCGGCGCGATAGGGCACAGGGCTGCACAGAGCAGCGCCCCCGACGCGATAGAAAGCCTCCGATTCGACTGGGACGAGATGCGCATGCTCATGTGGGCGGCGCGCGCTCCGGCTCTCCCTTGGCGCCACCTGACGGAGGCGCCGGCGCCTTCTCCACGCTCACGGCGTACTTGGAGATCCCGCTGAGGTTGAGAAGATCCAGGTAGGACACCACCAGGCCGTGGGAGACCTCCGAGTCCGCCGAGACGATGGCGCGGACCTCCTTGTTGGCCTTGGCCTCGCTTCGCAAGAACTGCTCCATCTCCGAGGGGT
>JAVEWA010000840.1:0-2532 GCA_034004785.1 Polyangia bacterium
ATCCTGGGCTTCAATATCCCGAAGGACAGCCCCGCCGCCGGGCTGAAGCTACAGGAGCTCCGAACCACTGGCCAAGTTGACTCCTTCCTGGTCCTGGACATCACCCGCGGCGACGGGATCATCATTCCGAAGGGCTCGGATATAATCGAGCCCGGCAGCACGATCCACATCCTCTGCCCGGCCGATACCGCCCCGCTCTTGCCGCCCATGATCCACGCCAAGCCGCAGATCGTGGACACGGTAATTATCGGCGGGGCGACGAGAATCGGCGTGCAGCTCGCGGAGGCAATCCAGGGAAAGATCGACAAGGTCGTGCTGGTCGAGCCGAACCAAACCATGGCCGAGGAGGCTGCCGCCCATCTGGACAAGACTCTCGTGCTAAATGGGGATCCATCCGACCTGGACGTGTTGGAGGAAGCCTCCCTCGACGACTGCGACCTCTTCTGCGCCCTCTCTGGGGATGATCAGCAGAACATCATGTCGTCGCTCCTCGCCAAGAAGCGCACCTCCACCATCGCCGCGGTCCTCGTCCAAAAACCCGAGTACGTCCCTGTGCTGAACAGCCTGGGAATAGAGATGGTCATCAACCCCAGGCAGGTCACGGTGGGCGAGATCCTCATGCACGTCAGAAAGGGCCAGGTCCAATCAGTGACCAGGATGTCCCAGGGCCGCGCCGAGATCCTGGAGATGGAGGTCCCGACGGCGTCTCCCGCCGTCCGCGCTCCATTGAAGGCCCTCAACTTCCCCAAGAACTCGCTGCTGGGGGCCGTCATCCACGACGGCAGGATGTGCATCCCGAATGGCGACACCAGGATGGAGCCCGGCGACAATGTCGTGGTCTTCGCCCTGCCGGACGCAATCCCCAAGATCGAGAAGCTCTTCACGCGCCGCAAGTGGTTCTGAGCCGTGAACTGGCGAACTGTCCTCTCAGTCCTCAGCTACCTCCTGCTCCTGCTGGCGCTCTGCCTGCTCGGACCCCTCGTCGTCGCGATCATCTACGACTCGAGGAGCCCCCACGAGGTGAGGGAGATAGTGGCCTTCGCCGTGACCCCGGCCCTGTCCCTGGCTGCCGGCGCCATCCTCCGCCACAAGTTCAAGTCGCCAGGCGCGGACATAGGACGGCGCGAGGGCTTCGCAATCGTGACCTTCTCCTGGGTCCTGGTGGTGCTCTTCGGCATGATCCCCTACCTGATCACCGGGGTCACTCACAGCGTCACCGACGCCTTCTTCGAGACCATGAGCGGCTTCACCACCACTGGGGCGTCGATCTTCTCGGGCGCCGAGATAGAGGCCATCCCTCACGGCCTCCAGTTCTGGCGCTGCATGACCCAGTGGCTCGGCGGCATGGGCATAGTGGTGCTCAGCGTGGCCCTGCTCTCCTTCCTCGGAGTTGGAGGCTACCGGCTGCTCAAGGCCGAGACCCCTGGAGGCGTGGCCTACGAGCGGGAGCAGGCGCGCATCACCGACGCCGCCAAGGACCTCTGGCTGCTCTACCTGGGCCTCTCGGCCGTGCAGATCATCGCCATGAAGCTGGCGGGTGCGACCATCTATGACGCCATCTGCCACACCTTCACCACCATGTCCACGGGCGGCTTCTCGCCCCACGGCGACTCCGCCGCCTACTTCGGGCCCGCCATCCAGTGGATAATCATTGCGTTCATGTTCCTCGCCGGCATGAGCTTCTCCCTGCACGCCCACCTCTTCCGCGGGCAGCTAAAGGTCGTGCTTGCGAACGGAGAGGCGAGGACCTACGCAGCGATCATCCTTGGCTGCACTCTCCTCGGGATCCTCGTTGTCCCCACCTCCGCAGGGCTTGAGGAGCGCGTCAGGGACGCGACCTTCCAGGTGGTGTCGATAACAACCACTACGGGCTTCGCCACCAAGGACTACGACCAGTGGCCGCAGCTAATGCGCTACGTCATGCTCCTGCTGATGTTCGTCGGGGGATGCATGGGCTCCACCGGCGGCGGCATGAAGGTCGCCCGGCTGGTGATCTACGCCAAGGCCCTGGTAAGGGAGCTCCACCTCCTGATCTACCCCCACGGCATCCGCCCCATCAGGACGGGCGCGAAGGTCGTGGATCCGGTCATCGTCTCCAACATCCTCGCCTTCGGGGCGGTCTATGTCGTGACGTTCCTCTTTGGCGCCGTGGTGATGGCAGCCTGCGGTTACGAGCTGACCACATCGGCGTCGGCCTCCGCCGCCGCCCTCGGAAACATAGGCCCGGGCCTCGCTGCAGTGGGGCCCATGGAGAACTGGGCCCATCTGCCGGTGGTTGCCAAGTGGGTCATGGCCCTCCTCATGCTGCTCGGCCGGCTGGAGCTCTTCTCGGTGGTGGTCCTCTTCACGCCCTGGGCCTGGAAGAGGTAGCTCGCGCAAGCAGGTTCCGACTGGTTGAAAAGGGTTCTGGAACGAAGCCCAGGAAGCGGGGCATTTTGCCGCCGAAGGGGAGCTACGGGGTGAAAGGCCAGAGCTCTCACCTCGAGGCGACTTACGAAAATGGAAGGTCGGGGCTAGCTACTCAGGCACTGC
>JAVEWA010000182.1:0-11384 GCA_034004785.1 Polyangia bacterium
ACTGGCTCCAAGGGACCAGCGTCTGGGTGTGCCTCGCCAAAATTCGATCCTGGGTCCCTTTCGGGCAGGATGCGCAGTGGATCGGTGTGATGCCTCCGGCAGGAGTGGGCTACGAGACGGTTGTCCTACGCCAGAACTCGATCCAGGCCTCATCATGATGTCCTAGGCCGAGTAGGGTGCCAGGCGGTCACCGCTGTTCGCCCAACGAACAACGTCAGCTGCAAACATCGCTCCCCCCGCGTGTCTGGCAATCCCAGGCTGAAACCGATACCAAGGCCGCAACGCTCCGCCCCACGACTCTGGTCGCGGTGGCGATCACGGCTCGATCGAGATCGAGTCTCAGGCTGCCCGGCGCTCTTCGCGCCATTCTTAACGATGGTGAAGCGATGGCTCATGAGGTGAGAAACGTCACGCGAGGGCTAGATCTCGTCCTCGGGGAGGGCTCCCTGCGGGAACAGGCGATGTCCCTCGAAGATCGTGAGCACCCAGATGGCCTCGCCCCGCACGCGGAAGACGATTCGGTAGGTGCGCCTGAGCACCTCGCGGATGTCCCCTCGGTCTCGGTACTCGGGCACGAGCCGTCCAGCAAGAGGCATCTCGGCGGCGCGCTCGACATCGGCGATGAGGCGTTCCACCCAGCGCATCGCAGCGACAGGGTCATCCGCTGCGATGTACTCCCCGATCGCTGCGAGGTCGTCCTTGGCCCGGTCGGACCAGTGGATCTCCAACGGCTGGGTTGGCTCCCCTCCTTCTCGGCTCATTCGTCCGCGCTCCCGCCGAAGCGGCGACGCATCTTGGCGACAACCTCCTCGTGCGGGGTGACACGGCCGGCCTCGACATCGGCCAGGCCAAGCTCGACAGCCTCCATGAAGCGGAAGCGCTCGGTCAGCTCGTCGTAGGCGGCAGGCGATAGCACGACGGCCGCGGCCTTGCCGTTCTGCGTGATGATCACCGGCTCGGAGCTCTCGCCCAGTCGGCGCAGCCAGTCGGCGGCCTTCGCCTTGAAGTCGCTCACGGGGACGATGTTCTCGGAGACTCGAAACGCACGCATGTCTTCCTCAGCAGGGTTGACCCACAAAAGAGTCTACATTCAGTCCGCATATAGGTCAACGGATGGTTCTTGGTCCGGGCATGGAGGCAGGCCATGACAGCTGTGCCTTCCCAATATTCGATCCGGGCTACCTGCGGGCCGGGGTACCTGCGGGCCGGGGTACCTGCAGGCCGGGGTACCTGCGGGCCGGGGTACCTGCGGGCCGGGGTACCTGCGGGCCGGGGTACCTGCGGGCCGGGGTACCTGCGGGCCGGGGTGCAAGCGGGGCCGGCCACGGACCGGATGAGCGCGATGCCGATGGCTCGGACTGGCTCTGAGACCTTCCGGGGGACGTCGGTAGCCCCAACTTCGCAGCCCGAGCTAAAGCCGGCCCTGCCAGACCTTGGGATCACGCCGCCCGTGGAACACCGCGACCACGACGATCCGCTCTGGCTCGACCAGGTAGAACAGCCCGTATGGGAAGCGATGGATCAGGGCCCGTCGGATTGGGCCGTGGACCTCGGCGTAGAGCTCCGGGCTCTCGCGGACCCGCTCCACCGCCCTGTCGATCTCGTCACGAAGCTGAGATCCGAGGCCAGGCCGGCGTTCCTCGTACCACGCATGGGCCTCTCGTAGCTCGGCGGCCGCGGTGGGGCGGAAAATGACGGTGCGTGTCACGGTGCCCGATGCAAGCTGTCTCGGAGCGATTCCCAGGACACCCCGGCGTCCGGATCCCGCCGGTAGTCCTCGAGGCGGCGATCGAGCTCGGCACGCTGGGCCTCCGTGAGCCCGATCTCCTCGGGGGAGGCCGCCAGCTCGTCCCAGAGTCGCTGGAGCAGCTCGATGCGCTCGGGTACGCTGAGCTCGTCGTAGGACGATGAGTGCTTGGCCTGGCTCATGATTGAAGTGTACCTGCCGGTGAGGGCTGTGCCTAGCCAATATTCGATCCGGGGTACCTGCGATCCGAGGTACCTGCGGGCCGGGGTACCTGCGGGCCGGGGTACCTGCGGGCCGGGGTACCTGAGGGCCGGGGTGCCTGCGGGCCGGGCTACCTGAGGGCCGGGGTACCTGCGGGGGGCCAGGGTACCTGAGGGCCGGGGTACCTGAGGGCCGGGGTACCTGCGGGGGGCCAGGGCACCTGCGGGCCGGGGTGCCCGCGGGGCCGGCCACGGACCGGATAAGCGCGATGCCGATGGCTCGGACTGGCTCTGAGACCTTCCGGCGGACGTCACAAGGCAGGGAGTGAACGGCGATCCTGACGAAGACTCTGAGACCTTCCGGGGAAAATCACAAGGCAGGGGACGGCGTTCCTGACGAAGACTCCCACTACGCGGGCGAAGCGTGGATAATGATCGCCTGGGTTGACTGAAGCGGCAGGCTAGAGACAGAGCGCGTCCTGGGCGCTCGAGGCACGAAGAGAGGTGACGGACATGACTCCACGCCTTGGACAAGCGCTGCGACACGGCCCGTTCCTGATCGCGTGTTGGGCCCTCCTCGGGTGCGGAGGGCACCAGAGCAGGCCCGGACGCGACGCCACCGCCCCGAGCGACGGCAGCGTCCCGCCCGATGGGGGGGGGACGCCCGACAGCGGCCCCATGGCCGACAGCGGCCCCATGGCCGACGCCGCGGTGCGACCCGACGCCGGGCCCTGCCCCTCCACCCTGGCCGAGCGGTTGGAGGTCACCCCCGTGGACGTGGCGCCCGCCCAGGTGGCCCTGCAGGCCGGCGGCTACTTCTCCAGGGACACGCCCCCGATCCTATCGCCCGCGGGCGCGAATCGTTCCTGGGTGGCCTGGGGCGACTCGGGTGGCACGATCCACGTCACTCCGCTCGACGCGCTGGATAATCGCTCGGCCGTGGACGTGACCCTGCCGGGCAACGAGCTACGCGGCCTCGCCGCTCACGACGCCGGTTTCGCGGTGCTCGTGCAGCGGGGGAGCGACGTGATGGCTCTCGTGGGCCACGACGCGAGCGGAAGCCAGACCTTCGACGTGGAGGTGGTGGGCAACACCGACCACGGCGTGGAGGGCGCGAAGTACATCCGGCGCGACTGGGGCGACAACGGCCGCGCGGCCTGGACGGGCACGAGCTACGTGGTCTACTTCGGGCACACCATGAACTGGGGCGCCCAGGGAGAGCACCAGGGGGACCTCCTGTGGACCTACGATCTCGCCGGGGCGCAGCAGGGCGGCGGCTGGGACTGGGGCTGCAGCCACAGCCTAGACGTGCGCCTCGCCGTGAGCGGCTCCACCGTGGGGCCGGTGTGCCTCTCGGACTGCTACCCCACCAAGGCCATCCACTTCGACCACAACACCCTGGTCTGGGACGAGCCCTCGGGCAACTGCAGCGGCTCGAGCAGCGGGGAGCTCGGCGGCCTGACCGCAGTGCCCGGAGGCTTCGCCCTCACCTTCGTCACGGGGGAAGGCCGGAGCTCGCGCGACGTGGGCCTGGTGCCCATCATCAATGGCACGGTGGGCCAGGTGACCTGGCTGACCGACACGGCGGGCACCGACGAGTCGGCCAGTCAGGTGGCGCGCTACGGCGACGACCTCTTCGTGACCTGGCGGGCCGGGAGCGACCGCCTCGCGGCGGTGGTGAGCACGAGCGGCAGCATGCTCATGGGGCCGGAGAGCATCCCCGCCGAGGCGGGCCTCGCCACGGATCTCATCCAGTTCTCGAGCGGCGACGTGGGCTGGGCCTACGCCTGGCAAGACCTCTCAGAGCTGAAGATCGTGCGGGTTCGTCTCTGCCAGTAGCACGGTCCGCTCGCCTCGCAGCGTGACTGTCGTGCGGGTTCGCCTCTGCCAGTAGGACGGCCAGTTGTCCTCGCCGCGCAAAGGTCGCCCCGGAGGGTAATCACGTCACGCTCTGGCCTTGCCCCGCAGAGGCACAGCCACTGAGCTGCCCACAGCCGCCCGCGACGCCCAATCCCTTGGAAGCGCGGCGTCTCACGAAGACGCCCAGACCGGACAGGGTTTGCTGAAAGGCATCGACGACCGCCGCCTCCGGCGGCTCGAAGGGATCGGAGCCCTGGTCATGGGGGAGCGGATTGTAGGTCAGGAGATTCACCAGGGCGCGCAGGGGCGAGAGGTAGGCGGCGAGCTCGCGGGCATGCTCCAGCGCGTCGTTCTGGCCGCGGATGAGGACGTACTCCACGAGGAGGACGCCATTGCGGAGCGGCAGCTCGAGGAGCGCTCTTTTGAGCTCGGCCATGGGCCAGCGCCTATTGACCGGCATCAGCTTCGAACGGATCTCGTCGTCGGGCGCATTGAGGGAGACGGCCACGCCCATCCGCCGAAGGTTCTCCCGCCCGAGCTTGGCCATCCCATCGAGGTGCCCGCAGGTGCTGACCGTCATCCGCCGCGCGGAGCCGAGCGCGGCCGGGCGCTCGGCGCCGCGGCGGCGGGAGTCCACGAGCATCCGCACCGCCTCGCGCCAATTCTCGAAGTTGTCGAGCGGCTCTCCCATGCCCATGAAGACCAGGGTCTCGGGCCGATGACCGAGGGCGCGGACGACCTCGAGCTGGGCGACGATCTCTCGAGGCTCGAGCTGACGGACGAATCCAAGCCTTCCGGTTGCGCAGAAGACGCAGCCCATGCGGCAACCCACCTGCGTGGAGAGACAGAGGCTCTGCCCCCCTTCGTCACTCCGTCCACGGGGGAGCAGCACCGTCTCGATGCAGGCCCCGTCCGCGAGCGCGAGGCGCAGCTTCGTCACCCCGTCGTCGGTAACTACCTCGATGGGACGTGCGACCGTGGTGGCGCTTGACGCCGTGTGCGACATGAGCGGGATATAGCCCCGCCACGAGGCGGTTACAACAAGTGATGTCGCGGTGAGGCTCAGGGGCGCTCAGGAAAGACCGATGCTCCGCGGAGGGAGCTGCACTCCGACATCGTGAATGGCACCAAGTAAGGTGGAAGGCGTGAGAAGCCAGCTACAGGTGCTTGTAACAGTCGATGTCGAGCTGGAACGCGCTCGGCGAGGCCGTGGGGCTGTCAACAATGAGATAATAGACCTCGCCCTGCACGGAGGGGATACTGATCTCCTCTATACCACCCGCTCCAGCCACCTGGCTCGACTCAAGACACTGGCCGACCAGATCGCATCCGCTGGCTGCATCTGCCCCAACCAATATGAGATCCAGGTCGCCCTCCCTGCTCGTGAGCGTGACGGTCAGAGTGCCTGAAACGGGGTTGTCGAGCTTGTAGAATACCTCCCCACCGTCCATGGCACCCGAGGCACATGAGTAGGACGCGAAAACACTCGTCGCGCCGTAGGTCGCGCCGTGAATGCTCGTGGCGCAGTAGGCCGTGACCGGGTTCCGGCAAAGGCCCCCGTAGCCGGTATTGGGTCTCTGGCTCAGATACTGGATCGAGCCGTTCTCGCCCACTACCCAGACCCAGTCCTGCGCAAGCTGAAAGATGGCCCGCTGGTCTTGACCCGTCTTGGAAAAGCTCGTGGCCCACTGAACGCCGTCCCAGTGGAGGAGCAAGCCGCTCGCTCCCGCCACCCACACGTCATTCGGTCCGCTTCCAAAGACGTGATAGAGAGTCTGCGAGGTCCCGGAGACGCTGGGGGTCCAGCCCACACCGTCCCAGTGGAGGATAGTGCCGCTCTCGCCCACTGCCCAGACGTCGTTCCTGCCGCTGCCCCAGACTCCGTTCAGATTCCGCGTGGACCCGGAGACGCTCGGACTCCAGACGCTGCCATTCCAGTACAGGATCGTACCGTACTGGCCCACGGCCCAGACTCCCTTGTAGTGGGAGCCCCAGACCCCGAACAAGGTGTATGAGGTTCCGGAGGCGCTGGCGCTCCAACCAGTGCCGTTCCAGTGCCGGATGTTGCCGTTGAGACCCACTGCCCAGACGTCGTCCGTGGCGAACCCGAAGACGCCTCGGAGGAATCCGGTGACCGTCGTGGCGGCCCACGAGGTCCCGTCCCAGTGCAGCGCGGTGCCGCTGTTGCCCACGGCCCAGACGTCAGCCGCAGACAGCCCCCACACGCTCCACAGGTCGTTCGGCGTTCCAGAGGTAATGTTGGACCAGGACAGACCGTCCCATCTCAAGATCGTGCCGTTCGTTCCAACGGCGAAGGCGTCGTCCTTGGCGGAGGTGCCCCATACGCCGTAGAGGTCCTCGGTGGTTTGAGATTCAATTAGACTCCAGCCCGAGCGGGTCCAGTGCAGGATCGTTGCCTGGGATCCCACGGCCCAGACTTCGTTCTTGCCCCACTTCCAAACGCCCAGCAAGGACTGGCTCGTGCCAGATGGATCGCCAGTCCAGACATGCCCGTCCCAGTGTAGGATTGTACCGTTCTCGCCGACGGCCCAGACATCATTCAAGGTCCCAGCGATTCCACGCAGGTGCTGCATGGTACCTGAGGGGATGACGCTGAAGGGGCCGCCGGTCGAGTGCAGGATCGTGCCGGACTCACCAGTGACCCAGATGTCGTTCGACGTAGTACCCCACACTGCCATGAGGTTCTCGGTGGTGCCCGAGGCGGCTGCGCTCCAGCTCGTGCCGTTCCACCTCCGAATTGTGCCGTTCGCACCCACTGCCCAGACGTTCGACGCGCTCGATCCCCACACTCCGTACAGGGCGTCCGACGTGCCCGACGAGACACTACTCCAGCTGCTGGTGTAGTGCAGTATCAAGCCGCCCCCCCCCACGGCCCAGACGTCGTTCGTCCCGGTGCCCCAGACGCCGTTCAAGCTGTTGGCCGTCCCGGAGGTACTGTTGCTCCAGGAGGTCCCGTTCCAGCGCCGGATGGTGCCGCCTGCGCCCACTGCCCAGACGCGGATCGCGCTGCTCCCCCATACACCCTTGAGGTTCTCGACCGTCCCGGAGACGCTTCTGCTCCACCCCGAACCGTCCCAATGCAGAATGAGGCCCTCGTCCCCCACAGCCCATGCATCGTCGTCGTCGGCTCCCCAAACACCGCGGAGAGCCTCTGTAGGTCCAGAGGCGATGGCAGACCACTCTGCACCGTCCCAGTGGCGGATCGTACCAGCGCCCACCGCCCAGACGTCGCCAGAGCCGCTCCCCCAGGGCCGAGTCAGGTTCATTGATGTCCCGGATGGGACCTTGCCCCACGTTGCTCCGTTCCAGTGCAGGACCGTACCCATGTTTCCCACTGCCCACACATCGGACGGGCCGCTCCCCCACAGCCCCTTCAGCTCGGCCATGGTGCTCGAAGTGCTCGTGCTCCACGAGATGCCGTCCCAATGCAGTATTGTGCCGTAGCGCCCCACGGCCCAGACGTCGTCCGGCCCGGTGCCCCAAATCCCGTTGAGGTCACTAGTGGTGCCCGACGCTACATCGCTCCAGGTCGTGCCGTCCCAATGCACGATGGTGCCGCTATCGCCCACGGCCCAGACGTCACTCGTGCTCGTACCCCAGACGCTCCAGAGGGTTTCCCCTGTGTAGGATGTGACCGTATTCCAGCTCGTGCCGTCCCAGTGCTCTATCTCACCGATGTAGCCCACCGCCCAAACGTCACTCGCGCTCGTACCCCAGACTCCAAAGAGATACTCGCCGCTCGCTGAAGGAATCGCGCTCCAAGACGTCCCATTGTAGTGATAGATGTCCTGGGAGGCTCCCACCACCCAGACGTCGTTCGCGTCCGAGCCCCACACGCCATACAGGTCGTAGATTGTGCCGGATGGGACCAGCATCCACTCCGTGCCGTCGTAGTGCAGAAGGCTGCCGCTCTCTCCAACGGCCCAAACGTCGTTCGCCCCTGAACCCCAGACGCCGTAAAGAATCGGGGTCTCTCCGGGCGTATACGACTTCCAGTCGGTGAAGTAGCAGCGATCCAACTGAGGCTGGCAGAAGGCGTTGCAGGTGACGGGCCCGGTGCCGCCGAAGTACTCGCAGGTCTTGCCGCCCTGGTCCAGCCCGTCGCAGAACTCACGATCCTCCTCCATCACGCCGTCCCCGCAGAAGCCATCGCAGCCCTTGGCATTCAGGTCTCCACAGTCGGCGGTGCAGCCGAGCGCCCCCACGTACCAGCCGAAGCTCTCGCAACTCATCCCCCCGAGATCTGTTCCGTCGCAGGCCTCGGCACCGTTTCGAACGCCGTCACCACAAGCACCGGAGCAGCCGATCGGATCTGCCTGGCAGGCGCCGGTGCACGCAAGAGTGCCGCCATAAAAGCCGAAGGCCTGGCAGGTGAGGCTGCCGAAGTCCGCGCCATCACAAGCCTCGCCGCCGTTCTTGACGAGGTCTCCACAGGATCCGCTGCAGCCGTCAGTGATGTAGTCCGAGCAGTCGGCCAAGCAGCCGAGCTGACCAGTGTAGAAATCAAAATCCGTACAGGCCAATCCGTCGAAGTCGTTACCGTCGCAGGTCTCTGTGCCGTTCACGGCGCCATCGCCGCAGAAACCCCAGCACTCCACGATGTTGAGCTGGCAGTTTGTTAGGCATGTCAGATCCCCGAAGTAATAGGCCTGTGGGGTCAGTGTCTGGCAGGTGAGGCCTCCCAGATCCGTCCCATCGCACTCCTCGGGACCGTTCTTGACACCGTCGCCGCAACGTCCGGTACAATCGCTCAATTTGTGTCGGCATGAGTCGTTGCAAGAGAGGGTGCCCTCGTAAAAGCCGTAGGTGGCGCAGGTCCTGGGGCCCAGAGCCTCACCGTCACATATCTCGCCTCCGTTGATTACCCCGTCGCCGCAACGCCCAGCACAGCCACTGGTGTCATGTGTACACGCCGAAGTGCAGGACAGGGTGCCGGTGTAGAAGCCGTAGTCCTCGCATGTCTTGGTACCAAGCTGTATGCCGTCGCAGAGCTCGCCCCCGTTGATCTCTCCGTCGCCACATCGCTCCGAACAGCCGTCAAGGACGAAGGCACAGCCCGAGTCGCAGGAAAGAACTCCAGTGTAGTAACCGAAGTCCTGGCAGGTCATCCCGTTGAGATTCGTCCCCTCACACTGCTCGAAGCCGGCGTCGATGGTACCATCCCCGCAGCGGCCCGTGCAGGCGCTCGTGTCGTGAGCACAGGATGAGTTGCAGGAGAGGTTCCCGCCGTAGAAGCCATAGTCCAAGCAGCTCCTCGAGCCGAGCTGCACACCGTCGCAGGCCTCCGTGCCGTTGATGACACTGTCTCCGCAGCGCTCGGAGCACCCGGTGGTGTCCACCGTGCAGCTCGACGTGCAGGTGGGAGTCCCAGAGTAGTAGCCCAGGGAGAGGCAAGTGATGCCTCCCAGATCCGTGCCCTCGCACTGCTCGCTCCCGTTCCGAGTCCCGTCCCCGCAATATCCCGTGCACCCCGAAGGGCTGATCGTGCAAGCGGACGTGCAGGTCGGCGTCCCGGAGTAGAAGCCCAGAGAGGCGCAGGTGATGCTACCGAGGTCCGTGCCCTCGCACTGCTCGCTCCCATTCCGAGTCCCGTCCCCGCAATATCCCGTGCAGCCCGAAGGGCTGATCGTGCAGGCGGTCGTGCAGGTCGGCGTCCCCGAGTAGTACCCGAGCGACGCGCAGGTGACCCCGCCGAGGTCGGTACCCTCGCACTGCTCGCTCCCGTTCCGAGTCCCGTCCCCGCAGTATCCCGTGCACCCCGAAGGGCTGATCGTGCAGGCGGTCGTGCAGGTCGGCGTCCCCGAGTAGAACCCGAGCGACGCGCAGGTGACCCCGCCGAGGTCGGTGCCCTCGCACTGCTCGAAGACCGCTTGCCGAGTCCCATCCCCGCAGCGCCCTGTGCACAGCGATGTGTCGTGGGTGCAGGAGGAGGTGCAGGAGAGGTTGCCGGAATAGTATCCATAGTCAGCGCACGCCTTCGTGCCAAGCTGAGCGCCGTCACAGAGCTCGCCGCCATTGATCAAGTTGTCCCCGCAGCGCTCCGAGCAGCCTCCGGTGTCCACTATGCATCCTGCCCCGCAGACTAGGCTCCCCGCGTAGTAGCCATAGGTCCCGCAGGTCTTGCCTCCGAAGTCGGAGCCCTCGCACTGCTCGTAGGCCGGATTCAAGGTCCCGTCCCCGCAACGTCCCTCGCAAGCGGCGGTGCTGTGAATGCACGAGGGTGTGCAGGAGAGCGAGCCCCCGTAGAAGCCGTAGTCAGCACAGGTCTTGGTGCCGAGCGTAAGGCCGTCACAGAGCTCGTTGCCGTTTACCGTTCCATCGCCGCACCTGCCAGCGCAGCCGCTCGTGTCATGGGTGCAGGACGCCGTGCAGCCGAGCGAGCCCTCGTAGAACCCGTAGTCTTGACAGGTCTTCGAGCCGAGCTCGGAGCCGTCGCAGACCTCGATGCCGTTCACCACACCGTCGCCGCAGCGCTCCGAGCAGCCGGTGATGTCCACCGTGCAGCTCGGCGTGCAGGAGAGGGTGCCCATGTAGAACCCGTAGGAGACGCAGTCCTTGCCGCCAAAGTTCGTGCCCTCGCACTGCTCGAAGGTCGGGTTCAAGGTCCCGTCCCCGCACTTGCCATTGCAGCCGCTCGTGTCCACGATGCAGCCAGCCGTGCAGGCGAGGCTGCCCTCGTAGTAGCCGAAGGACGTGCAGTCCTTGCCACCGAAGTCCGCGCCCTCGCACTGCTCGCTGCCCACCTGAAGAGTCCCGTCCCCGCACTTGCCAGCGCAGCCGCTCGTGTCGTGGGTGCAGGACGCCGTGCAGCCGAGCGAACCTTCGTAGAACCCGTAGTCCTGACAGGTCTTCGAGCCGAGCGCGAGGCCGTCGCAGACCTCGATGCCATTCACCACGCCGTCGCCGCAGCGCTCCGAGCAGCCAGAAGTGTTTACAGTGCAGCTCGGCGTGCAAGCGAGGCTGCCCGTGTAGAAGCCGTAGGAGACGCAGTCCTTGCCGCCGAAGTTCGTTCCCTCGCACTGCTCGTAGGCCGGGTTCAAGGTCCCGTCCCCGCACTTGCCAGTGCAGCCGCTCGTGTCCACGATGCAGCCCGCCGTGCACGCGAGGCTGCCCTCGTAGAACCCGAAGTCCGTGCAGGTCTTGCCACCGAGCTCCATGCCCTCGCATTGCTCGTAGGCGGCCTGATGAGTGCCATCTCCGCACCGGCCCGCGCAGCCCGCAGCGTCGAAGGTGCAGGCAGTGGAGCACGCGAGGTCGCCCCCGTAGTAGCCGAGGCTCTGGCAAGTCTGACCACCCAGCTCCGAGCCCTCGCACTGCTCGTTGGCAGCCTGCCAGGTCCCATCTCCGCAGCGGCCCTCGCAGCCCGCGGTGTCGAAGGTGCAGGAGGGCGAGCAGGCGAGCGTGCCCCCGTAGTAGCCGAGGTTCTGGCAGGTCTGGCCTCCCAGGATCCCGCCGTCGCACTGCTCGGTGTCGGCGTGAGGGGTGCCGTCGCCGCAGGTGCCCTCGCAGGCGGTGGTGTCCACCGATCGGATGTGCGTGGTGTAGGGCACGCGGGG
>JAVEWA010000841.1:0-2531 GCA_034004785.1 Polyangia bacterium
ACCTTTGGTCCGAGGCCCAGGCTCGGATGGGGCGAGCCCAAGGTCCGGGGACGATCCAGCCAGCGATTCTCCTGCCAGTATCCAATATCATGACCCGGTCGGGGGGATTCGGTCAACAGCTACCCAGTCACCGGGCAGGATCGCTCCGCGTCCGGGGCGGCCACCACGGCGCCCACGGCGCGGCGATCGTTGCCCAAAGCCCCTCCCGCTGGTACATCTGTTGGCGGTTTCCGGCGCCCATCGGTCCGGAGGAGATAGAGACCATGCACTCGAAGACCAGGCTCGCAGTTTCCATGCTACTCGTCGCTGCCGCTGCCCTGCTCGTGCCGGCCATCGGTAGGGCAAAGGCCAAGGAGGGCCTCCTGATGATGGCCAGCGGACAGGAGGACTGTCGCGCCGGACGCCACGCCGCAGGGGTCAAGAAGCTGACCGATGCGGCGGTCCTCCTCCAGCAGGCCGACCCCGGCCACGCCGCCAACCGGCAGTGGCTCCCAAGGGTGCAGGTCTGCCTCGAGGCATGGGTCAAGCACGCCCAGGAGACCTGCCGTCGGGAGGGGACCGTCGAGGCGCTGCAAGCCTTTCAGACCATAGAGACGGCCATGAAGTACCTGGCGGCTCCGGCGGCCAAGCGGCTGGCTCAGGTTGCGAGGCCCCGCTGCGCACAGGACATCGTCAACCGGCAAGTCAAGGCCTGCCTCGCCGAGGCGGGCAGGAGCAGCGTCGATGGTCTCGTTAGGCTCAAGGAGCGCCTGGCGGGCCTGGGAGTCGAAAAGGGCCTGCTCGGCAAGCTCGCAGACGGGACCGAGAAGTGCGTTGGAAGGTGGGTCAAGGAGGCGGACGGGCGGTGTGTGGGCGCCAGCACCGTCGAGTTCCTCAAGGACATCGCCGACGCGGTGACGCGCTCCGGGCCGGCGGGGCGCCCCGCGGCCCACGCGGCCTACGAGCGCTGCGCCAAGGCCATGGGTACCCGCGCCTTCTCGATCTGCCAGTCCCGGCGGTATCAGCAGGGGCGCGCCCTGCTCGGTGAGACCATCGGGCGCTACGGGTTCTTCCCTCACAAGGACCGTGCCTTCCTGAAGAAGATGCAGCGCGAGTGGTGGCCCCTCTGCGGGAGCTACGTCGCCACGGGCTACTTCAAGGCGAGCGTCCGCCGGGGGGCAGTGCAGTATTCGCTGGAGGCTCGCCTCACCCTGGAGGTGGGGCGGAGCGGCAAGGGGGACGAGCTGCTCGGAGAGCTCCGCGCCGCCTACAGCGCGGTGAGCGGCAAGCAGCAGGGCTGCCGGGTGCTGATCACGCCGACCGACGGCCGTTACTCGCTGTCGGGGACGGAGAACCGCGCCCTCGGCAGCATGAAGATGGCCTTGGACAAGAGCATGCCCCAGACGGAGGCCTTCGAGGACATCCAGGTCACCTGCGGGGAGCGGGCGCCCGAGCTTTCGAAGGGGCACTTTTTGCACCACCTGATCACCAAGGCAGGGCTCCTCGCTCTCGCGCTGCCGACCCGGCAGGGCGAGAGCAAGCGCTTCGAGATCGTGGCGGACCTTCCGGAGCGGGCCAAGGGCTCTCTTGCGGGGACCATGACCGTGAAGCAGCTTGCGGCAGACCACAAGTAGTCGGCCAAGGGCGGATCAGCAGACCTCGTTGTCGAGGAGCTCGCCGACCCCAAGCAGGAGGCCGAGGCTGGCTCAGCGCGACCCAGTGTCCAGGAGCTCGCGGAATCGATCGCTGAAGTAGAGCAGCCCCTCCCAGTCGGCGCCGCCAGGCGCGATGCTCACGAGCAGGGCGTACCTCGGGCCGATGACCGCGAGGCCTCTCAGGGCGGGCGAGGTGGCGATCTTGAGGAGGTCGCTGGCTGTTGGAAGATCTCCCTCGAGGCCGCCGTGCTCGTGGTTCCGGACCTCGGGCTTTGGCCCGAGGCCGCCAGCGGGCGCCTTGGGGGCGATGCGCGTCATGCCCGCGTGAATGGGGGCAAAGGACTCCACGCGTCTCCCGGTCCGGTCCAGGATCAGCCGGTAGTCTCCTCCAAGGACGATCTGAGCCGGGTCGGTCGTGAAGGGCACCAGCCACAGCTCGATCCTGCCCGAGGGCTGGCGCCTGACGAAGGGATGATGTGAGACCCGGTGCGTCCGCTGCATCTCGGCGCGCCAGTTTCTCCACCTGCCCTCGAGGTGGGCCTCCGCCGTGGAGATGGCGCGGAGCTCCTCTGAGAGCGCCTGGGAGACTGCCTCGGGCCCTCTCATCGCCACCCAGCGCGTGGACGGGGCCTCGGTACCGCCCGCCCAGGAGACGCCGAGCCTGCGCGTGGCCAGCAGGGAGCCCGGATCTCCGGCGCTGGCCAGGCGTCCGAGGTGCACGAGGAAGCGCCCGGGCCCGATACGCTCCAGGGCCGAGAGCCTCTCTCCCTGGGGGACCCCGGCCCTCTGGGCCTCCTTCGCGGCCAGGAGCCCCAGCACCAGGGTCTCCCGGAGCCATCTGGCCTCTGCCCTTCGCTCGTCCCAGGCCTGGCGCAGATCGAGATCGGAAGAGCGTCG
>JAVEWA010000842.1:0-2529 GCA_034004785.1 Polyangia bacterium
GGGCACGGGCGCGACAAGGGCTTCGCAGCGCAGATTTTCGCCGCGCCGCGGCAATCGGGGGTCTGAGTCCAGGCTGCGTGCGGAGATTGAAGACGAAGAACCGCAGGGAACCAAAGGGGGTATCGTGACGGCCCCCCGCTCGTTTCCATTGCCTGCGCCGCGCCCCTTCGGAGACAATTGAACTTCCCGAGAGCATTGGCACGCAGTGTGCAGTCTGGGCGCTCCCGTCAGCAACCGACGCGGCTCTCCTTGGCAGGACAGGGAAACGGGGCGGCGTCACAACCTCGAGGAGATCCAGAAATGCAAGAGACTATCTTTGAGGCGCCCTCCTTGGCGCTGGACGAGAGCCGCTTGGGTTGGCTGCACATAGACGCGGCCGAGAACAGCATGGTGGAGGATCGGATGGACGAGATGTACGGCACCGAGCCGCCGCCCCTCGTCCAGGCGGAGTGGGGGATGCGCTAGGGACGGCAAACTCGCACGGATCCTGCACTGGCCTGGACGGCTACTCGCTCCAGGCGCAGCGGTAGCAGACGATCAGGGGGCCGCTTCCTTCGAGCACTCCGCCGCAGGAGGGACAGCTCTCGCCTGGCCTGCGGGTCGATGAGGGCTCTCGGGCGGGCGGAGAGTCCGAGAGGCTCGACAGGACCTGTTCGTCGCGGCTCCTGTCCCTGTAGATGGTGAGGCCCTTGCACTCGAGCCGCCTGGCCAGCAAGAAGAGCTCCTCCACCTCTTCGGCCAAGGCGTCTTGGGGCAGGTTCACGGTCTTGGACACGCTGTTGTCCACGTGACGCTGGAGGGCCGCCTGCATCTCCACGTGGCGATGAGGAGGGACCTCGTGGGCCGTGGCAAAAAGCCGCGCGAGGTCCTCTGGAACTCCCTCGACCCGCGCGTGGCCAGCGGCCGCGATCCGCTCGATGAGCTCGGGCCGGGCGAGCCCTCGCCTCGAGAGGCGCTCCGCGAAGAGGGGGTGGACCTCCAGGGTCTCCCGCCCGTCCAGGAAGCGCCGGCGATACACCGGGGCGAAGAGGGGCTCGATGCCAGCAGAGCAGCCGGCCAGGATGGAGATGGTGCCGGTCGGGGCGATGGTGTTCGTGGTGGCGTTTCGGCGCGGAGGATCTCCTCGCCTGGCGATCCTCGAGCCGGCGAAGGCCGGGAAGGGGCCCTTAGTGAGGGCGAGGGTCTCGGAGGCGCGGTGGGACTCCCTCGCCATGAAGGCCATGAGCCGGTCACCCAGCGCGAGGGCCTCGTCGCTCGCATAGGGGATGCCGAGGGTGATTAGCAGATCTGCAAAGCCCATGAGCCCGAGCCCCACCTTGCGCGTGGCCAGGGTCGCCTTGGCCACCTCGGGAAGTGGGAAGTGAGTGGTGTCGATCACGTCGTCAAGCAGACGGATTGCGGCGTGGACGGCTGCTGCCAGGCCCTGCCAGTCGATCTCTCCCTGTCTCAGGAAGCGCGCCAGGCTCAGGCTCCCCAGGTTGCAGGATTCGAAGGGGAGCAGCGGAAGCTCGCCGCAGGGGTTGGTGGATGAGATCTCGCCGAGCTCGGGCGTGGGGTTGTCCTCGTTGATGCGATCCAGGAAGAGGAGGCCAGGCTCACCTCCCAGACAGGCGGCGCGGGCGATGAGAGTGAGCACCCGGGCTGCTGACAGCTTGCCCGTCGGCTCGCCGGAGCGCGGGTTCACCAGGTCGAACTCACCTCCACGTTCGTGAGCCTCGAAGAAGGCGGCGGTGAGGCCCACCGACAGGTTGAAGTTGGTCAGCCGGGCCGGGTCCAGCTTGCGGGTGATGAACCTCAGGATGTCGGGGTGGTGCACCTCCAACACTCCCATGTTGGCCCCTCGCCGCCTGCCGCCCTGCCTGATCGAGTCGGTAGCGGCGTTGAAGACGTCCATGAAGGTCAAGGGGCCAGAGGACTGACTCTGGGTCGTAGCGACGAGATCCCCGGCTGGCCGCAGGCGGCTGAACGAGAAACCCGTGCCCCCGCCCGTCTTCTGCACCAAGGCCATGTCCCTGACCGACTCGAAGATGGAGGAGATGGAGTCCTCTACCGGCAGGACGAAGCAAGCGGCAAGCTGAGCCGACCCAAGGCCAGCGTTCATGAGCGTGGGCGAGTTGGGCAGGAAGATCCGCTCTCGCATCAGGCGCTCGAAGCGCCCTTCCCAGAGAGCCTGGCTCCCGGTTGATTGTTCGGCCCTCGAGACATGCGCGCTGACTCTACGGCAGAGCCCGTCCCACGACTCGGCCACTCTCCCCTCGGCGTCCTTCAGGAGGTAGCGGGCTCGAAGGACCTGCTCGACCGTGGGGCTCGGCTCAGGCGCGGGCCCTGGATCTGCCAGCAGGGACTCCAGGGCCGCGTCATCCTCGGGCGAAAAGGGTCTTGGCGGCTCCATCTCGGGTGCTCTCCTCCTCTTGGTCAGGAATCATATGACTGAACATCGTTTCTGTCAAGCCGAGCACGACTGATCACAGGATCCGAGGAGGAGTTCGAAGAGGACCCGAGGGGAGTCGTTTCCTGGTTCGTCCGGGC
>JAVEWA010000843.1:0-2529 GCA_034004785.1 Polyangia bacterium
GTGCCCGAGATCGATGTTGGTGACCTTGCAGAGGTCGTCCACCTCCAGGGTGCCGTCCACGAAGTAGCGGCCCGGGGAGACCTCTCGCACGCTGCCCTCTGGCTCGTCCAGCTCGTCCTCGATCTCCCCGACGACCTCCTCGAGGATGTCCTCCATCGTGACTATTCCCTGAACGAGGCCCTCGGCGTCCTCCACCGCGGCCAGGTGGATCCTCTGGATCTGCATGTCCCGCAGGAGCTCGTCCGCCTCAAGGCTCGCGGACACGCGCTTGAGCTCTCGAACCAGACGCCGCCAGTTCTCGGGCGGCTGCCGGACGTGCTCCAGCAGATCCTTGGCGAGGAGCATGCCGATGGGCGCCGAAGGATCCCCGCGGTGCACCGGGTAACGGGTGTGGCCAAAGCGGGCTATCAGCTCGAGGAGCTCCTCCCAGGAGGAGCCCTCGTCCACTGTCACGACGCTCTCGATTGGCACCATGATCTCGCGGACCTTGAGGTCCTTCAGGGCGAGCAGCTCCCGGGCCATCCGCGTCTCCGCCGGCTCCAGCTCGCCGTCCCTGGCGCCGATGTTGAGAGCAGTGACGAACTCCTGTCGGCTCAGGCCCCGCTTTCGTATCCCGCCGGGGGTTGGGATGACCTTGAGCAGAAGATCCGTGACCCTCGTGACTCCCCAGGCCACGGGCTTCAGGACCCAGCCCACGACTCTGACGGGCATGGATACGAAGCGGGCCCAGTCCTCGGGCATGGAGGCGGCGAGCCGCTTGGGCGTTACCTCTGCAAGCACTAGGAGTAACAGGGTGATGATGAACGTCGCCCAGACGGGCCCCCACAGGACGGTGGCGATGGCCGCCGCGGCGACGTTGACCAGGTTGTTGCCGACGAGCACCGTGGCGAGCACTGGCCCAGGCTGCTCGATGAGCCGGAGGGCCTGCGCCGCCCCCCGCCTCCCCTGCTCGAGCTGGTGGGTCAGCTTCACCCTGCCGCTGGCCATCAGGGCAGTCTCCGCGCTGGAAAAGAACGCCGAGAACGCGATCAGGACGATAAGGCCGAGCCATGCGGCCAACCAAAGCTCCATCGGACAGACCCCACTTCGCGCCTGCTGGGCGCCTTGCTCGCCTCCGAGCCTCTCATCCAAGGCCCGAGGTGATCAACAACAAAGCAATGGGGCCGCCCATGGGTGCGGGGGTCACGCGCCAAAGAGCCGGCGCACCTCGGCCGAAGGGCCCCCGTACCGACCCGCGCCCGCGGGCGCGCCAAAGCCGGAGATGGCGCGATCCTGGCAGTGGTTGTGGCAGGTCCAGCAGCCGGTGCAGTTGCCGCCCACGCTCGGGACCTCGTCCTCCCCGGAGCGCGTGAGGCACCCGACCGGGCAGAGCTTGACGCAGACGCCGCACCTCGTACACCGCTCGGGATCGATTCGGATGGAGGAGCCCTTCCTCATCTGCTCCACGGTCATCAGCCTGCCCATGGCGTACATGGCCCGGTTCCCCTTCCAGAGGCTCGCCGGGGCCTTGCGCGCCGAGAAGTCCCCGCGGGCAGCCATGTCCAACATCCGGGCCAAGAACGCATCCAGACCGTCCCTGTGCCTGGCTTCCGGCTCTCCCAAATCCGGACAGAGATTCGAGAGGTTCGCCCGAAGCGAGGGTTTGCGCTCTGTCAGAGAGGTAGTCACGATCCGGGCGTAGGGGATCCTATCCGCCAAGGCGCGGTGCGGAGGCCAGTTGTTCACCATGGGCACGAAGTAGGCGCCGAGGGTGAGCCAGCCCTTGTGCTCGAGCTGCTCGGCGAGCAGGGCGAAGTGGGCGCCGGGGTCTCCGCCCGCCGTGGCGAGCTGGAACACGGGACGCCCCGACGGTGCCGCGCTGGGGAGACGCGCAACGAAGCGCTCCATGGTCATACTTGGCCGCCAGTACATCGAAGGGCAGGCGAACCCGAGCAGATCGATGCCATCGAGGGGCGGGGCCTCGGAAAGCCGGGTGATGTCCACAAGGGCGCACTCGTGGCCGGCCGCCTCGACCCTCCGTGCGGCGTAGCGAGCGATGAGCCGGGTGTTGCCAGTGGTGGAGTGAAGAAAGACCGTGCACTTCATGGATGTTTCTTCCTCGTGGTGGCGGTTCGACGAGGGATGATATCATAGACCCGCTGCTCCGGGCGGCCTCGCTAATCCCTCTCGCGGGAGCTGGCGCAGGGAGCGAGGCCGCGCTAAAAGGAGCCCAGCGGGCGGGCCGCACGCCCGCCCCGGGGTCCACCAAGGAGGCACCATGAGCCTAGTACAGAAGATCAATCACATCGCCGTGGCGGTGAAGGACATCGAAGAGGCGTCGCGCTTCTTCGTGGACGTGCTCGGCCTGGAGCTGAGCCCGCCCGAGGATGTCCCGAGCCAGAAGACCCGGGTTGCGTTCCTGCGGGTGGGCGAGGTGAAGATAGAGCTCGTTCAGCCGATGAGCGACGACTCCCCCATCGCCCAGTTCCTCGCAAAGGGGTCCAAGGGCATCCACCACATCGCCTTCCAGACCGACGACATCGAGGAGAT
>JAVEWA010000844.1:0-2527 GCA_034004785.1 Polyangia bacterium
GCCTCCAAAGAGGGTCTGCTGCCAGAAGACCTGGCCACCCGGGCCGAGCTCATAGATCCCCACGCCGAGGACCCCGTGAGCCACGAAGACCCTGGCGCCGCTCGCGGCCACGTCCCAGCCGAGGCCGGGGGTGAGGGCGCCGCCCTTCACCTCGGGGCTGGCAGGGTCGGAGAGGTCGAGGACCTTGAGGCCCTCGGACCCGAGCCTTGCCACGCAGTGATAGGAGCCGCAGGTCGTGACAGCCTGGGCCGCCACCATGCCCGGACCAGTGGCTAGCCCGGTCCAATCCAGGGTGGCCGCGTCCATGAGGCCGAGGCCCAGGGGGCTCGTCACCACGAGGGAGCCCCGGTGGAGGACGAGGTCCGTGGCAGGCACCGGCAGGAGCCGGCTCTCGGCGGGCCCGAGAGCGGCTTTGCGGACGTCGAGGGTGAAGGGCACGGCAGCGCCGGTCCACTCGTCAGTTGTGCCCAGGGAGAGGGCGAGGCGGCAGGAGCTTCCGGGCAGGCACGCGAATGCTGCCTGCTCCAGGTCCGTGTCCTGGCCGGTTGACTCACAGAGCAGATCCGCGGTTGCCGACTGGGCGGACAGCCGGAGCTGGGCCCCGGAGCTCACGAGCGAGGCGACAAAGACCTGACCAGGCCAGTCCGCCGAGGCCGCGGCCTCCACGAAGTACACGGAGGCTCGGCCCGCGAGGTAGGAGCCCTGCGCCGGGAAGGACGAGGCTTCGACGCCCACGGAGGTGCGCGCCGCCTGCCAGAGGCCGTCCTCTCCGAGGGCCCAGAGGGTGAGGCCGTTCGAAATGCTCGCGCCAACGAGGTCGGCCACCCAGAGCCGGCCCTCCCGGTCGTCGAAGTACACGAAGGGATCTGCCAGGGCCCCCGGCCCGGCCGCGAGATCGAGGGCCGCGGCGCTCCCGCGGAGGAGATCGATGACGAAGCCGGTCGCGAGCGGGCTGCCGCTACGCTCCCCTCCAACCACGAAGAGCTGCCGGCCCTCGCCGTGCAGAAAGAGTCCGGCCCTGCTCCGGGCCGCGCCTTCGAGCGCGTCGAAGGGCAGGCGGCGGGCGATCAGGGTGTCCGGGTCCAGGGCGAAGAGGTCTGCGGAGTCGGCGACGCTCGTGGAGGGGCCGCCTGTATCAGGGTCGCCCGTGCCGGGGCCACCCGTGACAGGGCCGCCTAGCAGCCTGCCGCCGAAGACGAGGAGGCGGTCGCCAAAGGCGTCTCGCACGATGGAGAAGCCTTGCCGGTTGCCGAGCCCCGCTAGGGCATGGGGGCCGCTCCAGGCGCCCTCCTCGAGGCGCAGGCGATAGGCGACGGGCGCAGACGCGCCAGAGGGGTCCCTGCCCACCAGGAGCACCTGGCCCCGCCCGGGGAGCAGCACCACCTGGGCTTCGTCGAGCCAGGGAGTGGGCGCGCCCGTGCGCTCGGCCACATCGGTGAGGGCCACTACGAGGCCTGACTCCAGGGAGCCGAGGAGCAATCGGGCCGGGCTGGCCGGGGAGGGGGGCTCCTCGTGGGTGGGCGGATCTGGCGGCTGTGGCGGCGCTGGCTCGCCTGGCGCGTAGAGGGCCAGCGCGAGGGTCATCGCCTTTCCCTCTGCTCCTAGGAGGCCCGCTGGCAGGAGCCCCACGTGGCTCGATACCGGCGCCGACAGGAGGTCCACGCCCGAGGGCAGGCCGAGCTCCTGCACGGCCTCGACGTGCAGGGTGCCAGGCGCGAGGCGGTAGAGGAGCGGGCGCCCCTCGGCGAGGGTCTCGCCAAGGAGCCAGCCCCCGGGGAGCCGGGCCGTCCTCGACCTGTCGTCGGGGAGGAGGTCCACCTGGCCCGGGATGCGATCCACTATGAAGGCCGGGCCCAGGTAGATCTCGCCAAGGCAGTTGCCCGAGGAGGCCCCCACCGGCACAGCCCGGCTGTAGGTCACCTGGGTGTCGTAGAAGGGCGGGAGATAGGACTCTCCGAAGTTCGGCCAGGAGGCCCTTATCCTGGTGGTGCGGCCTGGGCTGCCATAGGGCAGAGGCAGAGCCGTCATCATGGGGAACTGCCTCGCCTCGGGCCAGGCCCAGGTGAAGCGGTGGGCGTTTCGGGCGGGGTCTCTCGTGAAGGGCATCTTGCGGCCGAAGACGAGCTGGTTTTCCCTCGCGGAGACGCGATCGGCGTCGCAGGGGTCCCAGGGATCGCCGCAGTAGACAGGGTAGAGCGGCTGGAAGCCCTCGGAGGGGACGTAGCGCTTGACCGCGATCTCAGGGGCGGAGATGGGGTTCCAGGCCTTGATGTTCTCTTCACCCACGAATTCGGCGCGGTAGGGGCATTCATCTCGTCGGCAATCGTCACTCCAGCCATCCACGGTGCCATTGGTACAGCTACACACCCCCGCCTCCACCGCCGTGCGGTCCTCGACCTGGTAGCGCACCTGGCCGCCAGGCCCGGTCGTCACCTCGCCTCCCCAGAGCCGCATGGACACCGAGTAGGTGTCACCGTAGCGGTCGCAGACCGCGGTCACCGGCAGGCCGCCGCCAAAGCCGGTTCCT
>JAVEWA010000845.1:0-2525 GCA_034004785.1 Polyangia bacterium
ATACAGGAGTACTTCATCCGGCACGACATCCGGAACTTCTACTCGGTGTCCATCTCGGGCTACCACATCGCCGAGGCCGGGGCGAACCCCATCACGCAGCTCGCCCTCACCCTGGCGAACGGCTTCACCTACGTGGAGTACTACCTCTCCCGCGGGATGCACATCGACGACTTCGCTCCCAACCTCTCCTTCTTCTTCTCCAACGGCATGGACCCCGAGTACGCCGTGCTGGGCCGCGTGGCGCGCCGTATCTGGGCCAAGGCCATGCGCTACAAGTACGGCGGCAACGAGCGGAGCCAGAAGCTCAAGTATCACATCCAGACCTCTGGGCGGAGCCTCCACGCCCAGGAGATCGGCTTCAACGACATCCGTACGACTCTTCAGGCCCTCTACGCCATCTACGACAACTGCAACTCGCTCCACACCAACGCCTACGACGAGGCAATCACCACTCCCACCGAGGAGAGCGTGCGGCGGGCCTTGGCCATCCAGCACGTAATCAACAAGGAGCTGGGGGAGGCCAAGAACGAGAACCCCCTCCAGGGCGCCTTCATAATCGAGGAGCTCACCGATCTGGTGGAGGAGGCGGTGCTCGCGGAGTTCGAGTCAATTTCGCGGCGGGGAGGAGTCCTGGGCGCTATGGAGCGGATGTACCAGCGCTCCAAGATCCAGGAGGAGTCCCTCTACTACGAGACCCGCAAGCACGACGGGAGCTACCCCATCGTAGGCGTGAACACCTTCCTGGCCTCGGACGGCTCGCCCACGGTGGTGCCAGGAGAGGTGCGCCGGAGCACCTCAGAGGAGCGGGAGTTCGCCATCGAGTGCAGGAATCAGATCTGGAAGCGGAACGAGGCCGAGGCCAAGAGGTGGCTGGCCGAGCTCGCGCGCGCCGCTGTCCAGAACCGGAACATCTTCGAGACCATGATGGAGGCCTCGAAGTTCTGCACCCTGGGCCAGCTCTCGAGCACCCTCTACGAAGTAGGAGGCCAGTACCGGCGCAACATGTAGCGCGGGGACCCCGGAGGTTGTTGCGGCGAGCTCGCCAGGGCCCGGTGACGTCTGGAGGAAGCTTCGGAAAGCGGCTGCGAGCTGAAAGGGGAGGGCCCAAACGGGCCCGCTTCGCTACTTGGGCATGCTGGCCGGGTCTTCGCGCTTGATCACGTGGAAGCCGAAGGGGGACTCCACTGGATCGGAGATGGCGCCGATCTGCATCCCCTCGACCGCCGTCTGGAACTCGGCCACCATGCGGCCGGGCTGCCATGCTCCGAGCGAACCTCCGCTGCCCGCAGCGGTCGGGTCGTCGGAGTGCTTCTTGGCCAGCTCGGGGAAGGCGGCCGGGTTCTTCTTCACCTCGGCCGAGAGTTGCTTGGCGAGGGCGAGGGCCTCATCCTTGGTCCTCGTGACCGTCTCCTTGGCCCGCTGCGAGCCTTTGTACGCCACAAGGATGTGGCGGCCTGCGTAGCGCGTCTCGAGGCGTTTGATCACGTGGAAGCCGAAGCGCGTCTCCACCGGCTCGGAGATCTCGCCCACCTTCAGGCCGTCGATGGCAGTGTCGAACTCGGGCACCATGCGGCCCCTCGGCCAGACACCGAGGAGGCCGCTTCTCTGGGCAGAAGGGCAGGCCGAGTGCCTCTTGGCCAGCTCGCCGAAGCTGGCCGGAGCCTTCCTGGCCTCGGCCACGAGCTGCTTGGCGAGGGCCAGGGCCTCGTCCTTGGTCCTCGTGACGTCGGGCTTGGCCGAGGCCGAGCCCTTGTATGCAATCAGGATGTGGGCTCCGGCGCGCTCCGGGCCGAGGGCCTGCGCGGGCGGCTGCGGCCCGGGCGGGGGAGGGGGGCTGTGGGCCGGCGCCCTGGACTCAAGGACCACCTCGTCTCCCTGTGCGCCTGGCTGCTGGGCGCCGCCGCTCTTCGAGGTGTCGCTCGACTTACGCTCGCAGGCCGTGCCGAGCGCGATGCACACGGCGAGGCCGAGCAGTGGTGAGAATTTCGTTCGCATCTGTCCTCTCCTTGAAACGGGGAATGGCGTAGGCTTGCATCCTGTGAGACCGGAAGGCAAGGGAAAGGTGCGACCCTTGGAGTCGGCCCAGGGGGTGAATTCTGGCCGCGCTCAGGGCGCGTACACCAGGAGGTAGTCGAAACAGGTGGAGACCCTGTGGGTGAAGAACCCCACCGTGCCAGTAGAGAAGGTCTCGTCTTCGCGGCTGAGGACGGGGCCATCTGGCAACAGCGAGCAAGAGACCGCGCTCCCCACCACTCTCATTCGCAGGTGGTACTCGTCGTCGGGATCCGGAAGGACCGATCCGTCCTCGCTTTGAGCGAGCAGGGTGTACTCGCCGTCGTTCACCAGGAGGAGCTGAAGGCGCCACCACCTCAGGTTCAGGACGCAGACATAGGCGTCGAAGTTGTCTTCACCGATGCTCCTAACTCTCATGAGGAGGCCCTAGGTGGGGTTCACCCCGCCGCTCGCGTCCGTTCGCACCGCCGTGAACCGGGTCTCGGCGACGGCGTCGGTCAAGGTCATCAGGC
>JAVEWA010000846.1:0-2521 GCA_034004785.1 Polyangia bacterium
GGAAGAAGTGCATAAGTTCCTGCCCCCCTTCGAGCCATCCTTCCGGCTGGACGTGGACAAGCCCTGGACCCTTGGACCGGTGGGCATCCCGGACATCTACGCCGAGACCCGCATGGCCCACAACCAAGCGCTCATCGAGTCCCGCAAGATTATCGATCGGGCCTGGGACGAGCTGGCGGATGTGGTCGGGCGCCGCTACCGCGCGGTCGAGACCTTCCGGGCGGACGACGCCGACCTGGTCTTCTTCACGATGGGCGGCGTCACCGAGACCTGCATGACCGCCGTGGAGGAGCTCCGCAAGCAGGGCAAAAAGGTGGGAATCGTGCACCTCAGGCTGCACCGCCCCTTCCCATACGACGACATCCGAAAGGCCCTCCTCGGCCGCAAGGCCGTGGTCTGCGTGGACCGAGCCCTCTCCACCGGGTTCGGCGGCCCCATGGCCTCCGAGATCAAGGCGGCCCTCTACGGACAGAAGGGCGCCCCGCCTCTGGTGGAGTTCATCGCGGGCCTCGGCGGCCGCGATGTCAAGGTCTCTGACTTTTGTGACATGTACGACGCGGGCGCCAAGGTCGCCTCGGGCGCGCCGGTGCCGCCCTACAAGCTCGTGGGGGTGCGCGAATGAGTACGCAACTCATGAACGTCTATGCTGCGAAGCTGCTCCCCCAGGAGGAGCTCTTCACCTCAGGACACCGAGCCTGCCAGGGCTGCGCCCCTGCGCTGGCGCTGCGCTACGCCATGAAGGCCCTAGGCCCAGACACCATCGTCTGCAACGCCACGGGCTGCATGGAGATCATCTCCTCCTCCTACCCAGAGACAGCCTGGCGCGTGCCCTGGATGCACGTGGCCTTCGAGAACGCCGCAGCGGTGGGCTCGGGGGTCGAGGCGGGGCTGAAGGCTCTGATGCGCAAGGGGCGGATCCCCAAGCGCAAGATCACAGTGCTCGCCCAGGGCGGCGACGGCGCCACCCTGGACATAGGCATCCAGGCTCTCTCGGGCGTCCTGGAGCGCGGGCACGACATGATCTACATGTGCTACGACAACGAAGCCTACATGAACACCGGCATCCAGCGGAGCTCGGGGACGCCCTTCGGGGCCTCCACCACCACCTCCCCCGCCGGCGCTGCGAGCTTCGGCCAGAAGACCTGGAAGAAGCCCCTGGCGGACATCGCCGCGGCCCACCACATCCCCTACGTGGCCACCGCCAGCGTGGGCTACCCCTTCGACTTCATCGAGAAGATGAAGAAGGCTGCGGCAGTGGACGGGCCCGCGGTCATGCATGTCTTCGCCCCATGCCCCACTGGCTGGCGCTGCGCCACCAACATCGCCGTGCGCCTCGCGCGCCTGGCGGTGCAGACCGGCGCCTTCCCGCTCTACGAGGTGGAGTACGGCAAGTACAAGATGAGCATGGACCTCCCGTTCCTGAAGCCCCTCAAGTCCTACATCCAGTCGCAGGGCCGCTTCAGGCACCTGACCGACGACCTCATCGAGGAGCTCGAGAAGGGCCTCCTGGAGCGCTACGAGGCGCTCAAGGCGAGGTGTGAGCGATGAAGGAGAAGGCGATGCAAGAGACCGTTGATCACATCATAGATCAGTACGGCGGCCAGGAGCAGCACCTCCTGGCGGTGCTTCAGGACATACAGGGCAAGTTCAACTACCTGCCACGGCCGGCGCTCGAGCATGTGTCCCGCAAGATGGGCGTCTCCCTCGGTCGGATCTCCTACATGGCCACGTTCTTCAGCTCGTTCTCCCTCAAGGAGCGGGGCAAGCACATCTGCACGGTGTGCCTTGGAACGGCCTGCCACGTGCGGGGCGCCCCACGCCTGGTAGAGGAGATGGAGCGGGTGCTCGAGGTGAAGGCGGGCGAGACCACCAAGGACAGGCAGTTCACCCTGGAGACGGTGAACTGCGTCGGCGCCTGCGCCCTGGGGCCCCTCGTCATCGTGGATGGCGAGTACCACGGCAACCAGTCCTCCGCGCAGATCGAGCGCCTGGTGAAGAAGGTCCGTATGGCGGACGGCAAGGAGTAAGCGCCCATGGCCACCCCAAAGAGTGTGAACCTGGTGGATGCCGGCTCGACCCGCCTCGGGAGCGTGAGCGACCTCGAGAGGTACCGCGAGGCCCTGGTGGCCAAGAAGGACCCGGCCCGCAAGGTCGTCTCTGTCTGCACCGGCACGGGCTGCAAGGCCTACAAGTGCGACACCCTGGCGAGCTCCCTCAGGGAGGAGGTCTCCAAGGCGGGCCTCGACGAGAAGGTGGAGATCGTGGCCACCGGCTGCCACGGGTTTTGCGAGCGCGGGGCGCTCATGGTGATCTACCCCGAGGAGGTCTTCTACCAGAAGGTGAAGCCCGAGAGGGCTTCGGAGATCGTCGAGAAGACCCTCGCCAAGGGTGAGGTCATCGAGGAGCTGCTCTACACGGACCCATCGAGCGGCGAGAGGTACGTCAAAGAGACGGACATCCCCTTCTACAAGCATCAGCAGCAGGAGCTGCTGCACATGGGCCGGCTCATCGACCCTCGCAA
>JAVEWA010000847.1:0-2519 GCA_034004785.1 Polyangia bacterium
CTCCATCGTCGCGCCTGCCGTTGCCGCAGAACTCCACCTGGCAGTCGGAGTCGCAGCCGTCCCCGGAGACCGCGTTGCCGTCGTCGCAGGTCTCGCCCCGTCCGATGTCCACCACCTCGTCGCCGCACCGGGACGGAGTGCAGTCCGAGCGGCAGGCGTCGGGCACCGCGTCGGAGTTGCGCGGCCCCTCGTCGCACTGCTCACCAGTGTCCACCACGCTGTCGCCACACCGGGCCTCGGTGCAGTCGGTCCGGCAGGCGTCGGGCAGGCTGTCGGAGTTCTGGGCGCCCTCGTCGCACTCCTCGATGCCCTCCACCTGGCCGTTGCCGCAAAGAAGCTGGGAGCCGTTGTTGTTGTTCTGGTTCTCGTTTTGGTTGCCGGACGACGAGTCGTCCCCGCAGGAAACGACAACACATAGGATCAGCGCCAGGCTCAGATTCAGAACAGGTGATGCACATAAGATTATGCCAGAACCAGAGTGGAGGACCGCTGCGGTTGCACCAGGGCCACGTTCCGAAACAGATTCTACCAGTCGTTCCATTTGCCTCTCCAAATTCGAAGTAAATCTAAAACCAAGGCTATCCTTTGATGACTGCTGAGGGAAGCTAAAATGCCAAAGCGCCGACGAGGGAGAATCTCGAAGTAACTCGGAGCAACCTTGGGCTTTGGATCCCGTACGGCTCCAGAGAAGCCTTCATGGTGACTATTCGAGCGCAGCATCTGTCGTTCCAAGCTAGTATGAGCCCTCGTCTGGGCCGAGGTCCATGGGTCGTACTACCTCCATGGTCCCCTTCCGAGAGGAGTGAGCCACTTGATGAGCCAGGCGTTTTGTACAAGCAAATGTCTCTCGAGACTCCTGTGTCCCGCGCTGCTACTTGCTCTTTTCGGCGCGCTTTGCGCCGGGGTGCCCCCCCAGGTCGCTCACGCCCAGGCGCCCAGCCCCAAAGGCTCGGCATCCAAGTCGTCACGCCCCGAGAACCAGGCGCGCGGCCCGCGGCCTTTCATCATGATCCCACCGAGCGGCATGAAGGTAGTGAAGAGGCCGCCAGGCGTGGCCTGCGCGCTCGAGACGAATGAATACGAATCGCCTCCTGGCTACCGGAGCTACTTCCCGCTTCTGGCCGCCCCGGGCGCGCAGCCCTTTGCCACCGTCACGGCCGGCGCGGTGCGGATCCTAATCCCGGCGGGCGATCCGCGTGCGCCCCTCGTGGTGGAGGCTGAACGTAACGGTTTCTTCCTGAGGGGCATCCTCGGAAAGGAACCCAAGCCCGTGCGAGGCCCGGGGCCAAACGCGCTGATAGTGTACCCGGCCGAGGCCTTTGCCCTGGGAGGCTTCTACTGGCCCGGGAAGGAGGCCCTCCTCAGCCTCACGAGGCACCCGACGCGAGGCTTCGCGGTCTCGCCCGTCTCCACTCTGCCCAGGGAAGTTGAGCCAGCGCCCGGCGTCTTGCCTGCGCCGGTGCCCTGCAAGAGCATCTCGCTCGACCCGGCCAGCAAAGACATCGTCCCCCCCCTGCCCGGTGGAAAGCCACGCACGATCCAGCTCGCTCCAGGAGCTCTGCTTCCCCTCCTCGACCAGCCTTTTGGCAAGCGTCGTGCGACCATCCGGATAGGCAAGGCGGGCAGCGTGGACATGAAGGTCTATCCCCCGAGTAAAGGTCACGTGCTCCTGGTGTGGCACCTCCAATACGGGACCATAATGGGCTACGTGCTAGAGCGCCTCATGTCCCGAGTCGAGCAGCCACCCGGCGAGCTGGGGCTGGGTTACGGAGGCTCGCTTGGGTCCTTAATGGGCAGTAGCCGCTCCGAATGGAGGCCCTACAGACGCCTGGTGTGCGAGGACGACGTGCTGGTGGCCGTTGACGTTCCCGCGCCTCCTCGGTCGAAGCGCCCTCCCGACAGGGTGGTGGTGGGCGGGTTCAGGGCCGGGACCGTCATCCCGATCCAGAGCATGGGCGCCAAGACCGCAACCCTCCATCCCCTTGGGCTGCCCTTTTCCGTGTCTTCCTCCCCATCCCTACGCCCCTTCATACCCGCTTTCTTGCTCGGCGCATGCAAGCCGAACTGAGTGAGCCTTGGATGCACGTCCTGCGTCGTGTGGCGGAACGCCCGGACGAACCGGGGCTCTAGCGCTCGAGAACCTCGATGAGCAGGTCTGGCAGAGCCGGCCCGCCCGCTTGCTGCCCCTGCCCCGCCCTGGTGAGCCTCCTGGCCGCCAGATCCACGGCGGCCTTGGAGTCGTCGCAGGCGATGAAGCCGAGCCCGAGCCGCTGGGCCACCGCCGCGGTGGTGCCGCTCCCTGAGAAGAAGTCCCCCACTGTGCCCCCCTCCGGCGCCAGGGAGACGAGGAGCCGCTCCAGGAGTCGCTCGGGCTTCTGGGTCGGGTAGCCCAGGCGCTCCGCGCTCGTGCGGCCCACCATGTCCAGCTCCCAGTAGTCCTTCTTGCCCACCAGGGTGTACCAGCCCATGGCGTCCTGGTGCTCCTCCACCCCGGCGATGCGGTAGGGCTGCAGCTCCGG
>JAVEWA010000183.1:0-11284 GCA_034004785.1 Polyangia bacterium
CACGTCTTAAGTATACGGCACAACCCCCCATAGTTCCTCTTTTCACAGGCTCACACGAGCAGAAAGAAAATCAATTCAGATGGTTATCTCAATTGTGCCTACTTGTCGGTCACCATGAGACTGACGGTGCAGATCGCCACCTCCTTGTTCACGATGGCTACCACCAGGCGCTTTCCCTTGCTGGCGGTCACCGAGCTGGGGGCCAGCTCGCTGGACTCCCCAGGGGTGTCGGTCTTGGGCATCAGCTTGAAGCCCCGCTCGGTGAGGCGCTTCTGGACCTCCTTGAGGAGCTCGTCCGGGGTCTTGCAGGGCCGTTCGAAGGTTATGTTCAGGATGTCGTCGGTCTTGTTGGCGGCGGGCGGGGCGTCCTCTTTCCAGAGCAACAGATCGGGCGGCACGGGCACCAGGTTCTCGGCCTCCATCGGCTCGGGCCGCTCCGCCTTGGGCCTGGCCGCGGCGGGCCGGCGGGCCTCCACCAGCTCGCCGAGGCCGAGGGTGAGGGCTACCTGCGAGCCCTTGGGCAGGGCCTCTATCTTGTAGTGTAGCTCTCGCGGCGGCTTGACGTCCTTCCAGCGGGCCTTGAGGCCCCCGGCAGGGACGTCCTCCACGGTCCAGCCGGCGGCTCGGAGCGCGGACTCGATGCTCTTTCTCAGCTCCGACTGCCCGATGTTGCTCCGGCCCCTGAGCTCCACCCGCGAGCCCCCGGCCTCGAAGACCCGGTCATCCCACCTGATGGAGTCCGTGAGGGTGACGACCTCCTTGCCGACGGGCGGGATCCAGGCCGCGGAGGTGGTGCGCACCTTCCGCTCGAAGCCGATGGAGACTCGCTGCGCGTCCAGGCGCTTGATCCGCCCGGTCAGCTCGAACATCCCGCGGGTGGCCTGCAAGCCCCAGAGCTCGGGTGAGAGCTGGGCGATGCTCACGTCCTCCCAGCGATCCCTGGGGAGCTGGCTGCGGTAGAAGGACAGGGCCTGCTCCACACTGACCGGGGCCTCCACCTCCAGGAAGAAATGCTCTCCCTTGGCGCTCGCCAGCTTCACCGTGCCTCTCGGGATGACCGAGATCCCTCCCTGGGTCTCGATGCGCTCCTCGGCGTTGCCCGCGCTCTTCTTCTTCTCGCCGCCGCAGGCGACGCACAGCGAGAGGGCCGACAGGGCGATCTGGGCCACCAGAAGGACACGAAGCCTGGGCGGGCTCATCCGGGCTCCTCCTGGTCGTCCTGAGGCCCGGGCTCCTTGGTGGTCGCCTCGGTGTCCCGAAGCTCTTCGGGAACCCCGCCTGACTCGTCATCCTTGGCGGCGACCTCGTCCGGCGCGGCGGAGGGCTCGATGGCGGCGCCGTTCTCCTCCTCGGGCTCGCTCACCCGCGCGACGGACACCACTCGCTCGCCCTCGTCGATGCGCACGAGAGTGACGCCCTGGGTGTTTCGCCCCTGCACCGAGATGCCGCTCACCGCGAGGCGGATCAGCTTGCCATGGTCCGTCACCATGAGCACGTGATCCTCCCGGGCCAGGAGGCGCAGGCCCACCACGCGACCGTTCCTCTCCGAGGTCTTGATGGTGATGACCCCCATGCCGCCCCTGTTCTTGGTGGGGTACTCCGAGGCCACGGTGCACTTGCCGAAGCCCCGCTCGCACACGGTTAGCAGGAGCAGGTCGCTGTCCTGGGGCAGGGTCTCCATGCCCACGACCTCGTCGTCCCCGCGGAGCGAGATGCCCTTCACTCCCCGGGCAGTCCGCCCCATGGAGCGAACGTTCTGCACCGGGAACCGTATGGCCTGGCCGTCGGCGGAGCCGATGAACACGTCGTGGCTGTCCTCGGTGATCCGGGCGTTGATGAGGGAGTCACCCTCCTCGAAGCCGATGGCGATGATGCCGCTCGCCCTGATGTTGGCGAAGGCCATGAGGTCCGTCTTCTTCACCAGGCCGCGCCTCGTGGCCATGAAGACGTACTTGCCCTCGGAGAACTCGTCCACCGGGCTGACCCGCACGACTTTCTCTCCCTCCTTGAGCTCGAGCACGTTCACAAGGGCCTTTCCCCTCGAGGAGGGGCTTCCGAGCGGTATCTCGTAGGTCTTCTTCAGATACACCCGGCCCTGGTCGGTGAAGAGCAGGATGGAGCTGTGGCTGCGGGCCACGAACACGTCGGTGACCACGTCCTCGTCCTTGAGGGAGGTGCCCTTGCGGCCCTTGCCGCCCCGGCCCTGGGCCCGGTACTCGGCGAGGGGGGTCCGCTTGATGTATCCCGAGTGGGTCGTGGTGAGGACCATGTCCTCGTCGGCGATCAGGTCCTCGATGCTGATCTCGCCCGAGGCGTCGATGATCTCTGTGCGGCGTGGATCCCCGTAGGCATCCTTGATGGTCTGCAGCTCCTGGACGATGACCTCCATGAGCATGGGCTCGTCGGCGAGGATCGCCTCGAGCCTGTGGATCTCCGCGGCGAGCTCTGCGTACTCGCCCTCCAGCTTCTCCCGCTGCAGGCCCGTGAGGCGCTGCAGGCGCATGTCGAGGATGGCCTGGGCCTGGCGCTGGCTCAGGCGGTAGGGGCCGCGAGCCTCGGCCGCTGCGACCTCCGCCTCGGGGACGCCGGCGCGCCTGAGGAAGGTGCCGAGCCCGCTCAGCTCTATGGCGCGGAGGCGGATCATGGCTTCGGCCGTGTCCTGGGAGGCCCGGATGGTGGCGATGATCACGTCGATGGCCTCGATGGCCACCCCGAGCCCCTCCACGATCTCCTGGCGCTCGTTGGCTTGTCTGAGCTCGAACTCGCAGCGGCGGACCACCACCTCCCGCCGGTGATCGATGAAGTGCCCGAGGGCGTCGCGCAGCGTGAGGGTGCGCGGCTCTCCCCCCACGATGGCGATCATGTTCACGCCGAAGGTGGTCTGGAGCGGCGTCTGCTTGTAGAGCTGGTTGAGCACCACCTCGTCCACCGCGTCCTTCTTCAGGGTCACCACCACCCGCATGCCCTGGCGGTCGGACTCGTCGCGGATGTCGGAGATGCCTTCGATGGCCTTCTCCTTCACGAGCTCCGCGATCTTCTCGAGGAGACGAGCCTTGTTCACCTGGAAGGGGATCTCGGTGATCACCAGGAGGCGCCGACCGGCCTTGCTTTCCTCGATGTGGCTCTTGCCACGCATGACCACCGGGCCGCGTCCGGTCTGATAGGCCTGATACGCCCCGGCTCTTCCGTAGATGATCCCGCCCGTGGGGAAGTCCGGGCCCGGGATGTACTTGAGGAGGTCGGTGTTCGTGAGGCGCTCGTCGCGGATGATCGCGATGGTGGCGTCGATGACCTCTCCCAGGTTGTGCGGCGGGATGTTGGTCGCCATGCCCACCGCGATGCCCGAGGCGCCGTTGACGAGGAGGTTCGGCACCCTGGTGGGGAGCACCAGGGGCTCCTCCTCCTTCTCGTCGTAGTTCGGGATGAAGGGGACGGTCTCCTTCTCGATGTCCGCGAGGAGCTCCGCGGAGATCTTGCTCATGCGGACCTCGGTGTACCGCATGGCGGCGGGGGGATCCCCGTCCACGGATCCGAAGTTGCCCTGCCCGTCAGCCAGGAGGTAGCGGAGGCTGAAGGGCTGGGCCATGCGGACCAAGGCCTCGTAGAGGGCGCTGTCGCCGTGGGGATGGAAGCGGCCCATTGTGTCGCCGACGACGCGGGCCGACTTCTTGTATGGCTGGTTCCAGGCGTTCTTCAGGATGTGCATCGTGTAGAGGATGCGGCGATGCACGGGTTTCAGACCGTCCCTGACGTCGGGCAGCGCCCGGGCGGTGATCACGCTCATCGCGTAATCCAGGAACGAGCTCTTCATCTCCTCTTCGATGCTGATGGGAACTAGTGAAGAGATGGCTGTCGGTTCGTTTTCCATGGGGACCGGGTGCTGTTTCTTGGGCCCTGACGGGTGATGGCGCGCCAGGGGTAGCGGGGTCTTGAATCGAGCCCTCAGAGTATGGTTGAAACCAGGGCTAAGATCAAGAGAAAGCTCTGTTTTTTGCGCGGTCGCCGCCGCCGTAACCTACCGGGATCGAAGGGGTATTCCAGGCCTCTCCCCTGGGCTGCCCGTGGAGTCCGGGCGGGGCGCCCCGGGTGTCGCGAGGCCCCGTCAGAGGGGCGCCCCGGGGGCCTCGTCCGAAGGCGGCTGGCGAGCTCGCGTCCCGCGGGCCGAAGCGCTCTTTTCCGAGGTCAGTCCCCAAGGGGCGGCAAGGTGGGGACGCCGTCCACAAGGAAGCTGCCCACGAAGGCGGCCCAGTCCCGCTTGGCCTCGGGCTTGTCCGTGAGCACGAAGTGCCCGTCCCTGCCCTCGTCGGCCAGGTACTGGAGCATCACGCCGGTGATCGCGCCGTCGCCGAGGTTTCGAGTCACCGGGCGCTCGAGCGGAGCGAAGCCCTCCAGCAGGGCGAGGTCCACGCTCGCGGGGGGCAGGCCGACGAGCAGGCCGAGCGCGAGCCAGTCAGCCGGGGCGAGCTGGGGCTCGGCGAGGGCGAGGCCCAGGGACGCGCCGAAGGCCACCGCGAGGTCGGGCGGCACGTAGTGATCGATGAGCCCCTGCGAGAGGAAAACGTGCTTCGGCTCGACCCCGGGGAGGGGCTCTCCGATGATGTAGCGGCCGTAGCTCACGGGATCCGCCGGATCTATGAAGAGCTGTATGAGGGAGAGCACGGGGTGGAACTCGTCCACTCCGTCGGGCTCGTCCAGGAGGAGGGCGAGGAGCTCCGGCAGGTCCACTGGCTCGGTCTTCTGCAGGAGCGACAGGATCATGTTGCCGCCGGCGCCCGAGAGCACCGCGAGGGGCACCTTGGGCTCCACCGCCAGGAAGGGCGGCCCTGTCAGGCTCCCCTGGGAGTGGCCGTAGAAAATGATCCTCTGCGGGTCGAAGCGCAGGGGTGCGCCGGTGCCCGGCGCCGATGGCAGATCCATGGCCTCCACGAAGCGGAGGAGCTGCACGTTGTCGAGCGCGCCCTGGAGGACGTTTGCCCTGGCCGCCACCGGGTTCTGGAAGTTGAAGAAGTGCAGCTCGGGGACGCAGCTCGCGTCCCCGCAGCGCGTGCCGTGGAGCACCTGATCGATGCCGATGACCGCGACGCGGCCCGGGAGCGCCCCGTCCGCCTCCAGGTCGGACATCACCCGCGCGACGCCCCCGCCGAGGTGGGAGCGGAAGCTCCCTCCGGTGCCGTGGGCGTAGAGGGCCACGGGCCAGCCCGCGGCGGGCATGGGGCCGCTGGGCACCGACAGGGCGAAGCGCACGGGCTCGGTGCGCTGCAAGATCGGGCGGCCCTCGGAGTCCCACTCGAAGCCGCCCCCCTCCTGGGCGTAGGGCGGCTCGCCCGCCTGGTAGATCGGGGCCTCGAAGGTGCCCTCGAAGACATGGTAGCCCGTGGCGTCCTGCACGTAGGCGAGGTCGGCGGGCAGGGCGTCGGGCGCGGGCATGTCGCGGTACACGGCCTCCCTGAGGGCGGCCATCTCCTCGCCGATCGCCTGGGTGGTGAAGACCGCGGCGTTCAGCACCGAGGTGGAGGCGATGCCTCGCTCCTCGAGGTAGCTCCTGAGGGGCGCGTAAGCCTCCCGCGCCGTTGCCAGCGCCGGGTCCTCCTGGGGCGTCGCCGAGAGCAGCCTGACGAGGTCCAGATCGCGCCTGAGGGGACGGCCGCGGGCGTCCCTGATGCCCCTCGAGAGGATCGCGGCGTAGATCGTCCGCGGCCTCAGCACGTAGCCCGGCACAGGCAGGAGCACCAGGTGGTTCGGGCCGATGTAGGAGCCGGGCGCCTCCCTGAACCGACAGAGCACTGGCGTCCGCTGGCCGAGCTCGGGCGACGAGGGATCTATGTTCAGGAGGTATGCGGTGGCGCCCGAGGTGAGGCTGTGGGCCGCGGTCTCGGGCAGGGAGCCTGGGTCGATGGGGCCGTCGAAGCGGAAGAAGATCCCAGCGCTGGAGCTCCAGCCGCGAAGCTCCCTGTCGAAGATCTCGACGTACTTGGCCACGATTGGAGAGTGTGCGGGGAATCCATCGAGGCTGACCGTGCCGTCCGGGTCCATGCGGACGTCGTTCGGCCAGGGCAGGGTGAAGTGCTCGGCGTCCACTCCGGGGCGGGGCAGGACGAAGAGGGCGAGGGTCGTGTCCCCCGGGTTGTCCAGGTCGCCGCAGCCAGGGAGCGCCAGCGAGAAGGCCAGGAGAAGCCGGGCGAGCCTCTTCATGGGCGAGCCCGCTCGGGGCCGTCTCCAGGCGACTGAGGCGCTCGAGGCGCCTGCGCCGCGGTCTTTGCCGATTGTCTTGGTGCGGGGCTCTCCCCTGGGACCTGTCGGCGCGGGGCGGCGGCCCGTCTCCCGAGCAGCAGCCCGAGGAGCAGGAGGAGAGCGAGGGCGCAGGTCTGGCCTCCGGGCTGGCCGGACTGGCAGCCGCAGCCCTTCCCCGGCGTGAGGTGGCTCCCGCCGCCGTCCGGGCCCACCCCTCCGTCGCCGCCCGTGGCCTGGTCCACCGTGATGGCCACCTGGTCGCTGTCGGTGTGCTCGCCGTCGGAGACCGTCAGCTCGAAGACGAGGGCAGTGGCGTCCTCCCCGAGGGGCGCGGCGAAACTAGGCGTGGCAGTGTCGGCGCCCTCCAGGGAGACCATGGCGCCGGTGACCTGGGTCCAGAGGAAGGAGAGGGCGTCTCCCTGGGGATCGGAGCTCCCGGTCCCGTCGAGCTCGACGAGGGCTCCCGGGGCCACCGTCTGGTCCGGGCCAGCGTCGGCGAAGGGGTGATCGCAGCTCCGCGCGTTTTCGGAGACCAGCGGGAAGGGAGTGTTCAGGATCCCCTCGAAGGCGATGTCGTCTATGTCCCAGCCGTACTCTCCCGCGGCCTGGTCGGTCCCGATGCGGAAGCGGACGAGCACCGTCTCCCCAGCCAGGGCAGCGCCAAGATCCAACGAAACCGTGTCCCAGCCGGGATAGCTGGGGCTGTCGCCCACGAAGGCCTCCCGGTTCGCAAGCGGGTTGCCCGAGCTCTCGGTGAGCACGCCGCCGTAGCCGGGATCGGCGTAGTCGGAGATGTCCTCCCACGAGTCGCCATCGTCGCGGCTGAGCTCCACAACCGCGCCGTCCCAGTTGGTGCCCTCGCTCTGCTCGAAACGGTGGCGGTGCTGGAAGGTCAGGCGGAAGGTCTCGCTCGATGAGACCTCCAGGGGCGGCGATGCGAGCCAGAAGTCGGAGAATGTGGCGAGGTCGTCGGCGTGCCAGACGTGGTTGTCGGAGGGCCCGCCGATCTCCCGCCGCTCCCAGACCCCAGGGTTAGTGCCGCCGGCGGTCCAGGGCGAGTTGACGCTCTCGACGTCGTCCGTGGCCGAGGCTGCCGCGAGCTCGTCGTAGTGGAGGCGATGAGCGCTCTGGTGAGCCACCGCGGTGACGCAGGCCTCGGCGTTCTCGGCCGTGACCTCCACCTCGAGATTCGTGGGGGCGGAGAGCCCGCCCGAGGCCGCCACCTTGACCGTGGCGGTGGCCAGCTCGTAGGGAGCGATGATGCCGAAGGTGGCAGATGGCCCGTCCGGGAAGGAGACGTCCGAGCTCGGGCTGGAGACCGTGGCGGTGGCGCTCTCGAGCGGGACGGCGCCGGTGTTCTGGAGGGTGATCACCACGCGCCCGACCTCCCCGGCATCCAGGATCCCGTCGTCGTCGCAGGAGGTGTCGAGATCGTCCAGGGTAACCGAGTGGACGCGCATGGCGGGGGCGAGGGTGAAGCTCTCGGTGAGGCCGGTGAAGGTCTCCGAGTCGCGAGGAGGCGAGATCGCGCAGGTGCCGAGGCCGCGCCTGGCGAAGGCCTGCGCCAGGATGGCCATGTCCGCGGGATCCGCGGCGGCGGCGGCGGCGAGCAGGGCGTCGCGCTGCTCGGTGAAGGTGGGCGAGGCGGGCGCCATGGTCATGCCGAGCACCAAGAGGTCTGCGAAGCGGCGGCGCGCCTCTGGGAAGGTGAGCCGGGGGGACGGGCCCAGGGTCTCGCCGAGCAGGGCGATGTAGAGGTCGTGCATCACGGTGCCCCAGATCTCTCCAGCGTTGTGCACCTCGGAGTTCGGCGCGGTGTTTGTCTCGATGGGGTGGGTGTCCGGGAGGGGCTCGCCGTCGCTCACGTGCCTGAAAGTCAGGGCGTTCTTGGCGAGGTCGGCGGAGTAGGGCAGGCGCCGGATGCCGTAGTAGGCGGCGTTGGCCACGTGCCAGATGGCGTAGATCCCGGTGGCATAGGTGCCCATCAGGTCATCTCCCTCTCGGAGGACCATGAAGCCCGCCACGAAGTCGGCGAAGCCCTCGCTCATTGCGTAGGTCTGGGCGTTTTGGCCGGAGACCAGCCTCAGGTGCATGTAGTGCCCCCACTCGTGGGCCACCACGCCGCTGTCGAGGGCGCCCTGCCGGGTCTCCGGATCCCTCGCGAGGGTGACGCTCACCAGGCCCGCCTGGAGCTTGGTCTTGAGGGCTTCGCCGTCCTCGTAGGAGATGCTCACCACCGGGATCGTGATGGCAAGGGGCGGGTCCTCGTTGGGCATCTCCTGCGGGCCTTCGCCAGGGCGGTTGTTGGCGATGATCACGGCCCTCGCACCGGCCCCCTGGGCCCTCAGGGCCTTGGAGGCGAAGGTGCAGGTGCCCCGTTCTATGAGCACGACGGCGTCGGTCAAAGAGATCGCCGGCGCGGTGCAGAGATCGGTGTAGGGAGCGGCTCCGTCCTGCACGAGCAGGAGCGAGCCCGCCACGTCGTAGGCAGGGGCCCCGAAGAAGGCGCCGCGGGCCCGGACCCGCTCGCCATCAACCATGAACACTGGCGAGGCCTGCCAGATGCCGTTCATCATGAAGGGGGACTCCCCGTCGCCGAGAACGCTCATGCTGGCGTTGTTCTGGAAGCCCTCGGCCTTGCCCTCCACCTGGGCGAAGATCGGATCGCCCTCCAGCCCGCCCCGGCCGTAGTTGTCCTGCTGGGCGTTGCCCGCGGCCTCGTCGAAGCCGGAGTCGTAGAAGTAGTCGTGCAGCCAGTTCACCGTGTAGAAGAGCTGGACCGCGCCCGCGTGGCGCTGCTCGTTGCTGGCGTAGGGGAGCGCCGAGGCGTCGTAGGTGTAGTCGAAGACCCCTGGGCCGGAGGCCGTGCCCCAGAGGTCCCCGGTGCCGTAGCCATCCGGGCTGGCGAGATCCACGTACACCCTGGCGTTGTTGCCGAAGGTGCGCGTCTCTTCAGCGGCGAGCCAGGGATCGGGATCGCCCAGGGGGTTCGAGTTGAACCCGTCGAGGTCCACCAGGATGGGAGAGGTCCACTCGGGCCGGAAGCCGTCGGGGATCCCGGTGGGGTGCGGCGCCACGTCCTCCAGGGGACCGTCGCACGGGTCGTGGAGGCCGTCGGGGGCAGCCCAGACCCGGTAGGATGCGCTGAAGGTCCTCGGCTCGCGAAGGAGGATCTGGCCGTCTGCGGCCGAGACCAGCAGGCGCCAGGCCTGGGGGCCTCCCCTCGCCTCGCGGCGCGCCAGCAGCTCCGCCTCGTAGGCGGCGACGAGCTGGGAGCCTCGCGGCCAGAGCACCCGCCGGACCCGAGCGGGCCTCATGAGGACCCAGGGCCCTGGGACGCCGCCGGGGAGCAGGTAGCGCTCGAAGCCTGCCTGGCTGGGCCCCGCCTGGACCAAGTCCCCCGCGTGTACGTAGGCCTCCAGCCGGTCTCCGAGGGCCTCGGCCAGCGCCTCCTCGGCGGTGAAGGCGAAGGCCCCTCTCCGGGCCGCATCCATGGCCCCTGGGAACAGGCCACCGCTCGCGGCGATGAGCGCCCCCTCTCGGTTGAAGAGCAGCCCCAGCTCGCTCCCGAGCACCGGCAGGTCTCCCGCTCGCTGCCGGAAGACCACCAGGGCTGCGCTCCGGCCCGGATCCCACACCCGGTGGAGGCGCAGCGTCTCCATGTCCTCCCCTCCGAGGCCGTACAGGAAGGCCAGGCGGCCGAGGGCCCGCCTTGCGAGAACCTCGAAGTCCACCGAGCCCCCGGGCCCGGGGCGAGGCGCGGCCCAGATGAAGGTCGGCGTGCCCCTATTCTCGTCCAGCCCGGTGACCACGCCAAAGAGCCCGCTCAGATCCGTGGGGGTTGCCCGTGCCCAGGGGGCTGGGATCGAGCTCTTCGGGTTGCCAGGCTTGGCCGTGGAGGTCGAGGTGGAGAGGCAGGCGAGGAGCGCTGCTACCGCCAGTTTGGACAGGAGTCTCGACATATGTGCCTCCGTCTGGGCGCCTGGCCCAAGCTCTGGTTTCGCCGAAGCGTACCAGAGGAAGGCTTTGGAACGGGAGGATTTTTGCGATTGGGCCTACGACTTGGGATCGGGAAGATCTCCCACGCCTGGCCTGCCGTGCTCGCCGGGTCCCAGGCGGTGGTCGTGGACGCTGGCCGAGGTGGGGAGAGCCCTAGAGCCCCACTCCGGCGCCGAGGAGCAGCCGCCAGGAGGGGCCCGAGGCATCCCCTCCCAGCTCCCCTGGGTAGAAGTCCAGGAGGGCGCCGAGCCCGACGAAGCCGAAGCGGAAGGCGCCTCCCAGCCGGATGGCGGGGCGCAGCTCTGGCCAGACGTCCAGCACGAGGCCCAGCTCGAAGCTCGCGCCCATTTCGTGGAGGTTCGGCCGGTAGGGGAGGAAGACCTGGTAGGCGAGCCCCAGGCCGAAGCGGTGCTGGACATCCGACTCGGCGCTGAGAGTCAGCAGATCCAGGCGGCGCCGCAAAAGGAGCGAGGCGCCGACCCTCACCCACGGCTCGGCCCCGTCCCTGGTCGCCCCCACGCCCACCTGCGCGAAAAAGCCCACCGGGCGCTTGTAGGGAGCCGCGAGCCCGATGAGGAGACGCTCGGTGTCCGGGGTGAGCTCGCCGTGACAGCGCTGCCTGCCGCCACGGGCGGCGCACCGGAGGGGCGGCTCGGAGCCGAGCTCCAGGTCCCGCGGGAGGTCCAGCTCCAGGGCGACGCCCCCGGCCTCGCCGCCGGGCCTGGTCCTCGCTTCCGGGGCCCTGAGCCGCAGCTCGTGATGATAGGTGAAGCTGTCCCTTCGCCTCGTGCCCGCGAAGGACACCTCCGCCTGGGTGCGGGGCCTGCTCTGGCGATCGAAGCCGGCCACGCTGTGGGAGACGAGCGTCAGGGTGTGGCGCGCGCCCGCCTCGAAGGTCACCCGCAGACGGTGCCGCGCGAGGGGGCGCTCCGCGTGGGGGCCTCCGAGGACAAAGGGCCGGGCCCGGCCCGGGGCCACGGCCCGGCCCGAGGAGCGCCATGCCTGCCTGGGCTCGGCCCGATCCTCCGGGGGCGGCTCCCATTCGAGGCGTGCG
>JAVEWA010000184.1:0-11281 GCA_034004785.1 Polyangia bacterium
ACGAGGGCGTCTTTCCCTCCACCAAGGACGGCCTCGCCAAGCTCAGGCCCGTGCTCAAGGACGGCACCGTGACCTTTGGCGGCCAGACCTATCCCGCCGATGGCAACGCTGGCATCGTGCTCGCCACCAGGGAGAAGGCCAAGGAGCTCTCGAAGGACAAGAACGTGGAGGTCCAGCTCATCGCCACGGCTCAGTCTCGGGTGGAGAAGGCTCACATGCCCGCGGCCAACGAGCCCGCCGTGCGCACCGTCCTCGGGAGGGCTGGCATCGGGGTCGGCGACCTCAAGGCCGTCAACACCCATACCCCCTTCGCGGTGAACGACGTTTTCCTGGCGCGCAAGCTGGAGAAGCCCTTGGACTTCTTCAACCGCTACGGCTGCTCCCTGGTCTGGGGGCACCCCCAGGGCCCCACGGGCATGCGCTCCGTCATAGAGCTCATCGAGGAGCTAGCGGAGCTCGGCGGGGGCTATGGAATGTTCACTGGCTGCGCCGCCGGGGACACCGCCGGCGCCCTGGTGCTCAAGGTGACCGTGGCCTGATCGCGGCCGCCTCTCGTCGATGTTCCGCGCGGTGGCCACTGGGCCCCGCCCATGACCCGCCCAAAGGCGGGGGGAGACAGTCATGGCAGAGAACGAACCCCTCGTTATCTACGAAGTGCGGGACGACGTCGCTTACGCGACCCTCAACAGCCCGCCGCTGAACATAATGACCGCGGCCATGATGAGAGAGGTGGCCGCCGTGGCCGAGAGGGCGGCGGGGGACGCGACCCTCAAGGCCCTGGTGGTCCGGGCCAAGGGCAAGGCCTTCTCCGCCGGCGCGGACGTCGGGGAGCACGCCCCGGACAAGGCTGGTGAGATGATAGGCACCTTCAGCGCCATGTTCCGCCAGCTCTTCGCCCTCGATATCCCCGTGGTGATGGCGGTGAACGGCGCGGCCCTGGGAGGCGGTTTCGAGCTCGTCATGGCCGGGGACCAGGTGATCGCCAGCAAGAACGCCAAGTTCGGACAGCCCGAGATCAGGCTGGGCTTCTTCGCGCCCCTCGGCGTGGCCTACTTGCCCGAGCTGGTGGGGCACCGGCGGGCCATGGAGCTCACCTGCGGCGGCCGGGTCTTCGACGCCCACACAATGGAGCGCTGGGGCTTCGTCTCTCAGGTGGTGGAGCCCGAGGCCCTGGACGAGGCGGTGGAGGCGTTCCTCGCCGACCTGAGGGCTGCGAGCCCCCTGGTGCTAAGGCTGAATGTCCGTACGCTGAAGCGGACCCGGGGCATGGGCGCGGAAAAAGGGCGCGTGGAGGCCGAGCGGGTGTTTCTCGAGGAGCTCATGAAGACCGAGGAGGTCCCCGAGGGGATCGCGGCGTTCTACGAGAAGCGGCCGCCCGTCTGGAAGAACCGCTAGGAAGCCAATATGCGAATCGTCGTGGTAGGCGCCGGCGCCCTCGGCGGGCTCATCGGCGCCCAGCTCTCGGAAGCCGGCGAAGACGTCGTCCTCGTGGAGATCAACAAGGCCCGGGTCAAGCTCCTGACCGAGACCGGGCTCTTCATCGCGGCTGGGGCCCAGGGCGAGCGCTGCGTCAAGATCCGGGTGGTGTCGGGTGTGGAGGACCTGCCTCTCGCGGACCTCGTGTTCCTGTCCGTCAAGAGCTACCAGACCGGGTCCGCCATCCAGAGCGTGGGGGCCGTCATCGGCCCCGAGACCCGGGTGCTGTCCATGCAGAACGGCATCGGGAACACGGAGGTGCTGGCGGAGCTGCTGGGCGAGGAGCGGGTGCTCTGCGGCATCACCTACCACTCGATTCAGCACACCGGTCCCAACCGAATCCGGTATCGGGTGGGCATCAAGCCCATCCAGATCGCGCCCTACCGGGGCGAGGTGACGCCCGAGGTCGAGGCCATCGGCGAGATATTCAACCGCGCCGGGCTCCCCACCAACGTGGTTGCCAACATCGACCACGCGGTCTGGCAGAAGCTGCTTCACAACGCCGTGGTGAACCCGGTCTCGGCCCTGACCGGGCTCACATGTCGCGAGATGCTGGACGACGAGGCCCTGCAGCACTTCATGCGGGGGTGCTGCAAAGAGATCGTGAGCGTCATGAGGGCGCGGGGCGTACCCATCGTCGACGAGGAGGATCCATATCGCCCGGTGGTGGGCTCCCAGCGTGCCCTCGGGAAGAATCGGCCCTCCATGTGGCAGGACCTGGCCCGCGGGTTTCCCACCGAGGTGGACGCCCTGAACGGCGCGGTGGTGAAGGAGGCGGAGCGCCTCGGGCTCGAGGCCCCCTTGAACTGGGGCCTGGTGCGTTTCATCAAGTCCCGAGAGGAACAGGTGCTCAGGAGGCGGAGGAGGGCGGCGCAGACCATCGCCCAGGCAAAGGAATCGCAGCCAACGGCTCAGACGGCCGCGCAGCCCATGCGCAAGGATCGCCTGGGGGGCATGCCGGACGGGCGGGTGCCCTTGGAGTGTGCTCCCAAGCTCAAGGAGCTGATGCACTCCCACTACTTGGACCTCCAGGCCGCCACCCAGGATCCAGCACGACGGGTGGTCTGGTGCTCCGGCCTCGGGCCGGTGGAGCTCCTGCGGGCTCTAGGGCTCACTCCATACTTTCCGGAGAACCACGCAGCGCTGATAGGCGCCAGCCGGCAGGGGTCCACCTTCATACGCCGCGCGCTGGCGGCGGGCTTCTCGCCCAACGCCAACTCGGCCATGACCTCGGACATCGGGGCCTTCCTCGCCCACGAGAGCCCCCTAGTATCCGTGCACGACATCGCCGGCCCGCCAAGGCCGGACGCCCTGGTGTACAGCACCAACTACTCAGACACCCTGAGGCACTGGTTCGAATGGTACTCGAGCGCCTTCGACGCTCCCGTCCTGGGCCTGCATCCCCCGCCCATCCTCGGAGAGGTTGAGCAGCTCGACGTGGACGGAGCGGTGCAGCAGATCTTGCGCGCGGTTCGCGGGCTCGAGGAGCGCTTCTCGCTGCGCCTGGACATCGATCGCCTGGGAGAGGTCGTGGGCCTGTCCTCCAGGGCGGCCACGCTCTACGCCATGTGCCTGGATCTCTCGAACCAGGTCCCGTCCCCCTGGACCTACTTCGACATGCTGGTGCACCTGGCGCCGATGGTCCTTTTGAGAGGCACGCCCCAGGCCGTGGAGTACTACCGGATCCTCCTTGCGGAGCTCGAGTCCCGGGTGAACCAGGGCCAGGCCGCCGTTCCGGGTGAGCGCTTCCGGTTCTACTGGGAGGGCCCACCCATCTGGTGCGGCCTGCGCTCCCTCTCCACCCTGTTTTTGAACCGCGGCGTTGCGGTGGTGGGCTCCACCTACAGCCGCATATTCGCCCTTCAGGGCCTCGACGCCAAGAACCCCATCGAGTCCATGGCCAGGACGTACCTGGGGATCTTCCCCAACAGGTCCAATGGCACCAAGGCGGCGATCCTCACAGCGGAGCTGCAGCGCCTGGGCGTGGACGCGGTCGTTTACCACGACGGTCGCACCTCCCAGAAGCACTCCAGCGTACGTTATGGCTTGCAGCACCGGGTGCAGCAGACGACAGGCCTTCCCTTCCTGGTGTTGGAGGCCGACACCCACGACACCCGTGTCTTCTCCATGGAACAGCTCGAGCTGCAGCTCGAGGACTTCATAGAGCTTACGGCGCTGCACGCGGCCAGAGAGGCGCGTGCAGGGGCCGAGCCCGAGGGCGCCACCGGCTCCGCAACCCCGAAAGGAACCTGACATGCCGAACCCCTCTCGGGTCCTGGTCGCTGGAGTGGACGTGGGGTCGGAGTGCGTCAAGGCCGTGGTGCTCGGCGAGGACCGCAGCATCCTCGGCAGGAGCCTGATCCTCGCGGCTGGCTACTTCGGCCAGAGGGCCAGGGAGGCCCTGGAGAGTGCCCTGGACGACGCACAGCAGCCCAGCGAGGCCCTCGCTGCGGTGGGGGTGACCGGGTTCGGCGCCCGCAACGCGGAGCTGCCAAAGGCCAGAACGCTCATCGATTCGTCCTGCCACGCCCGGGGCGCCTTCCACTACTTCCCAGAGCCCCTGACGGTGGTGGACATCGGAGGGCGGAGCCCCTCGGTGATCCAGGTGGACGCCGAGGGGCTCCGTCTGGGCACCCGGGGTCCGCGCAAGTGCGCCGTGGGCATCGGCACCTTCCTGGAGTTCGCGGCCAGGCACCTGGACGTGCACCCCACGCGCCTCATGGAGCTGGCCTCCGCAGCCGATCGCCCGGTCCCCATCAGCAGCTACTGCTCGGTATATGGCGAGTCCGAGATCCTGGAGGCCCTGAGGGCGGGCGCGACCCGCGAGCAGATCGCCCTGGGCTGCATGCACTCCGTCGCGGAGCGAATCCTGGAGCTGGGCCCCCTCACGCCGCCAGTGGCGATCAGCGGGGGCGTGATGGAGTACTTCCCGGGAGTGGCGGCGGCGCTGGAGCACAAGTGCGGCCTCCCGGTGAGGGTGGTGCCGGAGCCCATCCAGACGGCCGCCCTGGGGGCGGCGCTCCTGGTGCTGGACCAGCCCGCGGCCACGGCCAGTGTCGGGTGAGTCCCGGCGAGAGAATTGGAGAGCACAACCTAGCAAGGAGAGACAGCACGATGACACATCATGGAGAGCGCGAGATCACCGGCTGGGTCATGACCGAGCCGGGCAAGCCCTTTGAGAAGCAGACCCTGTCCATCCCGGCGCCGGCCGCGGGGGAGGTGCTCGTGGAGGTGGCCGGCTGCGGCGTCTGCCACACGGACATCTCGTTTTTGCACCTCGGCGTGAAGACCCGCAAGGCCCCGCCCCTCATTCTAGGCCACGAGATCGCCGGGCGGGTCATCGAGGTGGGGCAGGGCGGCGACGCCGACCCGGCCGCCATCGCCGCGGCCAAGGCCCTCGAGGGCAAGCCCGTGCTGGTCCCCGCCGTGCTGCCTTGCGGGATCTGCGAGCTCTGCCGGGCCGGGCACCGCACGATCTGCCGCGCTCAGATCATGCCAGGGAACGACCGCCACGGCGGGTTCGCCTCCCACGTGGTGGTGCCGGCGCGCTACGTCTGCCCCGTGCCGGACGCGGTGCTGGCCAAGAACGAGCTATGGGAGCTGAGCATCGTCTCCGACGCCATGACCACCCCCTTCATGTCGGTGAAGCGCTCGGGCCTGGCCGCTGGAGATCTCGCCATCGTCATCGGGGCTGGAGGAGTTGGCATCCACGCGGTGCAGATCGCCGCCGCCACCGGCGCCAAGGTGATCGCCCTCGACGTGGACGACGCCAAGCTCGAGCAGGCCAAGTCGTCGGGCGCGGGGGCGGTGATCAACGTCCGGGGCCTCGACCCCAAGGCACTCAAGGGCAAGATGGCCGAGGCGGGCAAGGCCATGGGTGCGCCCAAGTTCTGCACCAAGATCTTCGAGACCTCCGGCACCAAGGCGGGGCAGGACACCGGCTTTGGCCTGCTGACCTTCGGGTCCTACATGGCGGTAGTGGGCTTCACCATGGACAAGCTGGACCTCCGCCTGTCGAATCTGATGGCCTTCGACGCCACGGTGAGGGGCAACTGGGGCTGCGACCCCGAGCTCTACCCAGAGGTGCTGGACTGGATCGGGTCCGGGCGGCTGAAGGTGAAGCCCTATGTCGAGGGCCATCCCCTCGAAGAGGCCAACGCGGTCTTCGACGCGGCCCACCACGGCAAGCTCGTCCGGCGGGCGGTGCTGAAGCCCTGAGCTGGGGGCGCCTGTCGGCGCCTCTGCCATCCCAGATCCTCCCCGATCCTCCCAGCTCCTCCCAACTCTTCACAGAGCAAGGGCTCTTCAGGCCGGGTCTGTGAGGGGGTTTCTCGTGCGGAGCCCTGGAAACCTGCTGAAGTCGCGGTCCGCGGTCCAGAGCTCGTCGATGCGATTCGCGATGCAGAGCGCTGCGATGCGGGCATCGTGGACCTTAGGTCCCACGATTCGTCCCGAGCGGAGCAATAGGGCCAAGCTCGGCCAGTGGGAGTCGTGCTCGGACAGCAGCACGAGCCCTGGAGCCTCGAGCCATGCCTCGACTTGGTCAATGGCCTGCTCGAGGCCGGTGGGCGGATCGTAGATCCTCGGGTGCGTCACGATCGCCACGAACTCGTAGAGGCAGGGCCATGGGATGGCAAAGTGACCCCTTGCCAGGTTCGAGATGCAGGCGTGAGCTCCCTCGTTCCACTCGCAGTCGCGGCGATGGGAATATACGAGCAGGTTGGTGTCCACCGCGATCATGAGCCGTGCTCTTCATAGGCCGCGTCGCGAATTCTCTCCCAGCTCGCACCACGGAACTCCATCTGAAGCCCTCGGCCGCCCACCCGAGCGTCACGCAGCTCGAATTCACTCCTGGGTCGCGCCTCGGACAGGACATGTCTGAGGCCTGCCTCCACGAGCTCCCTCAGGGTGGTGGAGCGTTGGGAAGCTAGCCGCTTGGCACGCTCCAGAAGGACATCGGAAATATCTACTGTTGTCTTCATACTGCTAACCATATCTTATGATATGGCTGGCAGTCAAAGGTGGATTGGTTCCTAGTACAGACCCAAGCCGAGGGAGAGGGTGACGAAGTGGAGCCAGTTGCGGGTGTAGCCGTCGCCCTGGGAGTTTTCATCCGGGCCGCCACCCTTGGCGCCGCCCCCCAGGTATCTCAGGTTCACGAAGACATCCAGCTTGCCACGGAAGTGTATTCCAGCCCGGATCGAGGCGTCCAGGATGGCCCCGGTCACCTCCCGGGTGCTGCCGTTCAGGCCCTTGATGTTCGCGTAGATCCCGTCGGCCTCCATCCCGATCCACCAGCCGCTCGGGAAGGTGTAGCGAGCCCTGATCTTCAGCGCTGGGACCGGGCCCAGGTTCTGGGAGAGGGCGCGCAGGCTGCCGTCGGCCGAGGTGAAGGAGATGTCCGCGTTTCGAATCTGCATCGAGGCTCCCACGCCGAGCTCGAAGCGGGGATCCTTGAAGATGTCGTAGAGGTAGCTGGCCCGGTAGAAGTCGAAGCCGTAGCGGAGGTTCACGGCGGTGCCCTCGGGGAAGGTCACGCCCTCCTGCGTCACGTCCCGCTTGAGCACGGCGCGAGTCGAGAGGCTGAGCGGCTGGTACAGGAACAGGATCACGTGCCGGTCCAGGATCCTTATCCCAGCGCTGGTTCTGAGGAACAGGAACAGGTTCTCCTGCCCTCCCTCCTTCCTGAAGTCGAACCAGGTGCCGTCGAGGCCCTGCTGGTATCGGTGAAACGGCACCCCTAGGAAGCCCATCTCGAGGGAGGCCTCGAAGCGATACCAGGGCCTGGGCTTCTCAACGCCAGCAGCCCCGGCTGCAGTACCCAGGGCTTCGGGAGTCTTTGGCTCGGCCGCGAAGGCGCTCGCGTCCTTGGTGCCCTGGACCGGTTGAGCTCCCAGGGCCTTCGTCGCCAAGGCGAGGGAAAGCGCGGTGAAGAGCGTCAGAGCCAAGGCCGCGACCGCGAGCCTGCTCGGTGCTCTCGCTTCACCTTGGTTGCCGTAACTAAGTGCGATTGCGCGTAGTTTTGCCATCGTCGTGACCTCCTTGGGCCTCACGGCGCGTGAGCCTTCTGTTTACCTGTCCTGGACCGCTTATCTCGAGTCGGACGAAAGCATGGGTCGCACCAGCGCTCCTGGCAAGGCCCTAAACCGACCTGGAATGCGAATTACCGAGCCAGAAAGGGCGCGCCCGAGGAGGGCGCCGTCCCTGGACTCCAGGCGCTCCACCCTGGCCCGCTCGCAAAGGAGCCCCGCATCCCTCACCTCGACCTCGGCGCCGGGCTCCAGGGGATTCACGAGCTGCACCCAGAGCCCCTCCGGGTCGGCGGCCACCACGTCTCCCAGGTAGCCCGCCCTGCCGTCGCGGTAGGAGCCCTCGGGGTTGTAGCTGGACAGGGCGTTCTCGTCGCCGCCCAGGAAGTGGGTCGAGAAGCCCCGGTAGGCAGGGCGCGCGAGCTCGTCCAGGTAGCGGGGCACCTCCGCGAGAAAGCCCTCCCGGTCCCCTGCGGCGAGGCGATCCAGGGCGTGGCGATAGACGTCCACGGTCACGGCCACGCTGTGAATCGATCTCGTGCGCCCCTCCAGCTTGAGGCTGCGGACCCCTGTGGAGACCAGCTCGTCGAGCAGGGGCAGGGCGCAGAGGTCCTTGGCGTCGAAGAAGTAGGTGCCGCGCTCGTCCTCTTCCACCGGGTTCCACTGCCCGGGCCGCCTGGCGTCCTCCACCGCCATCCGGCTGTAGGCCCAGCGGCAGCCCTGGGCGCAGGAGCCGCGGCGCGGGTCCCGCTCGGGCCGCTCCCCCTTGCGGTTGCGGCCCGCCCAGTAGAGCGACAGGAGGCAGCGGCCAGAGTAGGCCACGCAGACCGCGCCATGGGCAAAAACCTCGATCTCGCACCTCGGCGGCGCGCCATCCACGACCTGGCGGATCCGGTCCAGGCTCAGCTCGCGGGCGACCACGATGCGCGTCACGCCCTGGGTGAACCAGAAGCGGGCCGCGGCGGCGTTGGTGACGCTCGCCTGGGTCGAGAGGTGAAGGGGGAGGGAGGGGGCGAGCTGCCGCGCCAGCTCCACCACGCCGGGATCCGCCACTATGAGCCCGTCGGGTCGGAGGCGGGCGAGGTCCCTCAGCATCCGGCCAACCCTGTCCAGATCGTCGTCAAAGGGCTGGAGGTTCAAGCAGACGTAGATGCGCTTCTGGCGCGCTCTGGCGTAGCCGAGGGCCCACTCCAGCTCCTCCAGGGTGAAGTTCCCGGCGAAGGCCCTGAGGGAGCCCTCCTTGAGCCCGAGGTAGGCCGCGTCGGCGCCGAAGTGGAAGGCGGCCTCCAGCTTCCTCGGCGTGCCCGCGGGCGCGAGGAGCTCGGGCGCTGGCCGCCCTGGCGCTGGGCGCTCGGGCGCCGGGCGCTCGGGCGCTGGCTGCCCTGGCGCCGGGCGCCCCGGATTCCTGTCCTCTTTTGGGCTCTGGCCATCCGGCATCGCTCACCTCGCCTGCCTGCTCCCCACTGGGCCAATCCATGCTTCTGCCACCAGCACGACGCCGCGGCAGGCGGCGTAGCGGGGGGCGGCGGTGGCGGGGTGGGTGGCCGGATCGTGCAGGACCACTGATTCGAACCCCGCGCTCTCGAGCAGCTCCCGGGCGTCCGCCTCGTCTCGCACCGGGAGATAGAGAGGCGAGCGCGCCACGGCGCCGATCCCTCGCACCGCCAGGGCGCCCGCCAGGCCGAAGCGGCCCACCGCCTCTGCGGGGTTCAGCTCCATTGCGAGCACACCCCCGCCAGCTTCTCGCAGGAATCGCGCGGCCTCGCCCAGCAGCGCGACAAGGGCAGGCCTTGGCAGGTAGGCGTTCAGCCCCTCGGCGACCACCGCGATGGGGCCTCGCCCGCCAAGGAGCCCGAGGGCTGCGTCGTAGGTCGAGCTCTTGATGGCATCCCCGGGCAAGAGGTGGTGGCCAGCCCCTCGCTCCTTGCCGAGGAGGCGTTCCTTCAGGGCGATGACGTGGGGCAGGTCCACCTCCACGTAGGTCACCCTCGGGTCCCGGGTCCGGGCCGCGCCCCTCGGGGACAGGCCCGAGGCCAGCTCGAGGAAGGCGAGCAGCCCCTGCTCGTCCAGAAGCTGCTCGATAATCAGGTGCCTGGAGCTCAGAAGTAGAAAGAGGGGGTCATCGAGCCCGATTCGCGGGCCGAGCCATCGAAGTGGGGCGGTGGCGGCAAAGAGCAGGCGGCCCCGCATGGTGACGAAGCGCTCCGCCTCGGGCACGCCGAGGGCGTGCCAGGCCTTGGCGGTGTAGTGGGCGGTGAGGCCCACTCCTCGCAGGTTAGGCCGGCGCAAGGCCCGTCTTGTCCAGGTCAGCCAAGTCGGCTGGCCATGATGGTGGTCAGGGAGACGATCAGGGCCGCCACCGAGGAGGCGGTGGCGACGAGGGCGAGGACCCTGAAGGTCTTCCGGGCCTTGATGGCGCCGATCACTCCCAGGATGAGGCCGAGCCCGCCGAGGCCCCACATCGTATAGACCTGGTTGAAGGCTGCCTGCCGGTAGCTCATCCAAAGGCGGTCCTCGATGCTCGGGCCGTGAGAGACGTATCTCTCGTGCTGCCTGGACCGCTCCATGCGCTGCTCGGCGCTCTTGACGTTTGGCCAGGTCTCGAGGAGGTGATAACCAGCGACGCCGACGGCGCTGAGACCCAGAACCAGGGCGATTATTGCCAGGGCTTTCATTGGACTCTCCTCGGTTGTTCGATGCCGCACTTCTATCACAGTTCCCCGGCTTGGGGCCAGGGACTGGGGCCAAGGCCCGGGGCCAAGGCTCGGGAACACGGCTCGGGGGCGCGGACGGGTGATCGAGTTCTCGCGCCTGGCGAGCTTGTCCTGAGATCAAGTACGAGCGTACTCAGAGGGATTTTGGCGCCTCGGTACCCCCTTCGGGGGCCCCGACCGGGCTGCTCCGGGCTCCGCTCCGCTCCGCTTCGCTCCGGTCGGCCGCAGAGCGGCCGACCAAGCCCTACGCATCCCTGGCGCTCGGAAGGTGCAATCGTGGGGCGTGCGCGCCGCCCGCCGCCGGCCCTGCGGAGCCAGAACAAAATAATTCGCTCATGGTGTCGATTACTCTTGACGGTATTTTGGCCATGGTTCGCCTAGCTTGTGACTCCTCTACCTCGCTAGCCCCCAGACCGCGCCAGAGGGACCGTGCGGCCCGAGAAGCCTCGCCAGGCGTTGAAACGACCTCATGGGGCTCATTCTCCTCATGGCGGGCGTCCTGGGAGGCCCAAAACACCCCATGCTATATATAGCGCATGAACGCAAAACCAATGTCCGAGGTTACAGCACCTCTCGACTCGAGGAGCATCGAGGACCTCGAGGACGAGATCACTCTCCTCTCTGCCACGATCCAGGCCGCGACCTACCGGCTCCTCCTGCTCGTCGGGGAGGTGGACAGCCGGGGCCTCTGGGCAGACCCCCTCGGCTCGTCCCACCGTTCCTCTGCCCACTGGCTCTCCCACCGGGCGAGCTTGGATCTCGGCACTGCGCGCCAGTACGTGCGGGTCGCGAGGGCCCTGCCCGGCCTGCCCCGGATCTCGGAGGCCTTCTCGAGGGGCGAGCTATCCTACTCGAAGGTCCGGGCCCTCACCCGGATCGCAGACGGGCAAAACGAGGAGACCCTCCTCGGCTGGGCCAGGGCCGGCACTGCCTCCCACATCGAGACCCTCGTCCGGAGGTACCGGAGGGCGAACCGGCTCCTCGAGAACGAGAAGGCCGAGGCGCGCGAGGCCTCCCGGGGCCTTGCGGCCTGGTACGACTCGGACGGGATGCTGGTGGTGG
>JAVEWA010000185.1:0-11272 GCA_034004785.1 Polyangia bacterium
CGATGAGGCCGTCGCCGTCGTTGTCCCAGCCGTCGTAGCAGAGCTCGACCCCCTGGCAGTGCGGGTCCCACTCGCAGTCTGGATCCTGGCAGTCGACGAGGCCGTCGCCGTCGTTGTCCCAGCCATCGGAGCAGTCCTCCCAGCCCTGGCAGGATGGGTCCAAGCGGCAGTCGGGGTCTTCACAGTCGATGAGGCCGTCGCCATCGTTGTCCCAGCCGTCGTAGCAGAGCTCGGTACCCTGGCAGTGGGGCTCCCGGGCGCAGTCCGGGTCCTGGCAATCGACGAGGCCGTCGCCGTCGTTGTCCCAGCCGTCGTAGCAGTCCTCCCAGCCCTGGCAGGAGGGGTCCCATGCACAGTCAGGGTCATCGCAGTCGATGAGGCCGTCGCCGTCGTTGTCCAAGCCGTCGTAGCAGATCTCGCCTCCCTGGCAGTGGGGCTCCCAGCGGCAGCTTGCGTCTTGGCAATCGATTGCGCCGTTGCAGTCGTTGTCTTGGCCGTCGTAGCAGTCCTCCCACATGTCCGGGTTCACCCAGGGGTCGCTGTCGTCGCAGTCTTGGCCGCCACAGCGAGCGTCGGAGTAGCCGTCTCCGTCCATGTCCCGCAGCCGCTGCTGGCAGAGGCCCCCCTGACAGGATTCAGTGGTGCATGGATCGGCGTCGTCGCAGTCGGAGTCGGTTTGGCAGGGCTTCTGCACGCATCCAAGCTCTGGATCGCAGATGTGCCCCACCGGGCAGAGCTCGGGATTTGGCAGGTTCTGGCAACCCTCGGCGGTGCACCTGTCCACGGTGCAGTCCACGTCGTCCTTGCACTCGGCGTCGCTCGAGCAGGGGCCCTCCGCGACGCAGCCCAGCTCGGGGTCGCATCGCTGCGAAGGAGCACAGAGGCCGTCGTCCGGAAGATTGGTGCACTTCGCGGACAGAGGATCGCATCGGTCCACCGTGCAGCTCACCCCGTCTTCGCAGTCTTGGTCCGACTGGCAGGGTCGAAGATTGAACCAGCTCCTGCCGCAGCCAGAAGACAGGGCAAGTGGAAGGCAGAAGAGCGCGATGCCGAAGAGGGAGCGTGACATTTTCAAACCTCGCTTGCAGGTCCTGCCTGTCGACAGGACCTGAGCCTACTTCTAGTTAAAAGCCTCGGATCCGATTGCTCCAAAGGGTAGTATCGCGCTGATCGCATCAACGACACAAGTCTCAAAAATCTGAGGGGGTTTTGGCTGGCGGAGGGCAGGCGGATCCAGAGCGCCGGATCTGGTTCGTGCTTAGACTGCGACTCCTTGGAAGACGGGCGCGAGGGGGCGGGCACCTAGGCCGAGGTGAGCTTCTTTCTCATCTTGTCGAGCAGCTCGGTGAAGCCTTTGTCCTTGATGATCCGCGAGAAGGAGTTTCGGTAGTTCTCCTCCATGGACACATCGTCGGTCTTCATGTCGATCACCCGCCATTTGTTTCCAACGCGCCGCATCCGGTAGCTCACCTCGCTCTGCCTGGGCCTCCCCTTTCGCACTGAGTGCACGATCGTGAAGACCCGGGCCTCTGACCCGCTCAAGGTCTCGCGCTGGTAGTCCACCGAGAAGCTCGCGTTCTTGCGGATGCCACTGATGTAGCTCTTCTCGATCAGCCCCTGGAAGAGCTTCTTGAACTCTGACTTCTGCTCTGCGGACAAGCTCGGCCACTGTGCCTTCAGGGTGTTCTCGGCCATAGTGTCGAAGTCCAGGAGTTGATTGACGAATTTCTTGAGCTGATCATCACTCGCCCTCGCCTGGGCCAGCTTGTTCAGCTGGCCATTGGCGGCCTTGAGCTCGGTGAGGGGACCGGCCTGGGCAAGAGCGGATCCCAGGAGCAGAAGCACTGCCGTGGCGCCGGGAAGAAGTATCTGGAGTCGATGTGTCATATTTGGCTCCTTGTCTCGACGGCGTCGCTTCCTGGCGGTCTGTCATTTGGCCATTCGGCCGAGCGCGCCGCACCTTACCCGAGGACGATGGGGCAAAGGGGTCTATTCCGCTATTTCGTCTCCCACAGGCTGGCCACCTCGACACCCACCAGGCGCGAGAGATCCACGGCGGCCATGTTGAAGGAGTTGACGGCCTCGAGGTAGCGCAAATCTGCCTGAAACCTCGCCTTTAGTGCGTCGATGAGGGGCTTGGTGGAAGCGGTTCCCATCTCGTGGCGCTGCCCCATGGTGACCAGCCAGCGCCGGGCCGCGGCCCGCGCCCTGCCGAGGACCTCCAGGCTCCTGAGCGCGTCGGCGAGCTGACCGTGGGCGCGCTCCACTTGGAGCTCCAGGCCGAGCCTGGCCTGCTCACCCATGTGACGCGTGGCCACCAGCTCTGCCTGTGCTTTGGCGAGATCTGCGTACTTGAAGTGGAAATCCAGGTCCCACTTGAGGGCGAGCCCGATGTAGACGCTGTTGCCGTGCAGCTCGTCCCTGAGGTAGGCGTTCCTCGGATCGTCCTTGGATGTGGAGAGGTTGAGGCGGTAGCGCATGAGGAGCATCAAGTCGGGCAAAAAGCTGGCCTTTCGGAGCTTGACCGTGGTTTGGGCCGCCTGCAGCGCCACCTTGAGGAGCTTGATTTCCGGTCTGTGCTTGCGGGCGAGGGCCAAGTAGTGGTCGAGGGGCTTGAGTTCGGTCTTCACCCTGTCGAGGGGCCTGTCGTCGATGTCCAGCCCTTTGGGAGCGCTGCTTCCAAGGAGCGCCCGCAGGCCCGCGAGGGCCATGCTCTCCCCGCGCTTCACCTTCTGTGTGAGCTCGTCCACGTCGGCCCGGGCGATCTGCAGCCGGTACTGATCCGTTCGATCCGTCTCGCCGTCCTCTTTGGCCAGCGCCCGTTCCATGCGTTTTTCGGCTTTGCGGAGCTGCTCCTCGCCTTCCTCGATGGTGAACAGCATCTCCCGGGCGAGCTTCAGTCCGAAGTAGGCCCTGCGGACTCCATGGACGGCCTCGTCCAGGGTCTGCGTCTCGGCGAGCCTTGCCGCGGCCACTCCGTGCCGGGCCAGGCTCTTGGCGTGGCGTATCTTGCCGAAGGTGTAAAGGGGCTGGCCCAGGTTCAGCTCGAAGCGGAAGTAGTAGTTCCTCGGGTCGAAGTTGCGAAAGTAGTCCTTGGCTGTGTCCGAGTTGTCGGTTCCCATGCAGAAGCGCTCCCGGACCGCTCGCGTGTTCATGGCGTCGTAGAGGTTGCCGCCTCCTGAGAGGGAGACGTCCCTGAAGGCCTCGGGAAGGGTGCAGCGATACTCGGGGACGATGGAATAGACCAGCTCGAAGCGGGCTCTCGGTACATAGAGGAGCCTGGCTTTTAGGAGCTGCGCCTCCGCCGCAGCCACCTTGGCCTTCGCTCTTTCGTTGGCCGGGCCGCCGCGGCGAACGAGGCGTTCGAGCTCCACGAGACGGAGCCTCGTCAAAGGCCTGGTGGCCGGGCGTGGGGAAGCGTTTTCTCCAGGAGCTGGGGGCTTGATTCCGGGTGTCTGGGGGCCTCGAGGGGCGGGCCGCGCTTCGGAATCCGGTGCTTGCCTGGCGGCGTCACCAGCCCTTGGCTCCGGGCTGGGTCCCTGATCGCCCCCAAGAGGCGCAGCCATCCCGGCTGGGGTACTTGTTACGAGGCCGAGGAAGCTCGCAAGGCATAGTGCGCGCATGGGCACTTTTCCTCCAAGGTCTATGGACAGATCGGTGTATAGCACAGCTCGACCCGGTGGGTGGCCGAGCGCGGCTCGACCCGGTGGGTGGCCGAGCGCGGCTCGATCCGGTGGGTGGCCGATCCATCGAGCAGGCTATTGGACCAATCCGCGAGCTGAGTATAAAATCCTGCCCTGGGATATCTGCCACCCGGAAGCATTGCGTAATGGAATTCTTGGCCAGCCATCTCGACCTTTGGAAGCTCATCGGATTCGGCATGGCCGTGGTGGTGTTCACCCGCTACTTCCTGACGACAGGGGTGAGCTGGCTGGCGGACAACACGACCATGAGCCCGAAGCTGAAGGGGAAGCTCCTCGGCTTCTCGACCTCGGTGCCAGAGCTCGTGGCCACGGTCAGCACTGCCGCCATGGGTCTGCTCGGGGCGGGGCTCTGGAACATCGCCTCCTCAAACATCATCAACTGCTTCCTCTTCGCCGCGGCCATGCTCTGGTACAGGCAAGGCGGAAGGCTCATGAAGCGGAAGTTCGTGGACGAGGTTAGCTTCGCCGTCTCCGCGATTGGCTTGCCGATCTTCCTGAGCGTCAGCGCCGGCCTGGAGCGCTCGCCCTACACCGCGATAGCGCTGGTGGGAGTGTTCGTTCTGTACCTGTACCTCGACGGCATCCTGAACCGGCATGTCCGGATCGAGTATGCCGAGGAGACCGAGTCCATCGCCGGGAATCACAGCGTGGCCTCTGCCATCGGAATGATGCTCGTCGGTATCCTGGGCATCTCCGTTTCGGGCTACTTCCTTGGTCACACGGCCGAGCGGGTCGTGAACAACCTTGGGATGCCGGAGTGGGGAGTGGGGTGGATTCTCGGGTTTCTCACCTCCCTCCCCGAGCTGACCTCGTTCTTCGCGGTCTTCGGCGAGGCCAAGCAGCGCAAGGAGAAGTCGGACGCCTCCATGCAGGCCAACCTGGACAACCTGGCGGCCTCGAACATGGCCAACCTGGGGATCATCTTCCCCATCGGAATCGTGGTGTTCCTCCTGTCGGTGTCGCTGTAGGAGAGCGCCAAAGGGGCTGTCCGGGGCGCGCCCGCCGGACTCGAGAGCCTACCAGGACGCCCCGGACGTGGCGGCGACCCGGCCTGCGATCTCCATTATTGGAGCGGTCTTGCGGCTGCCAGAGGGGAGGGCCGTCACCCGGACCAGGTGGCGGCCCTTTGCGAAGAGGACGCCGGTAGGCTCTGCGAAGCCATCGTCTCCGAGCTTCACCTGCTTTGCCTCGGGGGCCTTCTCCTTGGCGAGCAGGGTCTTGGCTTGAGGCGGGCTCGAGACGTCCATCACCTGGATCTCGCAGTCCGTGAAGACGGCGGCATCGTCCCTCAGCCTCACGTGCAAGAGGCCAAGGAGGCCCACCTCGAGGAGCGAGTCGGCGCCCCCGTTCAGGAGCTCGAAGATGGTCTCCTTGTCGTAGATCTTCGGCTCTCCGTCCACCCTGAAGCGCGAGCCATCCCTCTGGTCTGGCACCCAGGTCGCGGCGGCCTCCGCCGGGCTCGATACGAAGGCCGAGGCCATGGATGCCCTCTCCGGTTTGCCTCTGGAGGCGATCCCCTTGCCCTTGCAAGACGACAAGGAGAGAAGCAAGGCGCCGAGCAGCAGGGGGAGCAGGCTGAAGCGGGAAGGGAAAGGTCGAGTCCGTGGCATGCGCGTGAAACTCCATCGCTCGGAAGGAGCGAACCCAGGTGACAGGCATCTACCATAGCCGAACGAGGGCGGAGTGGCACCCGGTCGCCGCGATCCAAGGGCCAAGGGAGGATTTTGGACGAACCAGGTGAAAAAAGGATGGATCAATGCCTTTGGCGTGATATTTTTCCTTCCGGATGAAGGCTCGACCAACCACTCCCCGCTCGGCGGGACGTTGAAAGGCACGAACCCCAATGAAATCCAAGCATATTTTTGTGTTCTTGTCTGCGCTCCTGGCTTTCCCTGCCATGGCTTATGCAGATGGAGTGAGGTGGTACAGGGGGCTCGACGCCGAGGTCCCAAGCGGAGCGCCCGCCAGGGTTGCGCGGGCCTATGTAGAGAAGGCGGCGAGCAGCTTGGAGCTCGAGGGAGTGGAGCTCTCCGAGGATGCCAGGGTGCTCAGATGGCGCGATCATCGGATCGTCCGCTTCGGCCAGGAGCTCGGTGGGCTGCCCGTTTTCGATCGACAGGTGATCGTGCGGATCGATCCCAGGGGCCGCGTCCAGACCGTCACGACCAACGCCAGCGCCGACATGGACGCCTCCACAAGGCCCATCGTCTCTCATGACGAGGCCCTTCATCTCGCTTCCGAGGCCTGGGGCATGGGTGCCCTCTCCAGGGCACACGCAGAGCTCGGAGTGCAGCCCTTTGGAAGGGGAGGGACCCTCATCTGGCGGGTGGACGGGGCCCTCGGGCTCTGGGGCAACCGCACCTGGGTGGACGCCCTCACCGGCGAGGTGATCCACCGCTTCTGGAGGGTCTGGAACGCCCAGGGGCGGACCTTCGAGGAGAACCCGGTGGCGACTCCCACCCCGCAGATCGTCACACTCGCCCACCTGCCCGCCGACGCCACGGCCCTGTCGGGCGACTGGGTCACGGTGTACCGCTACGTCAGCGGCGCGCTCAACAACCAGACCCCGGCCATATCCAACTTCACCATCGAGCAGACAGCCCTGGCGAATGGGGACGGAGACTTCCTCTACGAGCCCACCATCGACGCCTCCCAGCCCGACTTCCACGATCCCTTCGCCGAGGTGAGCGTGTACTACCACCTGGATCGCGTGTACGCCTACTTCCGGGACGTGCACGGCTACACGTCTTCGAAAAACCACGTGGGTCTCGCCAACTACGGCGACGGCGAGGAGACTGTCTATGACAACGCCTTCTTCACGCCGGTGGGTGTGAATGACTACCTCATGGCCATGGGGCAGGGCACCCGCGTGGATCTCGGCTACGACGGCGACGTCATCTACCACGAGTTCGGCCACTCCGTGATCGATGGCATCGCGCAGATGCAGACCCAGTTCGAGATGATGGACGAGTGGGGCATCAACACCGGTCCTGGCGGCATCCACGAGGGGCTCGCAGACTACTGGGCTGGCACCCTGACCGACGATCCCATGATGGGAGAGTACTCCCTTGAGGGCATGCAGGCGGGCGCGGGGAGGGACATGAGAGACCGCAAGGTCTGCCCTGGCGACATCTGGGGCGAGGTGCACATGGACGGCGAGGTCTTCGGCAGCGCCGCCTGGGCTGCGCGGGTGGCCCTCGGGGACAACCCCCGGATGGATGACATAATGTACGGCTCGCTCTCGGTGCAGACCTCGAAGGCCACCTACCGCGACTTCGCCCTCGGCATGCTCGATGCGGCCGCTGCCCTGGTTGCCAGCGGAGACATCACCCAGACGCAGGCCGACGCCATGGAGGCGGCCATGGAGGATCGGGGCTTCGTGGCCTGCGGCAGGGACGTCACCCTCGATGAGGGTCCTCAGACCAACAACATCTTGTTCAACTTCGCCATGGTCGCGGCCTACATGAGCCAGATGCAGCCCATGACCTGCGAGGAGGCGAGGACCGAGAATATGCCCTACATAGGCCGCCCCTTCCCGGCCATCCCCTTCAACTTCCAGTTCCGGAAGAACGTGCCCGCGAGCGCGACCTCGGTGTCGCTCCGCATCGAGCACAACCCAGGCACGGACCTGGAGTTCTACGTCTATGCCCGCCGGGGCCAGATGGTGCACTTCAGCGAGGAGAGCGTCTTTGGCATGCTGACGCTCGTGGAGCCGATCGAGTACGACCACGCCTTCGGGCCCTTCACGGTCTCCGACCAGAGGCTGGCCATCGGAATGGACTCGACTCCGCCCCTAGAGCCAGGCGCGGACTACTACTTCGCCATCACCCAGAAGCACTGCACTACCGTGATGGGGCAGCCCGCGCAGACCGTCGTGACGATCACCGGAGAGACCGACGACACGCCCGTGACGCCGGATGCCGGGGTGACCGTGGACGCCAGCACCATTCCCCCGGACCCAGATCCCAAGAAGAAGGGCTGTGGATGCGCCGCGGCCGATGGCTCCGGCTCGCCCGCGGGTCTGCTCATGCTGTTCCTGCTCACCTTCGTCGCGATCCGTCGCCGTCGCTAGCTCGCCGAGAGGCGAGCGGGCCCGCCAGGATGATTAGGCACGGCGGCCAGCCTGGGGTATAAGATCGCCGTATGGGCTTGGTCGAGGAGGAGACCCAGTGACCCAGCTGACCTTGGAGGCGGCCCGAGCGCTGCTTGGAGACGCCTACGGCATCGCCAAGACGGAGCCGCTCTACTCCTGCCGGGTGAACTTTTTCGAGCCTGGCGTTCTGGCCGTTCCACCTGGCGCTCTGGTGCTGGTGCGCCAGGATATGCTGGGGCGGCGTCACACGCACAGCTTCGAGCTAGGGAGCATCGCCGACTTCGCCCTGGTGTCCTCGAGGCGCAGGCAGACCGCGCTAAGGTTCGTCGTAGAGAGAGTCGTCTGGCAGATTGACGGTCTGGCGGACGAGCACCTCAGCGCTGTGATCAAACACGTGAGCATGCCCTCCGCGGGATATTCGGATGGAGCAGAACCGGCCGAGCTCGAGGAGCTCGAGGAGCTCGAGGAGCTGGATCTCGAGCCCGATCTGGAAGAAGAGGGAGTTTCAGCCGGCGCGGGTGAGATGTCTCCACCTCAGGGAGGTCCAGGCGCCCGGAGTCAGGGTGCCCCAGACTCCCCTTTAGGATCCGAGGCGCGGGAGCTTCGTCAGGAGCCGACTCAGGCAGAGCCTCGGCGTACGCCTGTGGACGATCTCCTGGGGTTTCTCGATGAGGCGGTGCTCACGGACCCCACCGCCGACGGGCTCGCGCTGCTTCTCCACAAGCTATTCGTTCAGAGCCTGGCTCAAGAGCAGACCGATCGGGCGCTCCTGGTGGCGCAGTCGCTGCTCGCCATCGACAGGGCCAACCCTTCAGAGCGGCAGCTCGCCGCTCGCTACCAGACCGATCGCATCCTGGAGGCCCTCGGGGAGCTCACCGAGGCTCACTGGAGCTCCCTAGGAGAGCTCCCGCCGTCCGAGCTCGCCTTGCAGGGGGTCACCTCCGCTCTCACGCCTGCCCTGGTTCGCATGACGGCCCGCAGTCCCCGAGACTATGGGCTCAAGGAGCCGCCAGAGGGCTCTGGCAGCCTCGTGTTTGGCCGAGTCTTCAACTACGTGCGCCGGGTCTGCTCCCTTCCCGAGCTGCGGTTTCATCCCCTGCCGGACGGGCCGCGAGGCATCGCCTTCGCCAACCTCTCCGATGATGGGGTGTGGGCGCCTACCATGGTGGTTGGCGTGGACTTCCTGTCCGGCCGGACCGAGGCCCAGCTAGCTTACCGGATCGGACACGAGCTCACCTTCCTCAGGCGGGAACACCTGCTACGGGTCCTGCTTCCCTCCCTGGCTCAGCAGGCGGTGCTAGTCCTGACGGCGGTGGCGCTGGCAGTGCCAGATCGCCCGATACCTGGCGAAGATGAGGGCGTGATCAGGGCACAGCGCTCGCTCCTCACCAAATACATGGAGCTCGAGGACTTCGAGAGGCTCTCCGCGGCGGTGAGGCGGCTTCTCGGTCAGAGCCAGCCCTTCGACCTCGGGCGCTGGAACCGGGCGATGGAGCGCTCGGCCCTGCGGGTGGGGATGCTCCTCGCGGGCGACGTGCAGGTCGCTGCCAGGGGTGCGATGGAGAGCATAGGGAGCGTACACGAGGCAGATAGAGCCCGCGCCGAGCTGATCCGCTTCGCCGTCGGAAACCTCCATCAGCGGCTCAGGACCGAGCTCCGTCTCGCGGTAGCCTGAGAGCCTGCAACCCGACCCTCAGCCATGGGACCTCTCGGCGAGGGCTGTGCGCTCGGCGTGCCAGCCGGCTGCCGAGGCCTCTTCGAGGGCTGAAGCCAGGAGTAGCCGCGCCTCCCGCTGGTCTCCCGATCTGTCCGTGGCCTCGACGAGTCCCCCCACGGACCGCACCCAGGCGGCGCGTAGATCCGGATCACTGGTGGCAGGGCTGGGCCGCGGCAGGAGCTTGAGAGCCCGACGGAAGGCGAGGACGGCGCTCTCCTCCTCGAGCAGAGAAAGGGCCCACTCGCCTGCCCCAATCAGGAGAGGCAGCGCCTCCTCGCGGAGGTCCTCGGCGTGCCACAGGTGATGGGCTATCTGCTCGCGGCGGGCCCCGATCTGACGAAGGTGGCGGGCGGCTTCGCCATGGAGGGCGGCGCGGATGCCGGCCGGGATCGCGGCGTACACGACCTGGCGCAGATAGGGGTGAACGAAGCGCACGCCCTCGGACCCGGTGGAGAGGAAGGCTCTGGAGGCCAGCGCCGCGACCGCTTCATTCACCCATCCGCTGGAAGCCGACAGGAGCTGGAGGGACTCCTCGTCCACGAGGTCGCCGAGGACCGCCGCGGCCTGGAGCACTCCTAGCAGGGCAGGTGGCAGCCGGCCAGCGCGAACGGCGATGAGATCAGCGAGACCCCTCGGAAACTCCGCCTCCGGATGAGAGATGAGGAACGCCACTGCCTGTTGCAGATGGAGCGGGTTGCCTTTGCTGGCGGTCACCACCCTCGAGATCTCGGCGTCTCCGAGCCTCCCGTCCGAGAGCTCGAGCGCGAACTCCTCCAGGTCTGGGCCCTCCATGGCTCCAAGACGCAGCTCCCTGAAAGCTGACGGCCAGAGGGCCACGTGCTCGGGCTGGTGCGTGGCGAGCAGGACGACGGCGGGCCCTCCCTGGGCCGCGGCCAGGGAGATCACGAGCTCTCTCGTGGCGCCGTCCATGCGATCTAGATCCTCGAAGAGGAGCGCCAGCGGTCTCTGGCGCGAGGCGTTGGTGACGAGCGTCTGCCAGGCCCTCGCTCGCCGCTGCCGGCGCTCGTCGATGGTTACGCCGCCCGGTTTCCCCAGGCTGAAGAGATCCGCCAGTCCATAGACCGTGGCCTCGTCCAGGCCGGTGTCCTTGCCAGCCTGGAGGAGGTCCTCCAGGCTCATGGGCTCGCATGGGAGATCGAGGAGGGCGGTTGCTGCCCTGTGCGCGGCCCCCAGGGGCTCTGGCGCGTCGCCCGGATCGGGCTGCACCAGGATCCCTCGCCTACCCTCCGACACGAGCCTGCCGAGCAGTGTTCCCGCCAGGCGCCTCTTTCCCTGGCCGGGAGGGCCAACCACTCGAAGGCAGCGGAGGTCGGGGAGTATGAGCTCGGCCTCGGTTTTCTCGAGCAGCTCCCTGTGGCCAAAGAACGGCGCCTGGGACGACATCGGAGAGACGAACCAATCGTCGGGCGCAGGTCCGAGCTCCACCGAAACGGGCGGAAATCCGAGGGCGGGGCCATCTCCGCTCACATGCTCCTGCGCCCTAGTCCACGCAGACGGCTCGATCACGTCCTGGACGATGTCCTTCGAGCTCACCTTGTAGAACCCAGGGCCGCTGATCGGGGCCGCGGACACGAGGGACTCTCCGCACTGAGGGCAGCGGCGCGCCGATGGGGACACATGGGAGACACACCGCGGGCACTGCAGCGTGAGAGGGCCGCTCTCCTCCGGGTCCGCCACCTCGGCCCAGGACCTGATCACTTTGAGAAACTCCACCGCCGATGGGAAGCGATCCTCTGG
>JAVEWA010000186.1:0-11255 GCA_034004785.1 Polyangia bacterium
GATCTTGAGCAGCAGATCGACCTTGGACAGCGTGTCCTCTTCGCCAGCGGCCTGGGTTTCATATACCTGGACCTGCCGATCAAAGTCTGCGAACACCTCGTAGATGGGCTCCAGGAGCTTGGAAACCTCAAGCTGGAACTCCGGATTCTCCAGATATCGCTCGAGCGCCTCCCGTGCCCCCTCGTGCCCCTGCTGAAGCTCGATGATGTCCCTGTAGCAGTCCACCGCGCCTCTTGGACTCTCGAGGTGCGCCTCCTGGATCTGTCCGAGCCTGAACTTCAACTCCACCAGCCTCGTGGTGTCATCCGGCGGCACCAGAGCGAGCTCTCGATTCAGGGTCTCCGCGAGTTCCTGCCACTTCTGCTGGGCAAGATAGAGCCGATCGAGAGCCTCGAGAGCCCCTGGTTCCTCACCAGCAAGGTCAAGGATTGCCTTGTAGGATTCGATTGCCTTCTCGGGCTCCCCGATCTGCTCCTCGTATAGCTTTGCGAGGCTAGCCAGAATCTCGCAGCGCTCCTGATCATTCGCGGCCAGATCAACCTTCTTCCTGTAAATCTCGAGCAAGTGCTCCCAATCCTGGCTTGCCCGGTACAATCTCTCGAGTGCCCCGATGGCCTGCTCATTGACTTCGTCGAGGTCCAAAATGCGCTTGTTGACCTCCAGGGCCTTACCTGAGTCGCCGAGCTTCTGCTCGTAGACTCGTCCCACCACCAGCATCAGGGGCAACGCCCCAGCGGGATCTCCAAACCTGCCGCAGGCGGCTTCATAGGCCTCCACCACGCGGCTCCACTCCTTGGTCTCCTCCGCCAGGCGTTCGATCTCGTCCCTCAACCAGCTCTCCGCGAAGGACTTCTCGAAGGCCTCCAGATATCGAGTGAGGGCAGTGGTCTTGTCCCGAAGGCTCTCCTCGTAGTACCCAGCCAGTGCTCTGACCCTCTCGAGACGCTGCGTGGGGTCTTCGGTGTGACCGAGCTGGATCTCGAGCACTCCGACGAGCTTCTTTGGATTGTTCGACTCGGTGTACAGGGGGATCAACGCCTCCGCGGCGCGAAGGTTCGTCGCATCGACCTCCAGCACCGACTCGTAGGCGCGCATCGCCCGATCCGACTTCTCCATCTGGTGCTGCCAGAGCTCGGCGATCTTGAAGAGCAGGCGGATCTTGGTTTCGTTGTCCTCGTCCGCAACCGCTCTCTCGAGCACTCGTATGAGCTCGTCTGGCTTGCCCTGAGAGGTGTAGAACGCCTCCAGCTCCTCGTAGGCCCGCGCCGTGAGGTACAGCTTCTTGAGGGAGTCCTGGCCCCTTCTGTTCTCAGGATCGATGCCGAGCAGCAGCTTCCAGGCCTCGATTGCCTTCTCGTTATTCTCGACCTTCTCTTGGTAGAGGAGGCCGAGCTTCATTGCCAGCTTGCCCTTGGCGTCGGCGTCGCTCGAAAGAGCAATCTGCCGCTCGCAGATGCTGGCTAACGCCTCCCAGTTCTTCTCCCGCTCATAGACCTTCTCGAGCTGCTCGAGCGCCTCGAGGTTGTCGGGATCCACGTCCAGAACCTTGCCCCAGAGCTCTGCGGAGACCGCTGGACGCTTCAGCTTCTCAGTGGCTAGCTGCGCAAGAGCGACCATGCGGTCACGCCTCTCCGCATGGTCCTCGGTGAGCTCCACCTCTTTTTCCGAAACGGCGATGAGCTTCTCCCAGTCCCGGCGCTTTTCGTACATCCCCTTCAGGTTGGAGATGGCTTCGACGTTGCCCGGGTCCAACTCAAGGACCGATTCGAATGCCTTGATCGCCTCGGCCTGATTGGAGAACTTCTCGATGAAGGTTCGAGCAATGTCGAGCTGGATGATGATCTTCTGGGATGGCTCGTCCACCGCGTCCGCCTTGGACTGGAGGGCCGACACCAAATCGGGAAGCCGTTTCATCTTCTCGAGCTGCGCGATGAGCTGATCGATGTAGTCCAGGTTCTTGGGCCTGATGGAGACGAGCTTCTTCAAAGCCTCCAGAACCTTGACATCCAGATTCATGTGGTCGCGGTAAAGCACCAATAGCTCGGAGAAGATCTGTTCCTCCAGCGCTGGGTATCCCTCTGGTAGCTTTCGCTGCGCATCGTTGAATGCGTCGGCGGCCGCTGTCCACTTCTGAAGCTGCTTCAGCGCGCTGGCGAGGCGAACGCGCGGCATCACTCCCTTGGGTGCCGCCTGACCTGCCCTCCTCCACTGGTCCACCGCCTTCTCCAGCTCACCCGCTTTCTCGAACCCCTCGGCCGCGTCGATGAACTCTTGTACCTTTGCGTCGAAGCTCTCCTCCAACTCTGGTTCGCTCATTTCTTCCGACTTCCTTTCGGGGGCGCCAGAAATATCCCCCGTGACCTGTCGCTTGAAGTCCTCATGCTCCGGAGCTTCCTTCTCGAGAAGGGCGAAGTAGGGGGCCGCCTTGGCCCGATCCTGAAGCCGTGTCACGGCGGTCGTCCCCGCGAGGGCGGCGATGGCAACCTTCTCCTCCCTGGGCAAGTCGATATCTAGGCCGGCTTCCACCAGCGAATAGAGCTCCTCCCAGATGCCTTTCTCAGCGTACACGGCGAAGACCCTCTCCATCGCCACTACGTGCCCGGGGAAGCCCATGTCCGCCTGGTAACAGGTCTGCAAGGCACGCCGGTACAGAGCCGCGCCGCGCTCGGGATCACCGCCTCGGGTCTCCCAGAAGAGGGCTAGCTGCCGATAAAGAACGGCCTGCGAAGCCTCGTCGGGCAGCGCATAGACGCGCTGCTGCTGTACCTTGAAAAAATCATCGGATCTGTTGGCCCCCAGCAGGAGCTCGCCCAGCAAGTAGTTGCCCTCCTTGCTCTGCGGATCCAGCTCGAGAACGTTGCCGAGTATGGCCTCCAGGTCACCAGAGCCTTCGGCCTCCTTCCGAACTATTCGGGCCGCGCGCAGAAGGCGCCTGACACCGGCGGCGCTGTCCAGCGCCGCCGCTCCCTCGACCAGGTTGGAGACCTCTGTTTCCCAGTTGTCCCGGTCCCACTCCGCAGCCGCGAGATCAGCTGCGAGCTCTTCATCATCGGGCTTCGCAGAGGCTGCAAGGCGAAGGTTGTCGAGTCCCTCGTCCGCCTCCCCGAGGGCGAGATGCACGAGCCCGAGCTGATGGAGTAGCGTGCCCTCCCGACCTTCGTCACCTCCACGATTGATCTCGAGCTTCAAGAGTTCCTTCACCCCTGCGAGATCCGCCCGCGCCCAGTGAATGTCTCGCGCCCTGCCTAGGGCCTCGACCTTGGATGGATCGAGTTCGAACGCTCGCCGGTAATGATTCACCGCCAGATCCAGGTGAAGCAGCTCCTGCTCACATATCGAGCCCAGCTCGAAGAGGAATGCTGCCTGAGCTTCTGGCTCCTTCGCATCGTCAATGGACTTTGCGAGGGTGTCGGCGATTCCCTTCCAGTTGCGAGTTGCGAGGAGGCCTTGACGGAAGTCTTTGCTCAGGTCCATGAGTCAACATCCTTCGAGAGTTCGGGTGGGTGCAGGAGCCGCACAAACGGCGAACTTTATATCACGTTTCAGACAGGGGGATCAAACCCTATGTCACTGTAATCCGCTGGATTTGACCTCCATGACGGTCCGTTGGGAGAGTGGTCCCGACCACTCCCGGCATGGCCGCCCCAAGCGCCCAGGGCCGAGCCAGCAGCTGCCAGGGCCTAGGGTATCGGTGAAACCATCGACATTAGACTAGGTTATGACTAGGGCACAACCCTAAGCTGAGTCTAACCCCAAGACAAGAACCAAAAAATGCCGCGGGCGGCCAGAGCCGCCCGCGGTGGAACTACAGGACTCGGAGATCAGCCCCCTGTGGGCTTGAAATGGAAGGGATAGGTCACGAAGGGCATGGAGCCTTCTGGCTTCGGGAAGCGCCACCGCCGAACGGCAGCGGCGATACAGCTCTCGGTTCCGCCATGGTTGAGTGTGGTGGAGGCGATGTTCACCTGCCCCACCAGGCCAGTGGCCGTGATCGTGAAGGACACCTTTACCATGCCCTGCAGTCCAGGGTTGGTCGGCAGACCGACCGAAACGTAGCAGTACTGGATCTCCTGGAGATGCCGCCGGATCACCCGTCGAATGGTGGCTGCATCCAGACCACCAGTCACCTCGGCGCGGCTCATGAAGACGGTCGGCTTCCTGGAGGCATACTTGCCGATCCCAAACCCACCACCACCGATCCCAACGCCGCCGCCGCCGCCGCCGCCACCGCCCTTGCCAAAGCCACCCCACCCGCCGAAGCCTACACCGCCTGCACCGCCGCCGCCGCCGCCACGGCCACCACCGCCCAACCCGAGACCACCGAGGCCGGACTCGTCACCGACCGTATGCCCCATGAGGGCTCCGAGGGCATCTTCCGCCTCGGAGGAGACCGCAGAGTCGCGGCTGAACATGGAGCCAAGCTTCTGGTTCATCGCAGAGAGCACTCCGAGCATGCCCGCTCCCTTGCCCATGGAAGGCTTCGACGAGTCGGCGTTGGGATTGACGGGGCCAGCGCCCATGGCCTTGACTCGCTCATCGACCTTTCCAGCGGGGCCCTTGAGCTCGGTCTTGTCGAACTTGCTCTGCTGCTTCTTTTCTTCCTTCTTCTCTTCCTGCTTCTTCGCCTCCTTCTCCTTGTTCTGGGACTTCATCTCGTCTCGCATCAGCTTCTGGACCCGGTTCTTGCTCTCGAGGCTGTCCGACTCCAGAGCGTCCGAACCCGCGGGACGCAGGCGCATCAGGCCGAAGAAAGCGAGCACCAGGAGGAACGATCCACCCGTAGTCATGAAAACAGGCGCCGTCATCGCCGCCGCAGCACGCTTGGGGACGGGCACCGCCGCTACCGGACGCCCGGCTGCCACCGTGTTTACAACAAAAGCGTTGTCAGCGAACTCGAGTCGTGCGTGCATTCCGTCCGGGATTGGATACTCGTAGGCGTTGGTCACGGCCGCCGAGGCCTTCGCCATGCCCCGCTGAACCAGATCGGGCAAGGAGATCCGTTCGCCTCCCACCTCCACGTAGCCCTCCATCTTCGACGTGAAGCTCATGTGGAAGGCCGTGCCATCCGAGCGAACCAGCGGGAACTGGTGCGCCTCGGGGGGCAGGGCGTCCATCGGGGTGTGGAAGGTGTTCTTGGGGTTCTCGCCAATTGTGAAGTTCGGCTTCTCCATCTCATCGCGGCTTCGAATGGCACCCCAGAGGAAGAAGTACAGGCCGCAAACAAAGCCCAAAGCTCCGCCGACCTCCATGCCTGCATGGGAGCGAACCTTTGGCACGAACTTGTCGGGCAGACCACGCTCCTTGATGAATTCCGCGATTTCTTTCTGCTTCTTCTCCTGGTACTTCACATAGGCGATCTGGGAGCCGAACATCGCCGCGCCACCGATGGCGATTCCCAGCCCGAGCACTGCGGCCCCTAGGCTCAACACGCTGGGCTTCCCTGCCTTCGGATTGGGGTAGTGGCGTACCACGTGGGCCTCGCCCTTGTACATGGCCACAACTTCTACAGCGCGGCTGCCGTCCTGCTTCTCCACTGCCGCAAGATCCTCGCTGGTCAGCTCCGTCTGCATGAAGGACGAGGAACGCATCAGCACCGCCGGCCGCGCCCCGAGGGGTGCCGGAGCGCCGCCACCGACCGACATCCCAGGCACCGCGCCAGGACCTGGCATTGCAGGTACCCCTGGAACCATGCCGGGAGCTGCAACCTGAACCGCGCCGAACTCCACCACTACCTCGGTGTCGCCCAGCCTGATCCGGTCGCCGCTCTTGAGCTTGGCCTTGTTGACCCGCTGGCCGTTGACCACGGTTCCCTTGGCCGATCCCAGATCCGAGATGTAGATCTCGTTTGGCCCAGCCACCTGGATATAGGCATGCATCCTGGAAACCGACTCGTCATCGATTCGCAGATGCGCCGAGGAGAGCTTGCCAACCTTGATCACATCCTGCGTCAAGGTCTGCTCGCCCACCTGGGCCCCGCCCTTGAAGATCTTGAAAATGAGGGGAACCTTCCCTGCGGTACTCATTCCGTCCTCCTTCGCGGGACGCCTGGGGCCCGCGGGCCCTTCATCACTCCGCTGCCCGAAGGCTGCGGTCGCTCGCTAGCCGGAGAGAGGCCTGCGAGCTAGATGTCCTCGGCCGTCTTGAGCATTTCCGGAATAAAATCAATCCGGTACTCAATCAGGCTCATGTGTACGACCTTGCCACGGCCACCAAGGAACTCGCCCTCCGGGGTGAGAAGAGCGCCTTCGATGTTATCGCCCTCGAAATCGAAGACCTTCTTCTTTACGTAGTCTTTGGCCGGAGCCGCCGAGGCCATCTGGACCCCGGAAAATGCCAAAGACGCAGCCACTAGCAAACCGAAGAACGCTTTCCACATCTTGAACCTCCCTGGGTGCTGGCCAGCCGCCCTGGGTACGGAACCTAAGACAGCCGACCTCAACCTCGGTTCCCAAAAAATCTGCTTTCCAACAGCCGCTCCATTTGGCGGCCACAGACCGCCCGGGACGGCAAGGCCCGGGGCCGGCCTAGGCCGACCCCGGGCATTATACTACAGACTAGTTCATGCCTGCCGGCATTCCATCCGCCGGCATTCCAGGCGTCTCCCCCATGTCGGGCGGGGTTGGAGCTGTCATGGGCTGCATAGCCTCGTGCTCCTTGCGCCGCTTCTCCTCCTCCTCGCGCTTCAGCCTGTCTGCGTCCGCCTGGGTCTTGATCTTGGCCATTTTTGCTGCTATTTCACGCTGATATACGATCTCGTCCAGCTGGGTCTTGACTTCCCTGCGAGCCGTCTCGTCGGTGGTCCTAGGAGGCCTGTTCAAGTACTCCTTGTACCACTTCTCGGCCAAGTTGATGTCGTTCACGTAGTCCATGTAGAGATAGCCGAGGTTGTAGATAGCGTCGGAGGCATTGGGATCCAGCTTCAGGGACGCCTCGTACTGGGCAACAGCCAGCTTGTACCAGTCCTCCTTCTGCTTCTGCTGGCCCCTGGGATCCGGATCCGTCGCGATCCCACGGTAGGCAACACCCAACCCCACGGTGGCGTCGAGATTTCTGGGCTGGAGCTTCAGCACTCGCTGGAAGGAGTCGTGGGCAATCCAGTATCCTCGGAACCCCAGGGCGATTGCGGCCCGGTTCATGTGCGCCTCGATGAAGTCGGCGTTGCACTTCAAGGCCGCTTCGAACCGATACATGGCCTCGACGAGCTGCTCCCTGCGGAGCAGGATGAGCCCCGCGATGTTCCTCATCTGCGCCACCGCAATGTCGAAATAGGTCGCCTTCTCAGGATCCTTACAGAACTGACCCTTGACGATCTCCTTCTGCAGAACCTTCTGGGCCTCCTTGAGCACCAAGCTGGCAAGGGTCAGCTTTGACCGGTTCTTCCGATGCCTCGACTGGTGATAGTACATGAGGGCCATCAAGCTGTAGGCCTTCAGATTCAGGGTGGCGTCCCGCATGGACTTACCAGCCGATGATTTGGCCAGCACCATTCGCAGGTGGAGCTCTGCCACGTCCCCAGCGGTCTTCGGATCGAAGTTGAGCTTCTTCCAGAAGTTCCTCAGCTCAGGCGGAGCCATCTCGCCACGAAAGTCCTTCTGCTCAAGCAGCACCGCGAGGTTGTAGTTCGCGTCCACGTCCTCGGGCGCGGCCATGAAGGCCTGCAGGAAGGTCTCCCAAGCTGAAGAGGTATTGCCCTGACGCGTGTACATCTCCGCCATGTTCACCTTGGCGGGCGCATAGCGCGGGTTCGCCGAGAGAGCAGCGCGATAGGCAGTGCTCGCCTTGTCATCATTCTGGCACTTCGACCAGGCCACTCCCTCGTTGAAGCGGGCCTGAGCCACGGCGTCCTTCTCGCCAGCGGTCTCCTTGGCAACCTTGCCAAATGCCTCGGCCACCTTTTCGCAATCGCTCTGGCTCCACTTCCCTCCCTTCTCAGCCACTCCCTTGAGCACATCTTGGACGTCCTTGGTGGCTTCCTGGAAAGCCGCCTTGGCCTTCACAGACAGCTCCTTTTGAACAGGAGCCGGCCGGCCCACGAGATCCGGGGTGTGTCCTTGGGAAGAGTTGTCGTTGCCATCCCCTCCCTGGGGGGTGGTCCCGTCCTTCTTTCCGTTGCAGGCCGCGACGACCAGAAGAGCGCCGGCGACCAGGAGCTTCATAATATGATTTCGCATGGTTCGCCTCCTTCCCTACTTGGCCTCGAGTTTGAAGTCGGCCTTGTCGATTGTGGTTGCCACATACCCGGGCCGGGCTCGCCGCTCGTTGGCGAGGGGGTACTTGTCCGGCTCGAGGCGGTTGATCTCCAGCTCGCAGAGCCGGGACCACTCGTTGAACCACCGAAGGTCGTTCGACAGCTTCAAGCAGCGCTGGTAGTTCACCTGGGCGTTTGCAAGCAGCGGGTTCGCGAACTTCTCCAGCTCCGCCTTGTAGGCGTCGGAGGCGTCGAAGTCCTTTGCCAGGAACTCGGGCACCTGCGCCGACAGGAGCAGATCAGCGAAGTTGTGGAAAACCATGCCGGTCCGGGCCACTGCCGCGATGGACCAGTGGGGATCTCCACGCCGCTGCCCCTGCGCCATCACGCGGACCGCTGTTACCACGCTCATGAACTCCCGGATGAGCTTCTCGCCGGCCACCAGCTTCGACTTGAGCCAGTTGCCGAACTTTGTCGCGGAGGCCTTGGCCTTGTTTGGGTTCTTCGGGTTGAAGTCCAGCCCGCCGGGGATGTTCAAGGCCAGATAATCCTCGAACTTGAACTCGGCCTGCATGAAGGTCGCCTGGGCAGCGTAGTGCCTGGCGTTGGTGGTCATCTCGTTCACCTCGGCGGTGGTGGCAGTCTTCGGGATTCGCAGGAGACCGCGCCCACCAGCCCACACCCTCAGCGCCTCCCCAAAGTTCCGCTTGGCACTCGCGACCATGCGCTTGTCGCGCTCGAGGAACACGATCACCTTCTGCTTCTTCTTCATCCCCTTGCGCCGGACATAGTTCACGCGGATACACTGCCCATTGGTGGCCGGAACCTTGCACGAACGCCGCCAGAAAATCTCACCAAGCTTTACGAGAGCCTCGATGTGCTTGTCAACCTCGCCCGCCGCCCCGTAGCCAGAGGCATAGCGGCCAAGGTTGATTAGCAGCTTGTCCTCCTCGGCGTTGTTCTCGTACATCTTTACAACCAGCCAGAAAGCCTTGGCGGAGAGCTTCTTCTTGCTGCCTTGGTACTTCTCGATAAAGCTGGCGGCGTTCCTCATCATCCTGCGATCGTCGCCAAGGCCGCCGCGTAGCACGATGCCCCACATGAGGGCCTCTGCTGCCTCCTTGTGGTTCTTGTGCGTATCGAAGAACTTCTCGTACCAATCCGCGGCGTCCTTGAAGAAGGCGAGGTTGTGGTAGTTGCCGGCCATATAGTACATGGCCAGGGCAGCGTGCTGACTCTTGGGGTAGCTCCGTACGATCTTGCGCCGCATCGACACCGCGGGGCCGATCATTCCGGCGGACTCGTAGCAGGACCCCGCGTTCCAGTAGAACGTGTCCAAGTTCGAGCCGCCCGAGAACCTCGTCGCCATCTCCTCGAAGGCCGCTCCGCACTCCGCCCACTTCTTTTCCTTCATGAGTTGGTCGGAGTCGGCCCACATGGCCTTGAGCTTGAAGTCGTGCATCTTGGCCTTGAAGACCTCGTCCTCCATGAGCTTCTTCGCGGCGATGAACTTGTCCACGTAGTCACGCATCTCCTTGAACTTCTTCTGCACGGAGAGCATGCCGATGACGCGGAAGGCAGCAGTGCGGGCTGCGGAGGGCATGTCGGCCTGGTGCTCCAGGGCGACCTGCAGGAACAGTGGCACCGCCTTGTCGAAGTGATTGTATTTCCAATATATATGGCCAGTGTTGAAGGCGATGGCAGAGCGATACTCGCTCTTGGGCACGTACTTCAGATAGGTGTTGAAGGCATCCAACATGGACAGCTCGCCCTGCGGGATCTCGATCTTGCCGTACTCGTCCTCCCACTCGATGCAGCGCGCCCCCTTCTTCTTGACGCACTTCTTTGCTGCAGCCTTGCGCTTGTCTGAGTAGCCAGTTAGCTGCTCGTCGGTGACGTTGTTGGCCTTCATCCAGCAGCGCACGGCTGCGAGGGCTGCGTCGTTCCGCTTCTGCTCGTACTCCTTCCGGGCGATATCGCTTGGCTTGGACAGCTTCACGATGCCCGTGAAGATGTTGGCCAGCTTGATCCACTCCTCGCGCGGCGTGTCGGTGGTCTTACTGTTGAAGAACCAGAGCAGGTCCGCGTACTGGTAGTTCATAAGGTAGAAGACCGGGCTCTTTGGATAGGTCTTTATGTACTCTTCGTAGAGAGACTTGGTCAGGTTGAGGGTTGCCATGTTCTTGGTCTTGAGACCCTCGGCGTGCCACTGCGTGGCGAGCATCTTCATGGTGTTCTCGGTGGATGACCGGCACTGCTTGACCTGCGAGGCCTTCTCCCCGAACTGCTGGGTGAGATCCGTTGTCACCTGGCCGAGCCACTTCACCGCCGTGACCTGGTGATCCTTGATCCCCATGTTGATCGTGGCGTCCACGATGGTGGTGACCCACTGGCACCGATCCTTGTCCTTGGGCCAGCGGCTCTTCCAGGCGTCCTTGAAGACCTGGACAGACTCTGCGTTCTTGCCCTGAGCATAGTACATGGTGCCAAGCAGCACGTACATCTCCTTCGAAACCTCGGGCCTGCCCATGGACACGTTGTGGAAGAAGTCATAGGCCTTCTCGGGGCGGCCGATGTGAGTGTAGGCCCTCACCACGTCCTTGCGCGCCGCCTGGATCAAGGTCTGCCCGCCCACCTTGCCTTTGGCCACCATCACGAACTGCTGCAAGGCCTCCCGGTGCTGCTTCATGTTCAGGTAGCACCAACCAATCTTGTACTCGGCGTAGGGCGCGAGGGGAGTGCCCTTGAAGCGCGCCACCCGCTGGTAGATCTCGATGGCCTCCACCATCTGGCGGTTGTTGAAGAAGTACTCCGCCTTGGCGAGCAGAGCGTCCGGTATGTACCTGGAACGCGGAAACTCCTTGGTGAGTCGGCTGAACTGCGTCAGCATGACCTGCTGGTAAGCCTGCTGCTTGGGGCCGTCCTTGCGCTTGGCGGCGTCCTCGGCGAGGCTCTTCGCGATGTCGCCCACGGTGAAGATCACCTCGTCCATACGGGCGTAGTTCTTGTACTTCGGGTTGTTGGTGATGAGGATGTACTTCTCGAGCGACTTGCGGAGCCACCACTC
>JAVEWA010000848.1:0-2504 GCA_034004785.1 Polyangia bacterium
CGGGCTGCCCGAGCGGTACGTCCAGCAGGGAGACCCCTACGTGACCCAGGTCGAGGAGAGCGCCGCCGCCTTCAGGGAGGCAGCGGGCCTGGCAGAGCCGGTCCGACTCGGCTACCAGAGCCGGCTCGGACCCTTGCGCTGGGTCGGCCCGCAGGTGGAGGAGGTGGTGAACGAGCTGGCCTCGCGGGGCACGAGGGCCCTGGTGGTGGTGCCCCTGACCTTCCTCTGTGAGCACCTGGAGACCCGCTACGACCTCGATCTCTCCCTTCGCAGCCACGCCTGGACCAGAGGAATCCTCGACTACCAGCGCCTCCCGGCTCCCGGGGCAAGGCCCGAGCTGATCAAGGGGCTGGCCGCCCTCGTCCGGGCCGCCAGGTGAGACTGCAAGAGACCAGAGCGGCACCCACCCCGCAAGGAGTGATGCGCTCGAGCCCACCGTTCTGCTATTGTCGGATGAGCCGCGGACCACGGGTTCGTTCCTCACGGGCAGCCCTCCGAACCAGGGCCTGTGAGAGCCAAACAGGGACGGGCGGACGTTTCATGGGATCCTCAAACGACCTCCTCGGACAGTCGAGAACCCGAACGGCGCTCGTGGCCTGGCCGGGGAGCGCCATTATCTTGGCGCTGCTGACCGCCGCTTCCCTCGCAGCCTGCACCTTCGACGTCTCGGGGTTTCCCCTTCCCTCACAGGATGACGCGGCGGTGCCCCTCACCTGTGGCAACGGCCGCCTGGACCCGCCGGAGGCATGCGACACGGACGATCTCGGTGGCGCGAGCTGCCAGTCCCTCGGCTACTTCGAGGGCTCCCTCGGCTGCGACAGCTCCTGCAGGCTGGACCCGAGCGGCTGCGGAGCTTGCGGCAACGACGTGAAGGAGCCCGGGGAGGAGTGCGACGGAGGCGACTACGGAGCTCAGACCTGCGCCGATGTGACGGGCAAGCCCCACGGCGTGCTCGCCTGCTCCTTCTCCTGTGAGCTGATCGGAGACCTTTGCCATCACTGCGGCGACGGGACGCTGGAGCCGGGAGAGGACTGCGACGGCGCCGAGCTAGGAGACGCGACCTGCGAGAGCCTGGGATACGCAGGGGGGACCCTCGGCTGCCTCGCGACCTGCGAGCTGGACGCCGCCGGCTGCATTGCTTGCGGCGACGGGCGCTGCGACTACCCCCTGGGGGAGTCCGAAGAGGGCTGCCCGGACGACTGCGCCCGCTGGGCAGCCGTGACCGGCGGGGGACGCCACACCTGCGGGCTCCGCGCCACTGGCAAGCTCCTCTGCTGGGGGGACAACAACCAGAGTCAGCTCGGGACGCCGCCTCCCCCCTGGAACGCCATGGCGCCCATAGCCCTCGCGGCGCCCGATTCCATCGCTCTCCCGGAGGCCGGCTACCAGCACGGCTGCGCGATCACTTCGGACGGCCTGCTTCACTGCTGGGGCGACAACTATCAGGGACAGCTGGGCCAAGGAGCCACCAGCTCGCCAGAGCCTCCACTCCAGGTCCCTGGCCTCTCTGGCGTCGCCCTGGCCGCGGGGGGCGGCTACCATACCTGCGCCGCTGGTTTCTCGGGCCCGGCAAGCTGCTGGGGCCTGAACAGCAGCGGCCAGCTCGGAGACGGCTCCCGCCTCGCCAGGTACACGCCTACCCCGGTGCCGGGCCTCGTGAGCATCCTGGAGCTCGACGCAGGCTCGGCTCACACCTGTGCAATCGCTGCCCCGAGCGGGGCCTGGTGCTGGGGACAGGGAGGGCAAGGTCAGCACGGCCTCGGCACCTGGCAGGACGCCCTCGAGCCCGCCGCGGTGCCAGGCATGGTGGACGCGGTGCACATAGCCGCTGGGCAGTACCACACCTGCGCCGCGAGAAGCGACGGGACCATGGCCTGCTGGGGACAGGGCTCCTCTGGGCAGCTCGGCACCGGCGAGTACTCTGGCGCGCAAAACAGCCCCCAGCCAGCTCCCATCCTGTCTGGCGCGGGAGTGCTTGGGCTCGCTGCGGGCAGGGCCCACACCTGTGCGCTGCTCGTGGACGGCTCGGTTGAGTGCACCGGGACCAACGGCGCAGGCCAGCTCGGAGACGGCACCAACACACCGAGGCCGGGCTTCGCCGCGGTCTCGAGCCTCTCGGGGATCACCGCGATCGCGGCCGGAGATGACCACACCTGCGCCTTGAACGAGACCGGCGCCATCTGGTGTTGGGGGCAAGGCAACAGCGGCCAGCTCGGTGAAGGCGAGACCCTCAATCGCAATGAGCCCGTGATGGTTCTCGATCCTCTATGACCTCTTGTGAGCTCTGGACGGTCATGGTGTAAGGTTCCTATTGACAGGGCCGGGCCATTCGCGTAGAGAAAGCACTCTAACGATTATCAAACACTGCCAAGGGTTCCGGCGATGCCCCGGCTCCTGTTGAATTTGGAGGTGTAGCGGCGGCTCCCTGGCTGGCCTAGAAATGGGTCAGCAAAACACACAGTCCCGACCAGGGACAAGGAGCCGCTCATGAGGAAGAGAGCCAA
>JAVEWA010000187.1:0-11177 GCA_034004785.1 Polyangia bacterium
GTACTTGGGCGCCTCCTTGGCGAAGGACCGGACGCTCTGCTGCAGGACGAGGCCGCAGAGCGTGATGCAGGCGGCCACAGAGAGCAGGGCGATGAACACGGCGATGCCGCCTGGCACCCTTCGGCGGATGAGGGCCGTGATCAGGGGCCAGAGCAGGTATGACAGGAAGAACGCCACGAGGAGCGGCACGATGAGGGCGCCGAGAGCCTTGAGGGTGTAGCCCACCAGCACCGTTGCGATGATCCCGAGGAGCACCGTCATCATGTGCCGCGTCGAGATGCTTCCCTCATGGCGGACTGGCCCTTCACCTCCCTCGGGGCTCTTCGAGAAGCCCTCTTCGGGGGGGACCGTCATGGGGCGTTTGGGATCCGGGGCGGAAGGGTCGCGGTCCACGTCAGTCCTCCAGTTGGTCATCCCCTGCCTCGGGGCAGGGGGGGAGCGAGGTCTCGAGGGTCGCCCAAGGAGGCGATGGGCGTCAGCGAGGATCCGGCAGGCCAGAGGCGTCGTCGGTCCCCTGGTCGCCCGTCAGGGTCGTGAGGAAATACACGAAGATGAGCTCGGAGGCGCCCACCACCAGCTCCTGGCCGCTCCAGTCGGGGTTGCCCCAGTCCAGGGCGCCGAGGCAGCTCCCGAGGCCGCTGGTGGCGTCCTTGAGGTCAACGCCGAGGAGCTTGGCCGTGGGAGAGGGGTCGCCGAGAAATGCCTCCTCCAGCACCGCGCCTCCGCTCGCCCAGTCGGCCCTGAAGATGTGCACCCTCCCCGAGTTCGTGCGGTAGGACGCCCTTGGGTCCCCCACCAGGAGCTCTGGCGTCCCGTCCCCGTCCAGATCGGCCAAGCCCAGGGCCTTGCCGAAGTCCACGGGGTCCACCTCCGAGGGCATGAGGGTGTAGCTCGGCAGGTCCTGGAGGCTCCTGCTTCCAGGCGCGCCCGATGACATGAAGACGAAGACGCGGCTGTTGGCTCCGTCCGGGGAGCCAACGACGAGATCATCCACCCCGTCGCCGTTCAGGTCCGCCGCGAGGAGGGCCGTGCCGAACTGGGGCTTGGTGCCGGGCTCGGCCACGGGCGGAACGATCAGATCGGCAGAGCAGTCCACCTCCCCCGACGGGAAGCGGAAGATCAGCACCTCGCCGCCGCTCGTCCTCGGGAACCCCACGGCCGCCGTCTGGAGGCCGGCGGGGTCCGCCTCGAAGAAGCGCCCGGTCGCGATGCCCCGATACATGGACTCCGAGGCGCTCGAGGGGGTGGTGACGGGGCAGCTCTGTAGCGCGGTGGCCTCCGAGGTGTTCTCGTCCATGACGAAGAAGGTGAAGTGATCCTCGGCCACGATCCAGTCCAGGGAGCCGATGCCGTTCAGGTCGCCTGCGCCGAGAGCGCCGCCCAGGTTCGCGAGCTCGCCGCCGCCTGGCCGAGTCAGGTAGAGCCTGGCCTCCTCGGGGAGGAGAGAGCCCGTCTCGGGGATGGTGACGCGGCGAAGGTAGTCGTACTGAGGCACCCCCACCAGCACCCTGGGCTCGCCTCTCGGCGAGTCGCCGATCCTGACCATGGCCTCCACGAGGTTCTTCTGCCTGTCGTCGGTCAGGACGACGCTGTTCTTGTCCACCCTGGCGATGCGGGTGGAGCCGATGCGTCCGCTTGCGTCGAGCTTTATCACCGCCAGGGGATCGGTGTATTGGCCGCTCACCACGATGGACCGCTCGTAACCGGCGTCGGTCAGCATGAAGAACCGGAGCCCGAACTGCGGCGAGCTGAACTTCTCGGGTCGCTCCAGGACCTGCACGGGGGCGTCCTTCTCGACGCCGTCGAAGCCGCTCCAGGGGCATCCGGCCTGGCCGAGGGCGAGGAGGGCGAAGAGGGACAGGATGGGTAGTATTTTGCTTCTCATGGCTAGAACCTGAAGCTCCCGGAGAGCCCGGCGTAGCCCGGTCCGAACTCGGGCAGGACGGCTACGTTCCGGCCCGAGACGCGGAACGCCGATGCGGGCCCGCGATCCGCGAAGGTGTAGTAGATCCCGAAGATGGCCGAGACTCCCGCCAGGCCGAAGAACCCGTTGGCGACCCAAGCGTAGGCCTTGCCCCGGAGGATCCTCCCGTCGTTCGAGCCCACCAGGCTCTGGCCGTCGTCGATCTCCTTGCGGAGATCCTTCTCGATGTTCTTCGACAGGAAGCCGAGGGTGATGCCGCCCGCCAGGAAGGCAGCGGCCACGCCGTAGGCCACGTAGGCGCTCACGAGCGACGGCTTGGGGGCGAGGTCCACCTTCATCTGGTAGTCCCTGAGCTTGTGGACGATCAGCTCCGTCTGGACCGGCTTGTGGCCCTTGCGCCGCACGAGGATCTTGTGCGTTCCGGGCTGCACGACGACCTTCTCGCAGGGAGCCGTGCAGAGCGCCTTGCCGTCCAGCAGGACCTCGGCGCCCTGGGCCGTGGGCCCGTCTATCGAGAGCCAGCCGTGCTGCAAGCCCTTGAGGTCGAAGTGGACCCGGTGGGTGGAGCTACTGACCACCTCCACCTCCTGGCGCTGCTCCTCGAAGCCGGGCTTCTCCACCCAGATCTTGTGCATGCCGGGCTTCAAGAAGCCGGAGTAGGGCGTCCGGGCGACGGCCCCGACTCCCTTGTCGTCGATGTAGATGAGGGCCCCGGGGCTGCTCGCCGTGATCTGCACCCACCCGAGGTAGTGCTCCTGGGACAGGGCCACGTACAGGTCCACGATGCGATCGGGGCTGACGCTGACCGTCTTCTTCTCGGGGCGGTAGCCCTTGGACTCGATCAGCAGGGTGTGCTCGCCGGTGGCGAGGGTGCCCTGCCAGGGGCTAGGCCCGAGGAGGTTCATCTTGTTGTTGAGGTAGAGGTTGGCGCCCTCGGGCTTGGTGGAAACCACCACCACCCCCTTGGGCTCCAGCTTGGGCAACACCGGCACGACCACGGCCCGGACCCTGGGCGGCTGGTCCGGCGGCTGCCTGTCCGGCGGCTGCCTGTCCGGCGGCTGCCTGTCCGGCGGCTGCCTGTCCGGCGGCTGCCTATCCGGCGGCTGCCTGTCCGGCGGCTGCCTGTCCGGCGGCTGCCTGTCCGGCGGCTGCCTGTCCGGCGGCGCATCGCGCGGAGGTTGTGCGTCCGCAAGGGCCTTCTCCAGCGCTGCGATGCGCTTCTTTATCTCCTCGGCGTCCGCGGCCTTCGGGGCCTTCTCGAGGTAGAGCTTGAAGTTCTTCACCGCGTCGGGATATCCCTGGCCCCTTTCGAAGGCCACCGCCGCGTTGAAGAGGAACGCCGGGATGGGCTTGGCCTCGTAGGCCTTCAGGAAGGAGGCGGCTGCCTCCAGGTACTTCTGCTGCAGGTACAGAGATCGGCCCTCGGCAAAGGACTGCTTGGCTCTGGTAAGGGCCTCGTCCTCCTGGGCCAGGGTATGCGGCGCTGCGCTCGTTAGCCCGATGGCCACGACCGCGACAAAGGATACCAGTTGGATTCTCATGGCGAAAAGGCTATCTCGCCGCCGAAAGGAAATCAAGCGGCTGCTAGGGGAGCGGCCCGTCCCCTGGCAGGATCCCCAAGGAAAAGTCCTCCGACCGGAACGGCCGAGGGCGCGGTTACCTGCGAGCCCTGGGGATCTCGATCCAGAGGGGCCGGTGGTCCGAGAGGCAGTACCTCATGGTCTTGTGGAAGCGCACGGGGTCGGCCTCGTAGAGGTTCGGGAAGACCACGTTGTCGAAGTCGAAGACCCCGAGGGTACCCGCGAAGCCCTCCGCCGTCCTGGCGGGGAAGAAGGCCAGGGCGTCGTAGTGACGATCCTTGGCGTAGTTGGTGCGCACCACGTGGCTGCCGTGCCCCGGGACCATCATGCCGAGCTCCAGGAACTCGGTGTGCAGCGCATCGCCGGGGTAGAGCCTGGAGAGGTTGAAGTCGCCTAGCACCACCACGTCTCCGCACGGGGGGTGCGCCGCCTCGACGCGGCCCGCCGCCCACCTGGCCAGGGCCAGGGCTTCCCGGTTCCTGAGCCCCGAGGAGGTGCGATAGAGGTGAACGTTGCACAGGGTCAGCTCGAGCTCGCCGGCCACGAAGTGAGCGAGGTACGGATCCCGGTGCAGCTCCTCGAACTCCTCGGAGACGCCCCCGACGGAGAGAGTGCGCTTGGCCGTGGTCTGCACCCTCAGATCGCCGGCGAGCCCGTCGGGCGTCACGCGGTCGGCGTTGTAGATGAACCCCAGCCGCTCGCCGTCGCCCTCCACGGCCGAGTAGAGGGAGTGCCAGTTCCCCTGGAGCTTGCCGAGCAGCACCTCAAGGTGGGTGAGGTCCTCGCCCACCTCCTGCACGGCCACCAGGTCGAAGGGCTGGAGGATCTCGGCCATGAGCTCGAGGTGCCCGAGCGACCGATCGTGCTCGCCCAGGGCCGTGAGGTTCCACGTGGCGAGCAGCAGGTTCTCCTCCGAGCGGGCCGGGATCCAGCGCTTCTCCCTGTGCTCCGCGATCCGGCGCTTCTCGGCCTCGATGTCCGGCGCGTAGTCGAAGTCTGGTTCGGTGTGCGTTCGCATTCAGCCCTCCATTCGAGATCGCCCCCTGGTTCGCGTGGGAGAGGGCGGGTCACCGAGAGACATAAACCGCGGCGTCAGCCGAGGGGCTTCACGATGAGCTCACCTGTGCGCGAGCGCCACTGGAGCAGGTATCTCCTCCCGTCCGACGATGAGAACTCCACGAACTGGAAGGTGGAGGTGGTGGCCTCGGTGATGAGGAACTTCAGGTACTCAGGACGCTCCTGCCGGATGTCCTTCAGCACCGCGATCCCGGTCTCGTCGCCAACGATCTTCATGACCTGCCCCGGGGTCCATTCTATCGAAGTTCGGCCGGGGTGGAAGATGAAGTTTGCCTGGAAAAAGAGACCTCAGGCCGCGGTCGTGGACTCGGAGGTCGTGTGGGGCAGGACCAGGGTGAAGGTGGAGCCCTTTCCTGGGGTGGAGTGCACCCGGATCGTGCCCCCGTGGTTCTCGGCGATGCGCTGGCTGATGGGGAGCCCGAGGCCCGTGCCAGCGCCCTTGGTGGTGTAGAAGGGGATGAAGAGGTTCTTCATGGCCTCGGGCGAGATCCCCTCCCCGGTGTCGCGGAAGGAGACCTCGATCCAGGTGCCCGGCCGGCGTCCGCGCCTGAGCTGGCGCGTGGCGATCATCAGGGTCCCCCCCTCGGGCATGGCCTGCAGGGCGTTCTTGCCGAGGTTCAGAAACACCTGGTGGAGCTGCTCGGGGTTGGCGCGAGTAGGGGGGAGGGAATCGTCGTACTGGGTGCGCACCGTGATCTTGTCTCCCGCCTCGGCCTCGAGCATCTGCACCGAGCGCCGGACGACCTCGTTCACCTGGAGGGGCTCACGCTGCCCGTGGTCGGGGCGGGCGTAGTCCAGGAACTGGCTGACCACCCTGTTCAGCCGATCGACCTCCTCGATGATGATGTCCAGGAACTCCGCGACCTCCGGGGCGAGCTCGGGCGCCTTGGGGTCGGCGTCGGGGTTCACTCCGCCGTCGTCGCCCGAGGTCTCGGGCTTGGGGCGGAGGTACTGCGCCGCGCCCTTGATGGCCCCGAGCGGGTTGCGGATCTCGTGGGCGAGGCCCGCCGACATCTGGCCCAGCACGGCGAGCCGGTCCCGCTCTTGAAGCGCCTGGAAGAGGCGAGAGTTCTGGAGCGAGATGGCGATCTGGGCCGCCACGCCCTTGAGCAGGTCCAGCTCGTCTGTGGAGTAGGGCTCCCGCATCCGCTCGTCGTCTATGGCGAGGAGGCCGAGGAGCTGCTCGTCCGCCACCAGGGGGATGCAGACCCCCGCGCCCAGCTCCTCCATGCTCCGGATGACCGCGCCGATCGCCGGATCGATGCTCGCGCCCGTCTCCCAGCCGAGCCGCTGTGCCTCTCGCTCCATGACCAAGGTGTCGAGCACCAGGGCGCCCGCCCCCTTGAGGCGCTCCAGGAAGCCGGCGTTGGTCACCGCGTCCAGCCGGTCCGGTGGGTGCGGCCCCAGGTACCCCCTGAGCTGGAGGCCGCTGCCATCCTCGGCCGCCACGTAGAGCGCAGCCGAGGTCACGCGGCGAGTGGTCTTGAGCCGCTGCATCACGAGTGGGGCCAGCTCCTCCATGTCCAGCACGTGGCGGATGTCGCGGTTCAGCTCGAGCAGGTGCTGGGAGAGCTCGTACTTCTCACGGAAGAGGTACTGGTTGACCCGCTCCTCGATGGTGGAGCGCAGGGGGTCTATGAGGATGAGCACTATGATGGACGCGATGATCGTGTTGAAGAGGAACATGCCCTCTTGTGGGTCCACCCAGGCGAGCAGGAGGGCGTACACCGCCGAGATGATCACCACCATGAGGGCCAGGATGGAGACCCGCGCCAGGACCTCCTGCAGGTCCAGCAGGCGGTGCAGGAACAGGTTCTGGGACAGGAAGTAGAGATACAGGGTCGTGAAGAGGATCCCCAGGGCGGGAAGGGTCGTGCCCGCCGTCCAGGGCAGATAGGCGCCGAGCAGGGCGAGGGACGTCACGTTCAGCCCGACGAGGGTGTAGCGCAGGCGCGTCCGGTCCACCTCGTCGGTGGAGGCGCGGTAGCGGCGGTACATCATGAGCCCGGAGAGCCCCATTCCGCCCAGCACGTAGAGGAACACCGCGCCCTTGAACCACAAGAGGGCCCGCGCGTGGGGGAATACAGCCAGATAGATGAGCACCCCGGCCATCAGGACAGCTACCACGATGGCCCAGAGCTCCCACCCGGGCGAGTGGGAGGGGTCGTCCGAGAGGAGGGCCCGGGTGAAGCGCACGAGCGTGATGGGGATGACCAGCGCCGCGACGTAGCTCACCAGCACCGCGGAGATGGACTGGTTCAAGAGACCCACGAAGTTGGTGAGGTGGTAGGCGAAGAGGCTCATGCATAGCCCGGCGAAGGCGCGGAAGGCGGGACGGCGGCGGTCCTCCAGGTACACCGAGAGCCCAATGGCTGCCGAGAGCAGGGCGGCCACGAGTGCTGATAGGGATTCAGAGGTCAAGGCTGGCTCCGGAGGTCATCCCTTGGCGGCCAGGGCGCGGAGGGACTCTGCGAGGGAGCCGAGCTGCTCATGGAGCACCGTTCGCAGATCGAGAAGGAGCAGATCGTCTTCGATCCGGCCGATGACGGCGGGGCTCCCGTTGCGCAGGGCCGCGGCCAGGACCTCGGCCGAACGCCGCGGACAGGACAAGGCGAGCCCGGCGGAGGGGAGCTCCGCGAGTGGCGAGGAGCCCCCTCCCGGGCGGCTGGTGGTTGCGACGGGCCTCACCCGCAGGTCGCCGAGCTTTCCCTCGCCGAGGGCGCCGAGCAGCGCGTCGCGCCTGACGGTCACCTCGGCGGCGGTCTCCCTGAGCATCCGCGCCGTGGGCAGGTCCGTCCAGGCCCTGTGCGAAGCGTGCATTGCGAGGACCCCCTGCAGGGCGGCGAAGGTGAGCTTGCATGGGCGCAGGGCCCTCATGAGCGGGTGGCCCGAGAGGCGGGAGATGAGCTCCGCGCGCCCCACCAATATACCCGCCTGGGGACCGCCGAGGAGCTTGTCGCCGGAGATTGTGACCAGGTCCACGCCGCTCTGGACCGCCTCCGCCACGGTGGGCTCGGAGCTGAGGTGCCCTCCCTCGGGGCGGGCGAGCAGCCCGGAGCCGAGGTCCATCATCGTCGGAATTCCGCGCTGCTTCCCGAGGGCCGCGAGCTCCGCCAGAGGCACTTCCTCGGTGAAGCCGATCAGGGCGAAGTTGGAGCGGTGCACCTTCAGGAGCAGGGCTGTCTCGGAAGTTATGGCCCGGCGGTAGTCGTCGAGGCGCGTGCGGTTGGTGGTGCCCACCTCCACGAGGCGAGCCCCAGACTGGCGCATCACGTCCGGCACCCGGAAGGCCCCGCCGATCTCCACCTCCTCGCCGCGAGAGACGATCACCTCCCGGCCCTGGGCGAGCCCGGTCAGCCCTAGGAGCACGGCCGCGGCGCAGTTGTTCACCACCAGGGCGGCCTCGGCGCCGGCCGTCCGGGCGAGGAGCCGGGCGGCGTGGGCGTGGCGGTGCCCCCGCGCTCCGCCCTCGAGGTCGTACTCGAGGTTGGAGTAGCCGCAGGCCACGGCTGCCATGCGCTCGAAGACCTCCAGGGGGAGCGGAGCCCGGCCGAGGTTGGTGTGTATGACCACGCCGGTGGCGTTTACGATTGGGACGAGGGAGGGCTCCCACATGCGCCGGGCCCGGCTGATCACTTCGGCCGAGTGCACCGCGGCGTCCTCGGTCGAGCCCTCGAGGATGGCCTTCCTCCGCGTGTCGAGGGCCTCGCGAGCGGCGTCCCTCCGGTCCTCATCTCCTATGCCCTCTTCGGCCAGGGCCTGGATCTCCGGCCTGGAGAGCACCTCCTGCACCGATGGAAGCTGCCTGAGCAGCGCCTGAGTCTTGTCGTCCATGATGTCCTGGGCCTCGGTTGTGGCGCCTCTTCCCACGGGATCTATATCACAACGGGCCCTGGCAGAAGCCCCCCCCGTCCAGGTTGCAGGTCCCGCTCGGGCAGTGGATGGCTTCGGTGCAGCGGCGCGGCGCGCAGTAGGTGGCGCCAGCGGGCTCTCCAGCAGAGAGCAAGGTGAAGCCCCAGTCGCCGGATGGGTCCGGGGCCTCGCAGCCGAGATCCGGATCGCCCTCGCAGGTGCGGAGCTGGCTGCAGCGAGACAGGCAGAGGGCAACGCCCGCCAGCGGGCCTCCCGAGAAGGAGGCGCAGGCGGCGTGGGATGGGCAGCTCCCCTCGGCGCACCAGTCGGTGCAGAGGCCAAAGCGGCCAGCTTCGATGCAGCGGCCGCTCAGGCAGCGGGCCGGGAGGAGAAGGCCAATGGAGTCTGCGCACCCCTCGCCCACCTCGGAGAGCAGGTCGGGCAGGCAGGCGCCGAACCAGCCTCGGGGAGCCTCGGGATCGAAGGTGGGCACCTCGCGGCAGCCGAAACCGTCTCGAGGACAATCAGTGGAAGAGGTGCAGGAGGGCAGGCAGTGGCGTCCTCGCCACTCGGGGAGATCGCTCGCGTCCTCCACGCCCAGATCCGCGCAGAGGCTCGGAGGGGCGCAGTCCTCGCAGGGCCCGCTGCATGTGCCAGTCAGGGCTCCTGGGCAACCATCCTCGGGCTCGGCGCAGAGGCAGTGGCCGCTCGAGCACTGGTCGTCCTGATCGCAATAGGCTCCTACTTGGGCGCCCGTCACAGTGACCTGGAGCAGGCGGGAGGGAGAGATGGCGCCGAAGGGCCCCCCCACCACGAGCACGACCTGGTAGGCCCCTTTCCGCTCGAAGAGGTGGACCGGGGAGGGCGAGGAGCTGGGCGCGCTGCCGTCCCCGAAGTCCCAGATGAAGCTCGCCGCGTCCGATGGGACCAGGGCAGAGAAGCGGACCTCCAGCGGCGCCCGGCCCACGCAGTGCTGCGCCTCGTCGGTGAGGCTCACCTCGGCGCAGCCCGACAGAGAAACCTCGGCGAAGATGGAGGGCGATCCGTCAGGATAGGGCCCCACGTCGGGCCGGGGGGGCGAGCCATCGGGGAGGGGGCCTCCGTCCAGCACCCAGGTGGGGGTCCCATCGCAGGCGGGCAGGGAGAGAAGGCACGAGAGCGAAAGCGCGAGCATGCCGCCCGATGTGAGAGCTCGGAAACAGGGACCGCTCGAGGCGCAGCGTGGTGGGTGGGCGCCAGGTCTCATCATCATTTCCATACTATACCCCAGTCCCAAGTAGAGAGGGGAGACTCACTTTTCGGGCTTGAAACTTCTCTCGCAAGGGCTAGGATGCCGTCCCAAAGACAGATCCTCGGAGAGCCCATGGCCGCGAGCTGGAACCGGCCCAAAGGGGCGCTCGGGCGGGCGGCTAGGTGGTCGGTGGTGGCGGGGCCGCCATGGCACATCGAGGAGAAGTCCTGCGCTTAGAACAATCTCTGAAAAAGGAGTGCTCCATGAACCAGATCTACTTGTACGGACCCATCGTCGCCGGGGTGCTGGCCCTGCTCTACGCCTTCTACAAGGCTACCTGGGTATCGAAGCAGGACCCGGGCAACGAGCGCATGCAGAAGATCGGCTCCTGGATCGCCGATGGCGCCATGGCCTTTTTGGCGGCTGAGTACAAGGTCTTGGCCATCTTCATCATCGCGGTGGCTGGCGCCCTGGCCGCCTCCAACGCCGGCCTGAAGGACTCCACCTTCATGATCGCGGTGTCCTTCGTGGTGGGCGCTTTCTGCTCTGCCCTGGCGGGCTACCTCGGCATGAAGGTTGCTACCAAGGCCAACTATCGTACGGCCTCGGCGGCCAGGCAGGGTCTAAACGGCGCGCTCCAGGTGGCCTTCTCCGGCGGGTCCGTCATGGGCCTCACCGTGGTGGGTCTCGGCCTGCTCGGCCTCGGGATCTTGTTCATCATCTACAAGGCCATGTACGGCTTCGAGTTCGTCCTTGATACACGCTACGGAACCATCTCCAACAGCGCGCCCTTGAACGTGACCTTGAACGTGCTCTCGGGCTTCTCCCTGGGCGCCTCCTCCATCGCGCTCTTCGCCCGCGTGGGCGGCGGCATCTACACCAAGGCCGCCGACGTGGGCGCGGACCTGGTGGGCAAGGTCGAGGCGGGGATCCCCGAGGATCACCCCCTGAACCCCGCCACCATCGCCGACAACGTGGGCGACAACGTGGGCGACGTGGCGGGCATGGGCGCCGACCTCTTCGAGTCCTACGTGGGAGCCATCGTCTCGTCCATGATCCTCGGCACGGCCTGGTACATGGGCATGGAGCGCCTCAACGAGGGCACGGGAATGAACGCCATCTACCTGCCCATGGTGATCGGGTTCATCGGCGTGATCTGCTCAATCCTCGGGACCTTCCTGGTGCGCACCAAGGAGGGTGGCAACCCGCAGACGGCCCTGAACATCGGCACCTTCGGCGCGGGCGGCCTCATGGTCATCGGCACGGTGGGCGCGATCTACTACATGTTCCCCCACGAGGGCATCAAGGGCACCGACGTCATTACCGGCAACTCCTTCGAGTTCCAGTGGTGGGGCCTGGTGCTCGCCGTGGTGGGCGGCCTGGTGGCCGGAATAGGCATCGGCGCGGTGACCGAGTTCTATACCGCCACCCAGAAGATGCCAGTGAACCGCCTTGTGGAGTCTTCTCGCACGGGCGCCGCCACCACGGTCATCCAGGGTCTCGCCCTCGGCAT
>JAVEWA010000188.1:0-11097 GCA_034004785.1 Polyangia bacterium
ACTTCTACTCCTACTACGCCTTCTTCGCCTTCTCGCACCAGGAGAAGCGGGACGACCGGGTGGTGCTCTTCTCCGACCGGCTGCCCTCAGGGGTGTACGAGTACACCTATCTCGCGCGGGCCACGACCCTCGGCTCCTTCGTGGTGCCCCCCCTCAAGGCCGAGGAGATGTACCACCCCGAGGTCTTTGGTCGGAACGGCACGGAGCGGGTGGAGGTGGTCAAGTAAACGAGGCAGGACCCCCAAAAGTCCCCAGAATACCTAGTGAGCGCCGGCCCCCTTCTTGGCGGCGCCGGGGAAGGCCTTCCAGATCCGTATTGCCAGCACCAGGCCGATGATCGCGAAGGGGACCAGGAACACCGGCCAGAACTGCCACTTCCAGCTCGTGATGAAGCCGAGGGACACGGACTGGAGCGCCGTTCCCAGGTACACGAACCCGTCTATCATTCCCACCGCCGTGCCCGCGGCCTTGCGCCCGCCGAAGTCCATGGTGGCGGTGCCCGAGAGCATCCCGTGCACGCCGATCACCGCCACGGACATGAGCACCACCGTGAAGCCCAGCACCCAGTCGAGCTTGAGCACGAAGATCATGATCGTGGTGGTGACGATCATCGTTCCGTAGAGCAGGGCGGCCACTGGCCCGCGCCTCGAGCCGAACACCTTGTCGGAGATGAAGCCCGCCAACATTCCGCCCGAGATCCCCGCGATGCAGAGCATGAGACCCCAGTGCTCGCGAAAGAAAAAGTCGGTCCCCAGGCCGATCTCCTTGGCGTAGATGGGATACCAGTGCATCACGCCGTTCCTGAGCACGCCCGAGCAGAACTCGATGCAGGCGATGGTGATGATGATGGGGTTCGTGAAGATCTTCTTCAGGATCTGTCCCAAGTGGAACTTCTCGTCGGTCTCCCCTGAGGAGGCGTCCCCGGGATCGAAGTCGGCGAGCCCCGCCTGGCTGGGCTTGTCCTTCACCAGCCACAGGGCGATGAGGCCAAAGGTGAACAAGATGATGGAGGGGATGAAGAACACCCACCAGGTCTGGTCCTGGGCGGGGTTCCCGCCAAGGAGAATCCACCTGAGGACCGACTGGAAGGGCCCCATGTCCACCGCCTGGACGTCCAGGCTGGCACCCACCAGGGAGGCATAGGTCGCAGCGAAGACCCCGCCTCCCTCGGAGCTCACCAGGTCTCCGTAGAGCCGAACCCAGAAGTCGGCGGCCGCGGGCCCGTGGTGGCTCGTGGCCCCCACGATGGCCAGGCCCCAGTCGAAGGCGAAGTAGATGCCAAGGGAGATGAGCACCCCGAAGAGCCCGCCAAAAGAGCCCCGCTCCCGCACGTGGAACCAGTTGGCGTTCACCTTGACGATGGACACCGCGCCAAAGCTCTGGAAGTACATGTTGGCGGCGTAGACCACCGAGAAGAAGACTGGGACGTTGATCTCCATCTCGGGGCGCGTGAGGAGCAGCCAGGTGACCAGGCCGAGCAGGCCGTTCATGGCCATGGAGCCGAAGGCCCCGATGAGGATGGCCTTCTTGCCGCCGATGCGGTCGGTCAGGGGACCGTTCACCAGGAAGGAGATCGCGTAGGTCGCAGTCCCCGCCGCGAAGATGATCCCGAAGTCCTCCTTGGTCATCATCACGCCGAGAGCGTTCTTGGCCACGGTCAGGTTGTAGCGGCCCATGTAGAGGAAGGAGTACACGAGCCCGAGGGGCAGCCAGTTTCCGAGGCGCCTGAGCCGGAAGCTCCAGGAGTGATCCATGGGGTTGCCCGCCATGCGGCTGTAGAGCAGCATCACGAGCACCACGGAGACGAAGATGATCAGGGTGTCCATTGAGGGGGTCCCTTTCTCACGCGGCCGAGCCCTGCTTGCGCGCACCGGCAGCCCCTTGGGCCCCGGCGGATGAGGACACACTATGCCCCGAAGGCCCTCTGGGCGTCAACGACGCCCCCCCGGCCAGTTTGGGCTCTTTCCGGGATTGCGCCCAATGGGACGGCCGGCGACGATAATCCGCAAGCTAGGTGAAATCGGCAGGATGGTTTTCGATGAGTCGAGGGGCGTTCGGAGGAGAGGCTACTTGCCCCCCATGGCGGGAAGGCGGGCCTCATCGGCGCGCCGGGCTGCGGTCTTCCTCTCCCTGAGGCGCCGGAGGACTCCCAGGGTGCCGGAGAGGATGTCCACGTTGGCCACCTGGAAGAGCTCGTCCCCCTGGTTGAACCGGAGGCGCTCGGTGCAGAACCGGTTGCACTCCTCCTCCTTGTACATGCTCACCGGGTCTTCCCTGATGAACTGCCAGGCGCCTCCCTTGTCCGGATCGTTGGAGCCCTTCACCACGAAGGTCTCTGGATCGAACCGGGCGCTACCAGAGCAGCCGAACTCGTGGCGGTAGCTCGCGAGGACCTTCTGGGCGATCTCCAGGTGGTAGGCCCTCGGCTCGGTCTTGCCCCGGTAGTGGGGGTAGGCGTCCTGGAAGTAGTCGGCCACCGACCCGATGCCGGCGGGAGATGCGGCGATGTTCGTGAGGTAGAAGTGCCCCTTGAGCTGGTTGTAGAACGTCATGTACATGAGCTTCTCGAAGAGCGGCCCCTGGAGGCGCTGCCCGCGGAAGCGCTTCTTGATCATGGTCAGGCCGAGGTGCAGGACCGGCTCCACTCGCCCGTCGATCATTATCGGGAGATAGACCATGGCGGTGAGGGCCACCGGCTCGTCGGTCCTCGACACGCTGGCCACGCCGACTACCCTGTTGGAGAAGGCCTTGCGGCTGCCCGTGAAGACGCCGTAGGTGGGCACGGCGTCCATTGAGCGCCCGGCGATCTCCCGCAGGGTGTCGGTGAGGCGCGCGATCTCTTGGTCGGTCATCCACCTTCCAGGCTGGTCATAGGTGCGCAGGCGGAACTTCCCGTTCCGCAGGTACTGGGTCCGGGTCTTGAGCCAAGGGCTTCTGAGGTACTTGGTGGGGCTCTTCGAGATCTCGGAGTCGAGCATGGTAGTCCTCGCTTTCACTCCGCAGGTCGGTACGAGCGGAGAGCCGAACTGCCCGTAAAAGATACAAATGGCGTGCCATCAGGCAGGCCCGGAGCACCCAAAGGTGAACACTCTGATTTCACCGAGGAATGCCTTCCGGCCCGGCCTGAGCCGAAGGTAACGGTCCCCCTCGAAGTGCGTAGCACCCTACGCAGGTGCCTCCTGGCCGACGCAGTTGGGCTCGAAAGGTCCAGGGCCGCCGGACGCAAGGAACCCTGCCGTGGCGCCAAGGGCGAGACGCGATCCCCTCGGTCGGACGAATAATGCAGGGGACCAAATACACGCAAGAGCTCGAACCACTTGAGGGCGCTGTGAGGGCGCTTGACGGATGGGGCCTTGCCCATCATGATCCGAGGAGGCTGTCTGCGAGGTGCGTCAGGACAGAACAATTTAATCCCTACGAACAATTGAACCCCGGGATCCGCCGCTGTCCGCAGAGAGCAGACCCGCCAGCCGGGAAGCCGATCGCGGTTATGTGGAGCCCACCTAGTGAAGGGGGGTTTAATTGCCTGTCCAACGGCCATCGTGGCGGCCAACCTTGTCGAGCGCCTGTCTCCTCCCAGTGAGGAGCAGGCGCTCACTTTTTGTGGCCTACTTGTGGTAGGGCTCGCCCCGCAGGATCGTCAAGGCTCGGTAGAGCTGCTCGAGGAGCAGGACCCGCGCGAGGCGGTGAGGGAGGGTCATGGGGCCGAGAGAGATGGCCTCGTCGGCTCGCTCCCCGAGGGTCGCCGGGAGCCCCTCGGCCCCGCCGATGACGAAGAGCAGCGGCGAGCGGCCATAGGTCATCTTCTGATCGAGCCAGCGGGCAAAGTCCTCCGAGCTGCGCATGACGCCACCCGAGGTGAGCGCGATCACGTGGTGCAAAGGCTCCACGCGCCGCATGGCCTCCTCGGCGGAGCGCACCTCGACGAGCTGGACCTTCAGGTGCCGCCCGAGGCGTTTCTGATACTCCTCGCAGAGCTGCCTCGTGGCGGGATCCGGGACCCTGCCGATGGAGAGGACGGTGAGCTGCATTCGATGAGACCGCCGGGCGGCGCGGACCTAGTGCAGGGCTGAGGAGGCCCCAGCCGCCGGGGCGCCATGCAGGAGATCCCTCCGCGGCGCCTCTGCCCAGAGGCTCTCGAGCTCGTAGAAGTCCCTGAGATCCTCGAGCAGGATGTGGATGACCACGTCGCTGTAGTCGAGCAGCACCCACCTCGACTCGTCCAGGCCCTCCTGTCCGAAGGGCCTGTAGCCGTCCTCCCGGAGGCCGCGAAGGACCCCCTCGGCGACGGCCCGCACCTGCCGGGGTGAACGCCCCCCGAGGATGAGAAGGAAATCGGTGTAGCCGCAGAGCCCCCTGACGTCGAGCAGAACGGGAGAGAGCGCCTGCCTCTCAAGGACTCGGTCCACCGCGGCACTGACCACCGCTGGCAGGCCTTCTGATTTTTGCCTCAAGCTGATCCTACCTCCTGGTTTTCGGGCGAAGCGCCGAGATCCGCGCCCCGTCCTCCCCTTGGGTATATCAAAACGGTACGCCCCCGACAATCACAGTTGTGACCCTCGGGCCTCGACGAGTTGGATCGAGGACGGCTTCGCTCTTGCTGGCGGCCCAAGGGACCTCTACACTCGCCGCCATGCAGCGAGTCCTGGTGCTAGCCGCGATGATCGCCGTCTCCCTCGGCTTCCTCTGGCACTGGGACCGCTTCGACTTCCTCTGCGACGACGCCTACATCTCCTTCCGCTACGCCGAAAACATGGCCCGGGCGGGCGAGCTCACCTGGAACCTCGGAGAGCCCCCGGTGGAGGGCTACACCAACTTCCTGTGGACCGTCATCCTGGCCGCGGGCATCCGGCTCGGAGCGGGGCCGGAGGCGGCCGCCCCGGTGCTCGGGGCCATCTTCGGGCTGCTCTCCCTGTGGGCGCTCTTCTGGATGCAGCGCGTCCTTTCGGGCGCTGGGGGCCTGCGCCCGGGCCGCCTCGAGCAGCGCTTTGGCCCCCTCGAGGAGCTCTGGGGAGGAGCGCGCCTCCCCTCCGGCTGGGACGCCCTCGCCCCTGCCATCGCCGCCTGCTGGGGCGCCTTCGCCTGCTGGTCCTCGGGCGGGCTCGAGACCGCGCTCTTCACGTTCCTCCTGACCTGGGGGCTCACGCAGGTCCTGCGGGAGGAGGCCGCGGACGCCTCGGGCGTGCCGGGGCAGCTCCGTCCCTCTGGCCTCATCTTCGCGCTCGCAGCCATGACCAGGCCCGAGGGCGCCCTGCTCTTCGCCGTGGTCGCGGCCCACAGGCTCCTCTGGTCCTTGGCAGACCTCGCGCTCCAGGCCTTTGGCCGCGGCCCCAGGCGCCGCCTGAGCGAGACCCTGCTCAGGGACGGCCTCTGGATCCTCGGCTTCGTCGTCCTGTACGGCGCCTACTTCGCCTGGCGCTACGAGGCCTATGGCCACCTCTACCCGAACACCTACTACGTCAAGGTCGCCACCACCGACCCGGGGAAGACCCTCGAGGCGGGCTGGGCCTACCTCCAGAGCTTTGTCCGCGACTATCGCCTGCTCCACCTCGCGCCCCTTGGCGCCCTCGCCGCGGGCGCCGCCTGGCTCTTTGGACGCGGGGGCGGGCGGCGAGTCGCCTACCTCCTGACGCTACTCTTCCCGATCCTCGCGATCCACGCCTGGCACGTGGTGCGCTTCGGCGGGGACTTCATGGCCATGCACCGCTTCTTCGTCCCGATCGTCCCGATCCTCGCCCTGCTCATGGCCCTAGGGGCCCGCGCCCTGACCGAGCTCCCCCTGCTCGTCCTCGGGCGGCGCTCGGACCGCCTCGCCGTCTTTGCCTTCATGCCGGCGGCGGCGATCCTCGTGGGGCTGTTCGTGATGTGGTCCACCGAGCTGGACAGGAAGACCCTGACCACCCTCCGAGTCACCCCCACGGGCTACAGCGGCGAGTACGACGGCATGGAGTCGGTGGCCTTCATGCGGAAGTTCGCGAGGGACCGCGTCCTCGTGGGCCGCTGGCTCAGGGAGCGGGTGCGGCGGGGCTCGCTCATGGCGGTGGGAGGGGCCGGGGCCATCGTGTACCACTCGGGGCTCAGGGCCCTGGACTCCTTCGGCCTCTCCGACACCTGGATCGCCCACCACGCGCCTCCGGTGAGCCACAGGCCCGGCCACCAGAAGCGCGCGCCGCTCGCCTACGTGCTCTCCCGCAGACCAGACCTGCTCTGCTATCCGGGCCTCGTGCGGGTACAGAACTGGGAGTACTCACCTCCACCTTCCGAGCGGCTCTCCTGGGAGAGGCGGGGCTACCGCTACTTCTGCGCGGACCCGCCCGGCCTGTACCCGAGCCACTACTGCTGCCTGTACCGGATCGATCGCCCCCTGGGCCTTTCGCCGGTGAGGGCCTACGGTGACTAGGCCTTGGCCCCATCCCCGGCCGGACCGGAGCGTCAGTTGACCTGACGCCTTGGCGGGGCCTCGGAAGGTGAGAGAGCCTGAGCGCCGAGCTTCCCCTCCAGCCAGCGCCCGACGCGAGTCCGCAGGGCCTCCCCAGGGCCGTGGCCTCCGGGGTGGAGGAGGAGCTCCTTGCCCGCCCCGGCCGCCAGGTGCAGCGCCTTGCCCGAGGAGGCCCGGATAACCCTGTCGTTCTCGCCCACCACCACGAGGAGGGGCCGGGGCGCGAAGCGGGCGATGCTGCGGGCGGGATCGATCACCGCGAGGCGGGAGGCAAGGCGCGGGACGCCCAGCCAGGCGCCAAGGGGCTGGCCGCCGAAACCCAGGTGCCAGGCGCTGTCCGAGGCGGCGAGGAGCTTCCAGTCCGCCGCCGGGGCCACCAGGGCCGCCGCCCGGAGCCTCGGCTCGTGGGCTGCGAAGAGCGCCCCGAGGCATCCCCCCAGGCTGAAGCCGAGGTAGCCGATGCGCGCTTGATCCACGTCGGGCCGGGCCGCTAGCACCCGCAGGGCGTGGCGAAGATCCCTCACCGCCAGGATCCAGCGCTCCACCAGGCGCTCGGCGTCGGGCGGGCATATGTCCTCCCCCCGCTTCCGCCGGCCGCGCCCGTGGAAGGGATGGTTCACGGCGAGGACATGGACCCCCCGGCCCAGGCTGGGCCCGAAGAAGCCGGCCATGTCGCCGGCGTCGCCTCCATGGCCGTGGCCGAGGATCACGGCGGGCCTCCGACCGGGCCGGCGGGCGGGCCTGAAGAGGGCCGGGATCCGGTCCCCGGCGGCGCCCAGGTAGGACACCTCCTGCCAGGTCCTCCCGGGCACCACGGGAAAGCGGGGCGCCAGATCCATGCTTTGGTGGACGTCGAACTCGCCCTGGGGGTCCTGGGGAGACCTGGCCGAGGGTGCGACGCCCCTGGGCGTCTCGGGGGCCGCGGCGGGCCCGACTGCCGCCTCGCCGCGAGGCGCGCCAGGGCTTGCCGTGGGCCCCCCGGCCGCGCCATCAGCGGGCGCGGACGCTCGAGCGCCAGCTCGGGCCGGACCTGGGTCTCCCTTCGGAGGCGGAGAGTTGGCCGCCTTCTGACAGGCCAGACCCATGGAGGCAGCCAAGGAAACCAGAGCAAGGGCAAATTCTAGGAGGCGAAGACGCCCGCGGCTCCTCGAGCACGAAGCGCTCATCACTCCGCCAGGGCCGCGTCAATCAGCTTGCGGAAGGTGTCGAAGGGGAGGGCCCCCTCGTGCTTCGTGCCGTTTATGAAGTAGGCGGGCGTCCCCTCGATCACCCGCTTGCGGGCCTCGGCGAGGTCCTCCTCCACCCTGGGCAGGCAGGCGCCGCCGTCCAGGTCTCGGGTGAACCGCGGCACGTCCAGCCCGAGGCGACGGGCGTAGCCCAGGAGATCCGCGCGGGAAAGGGCGTCGTAGTGCTCGAAGAGCAGGGCCTTCATGGGCCAGAACTTGCCCTGCGCCTGGGCGCAGACCGCCGCCTGCGCGGCCAGCTTGGCCTGGGCCTGGTACGCCAGGGGGAGGTGCCTGTAGATCACCTTCACCTTCGCGCCGTAGTGATCGAGCACCCGCTTCATGGTCTTCGCGCCCACCCGGCAGAAGGGGCACTCGAAGTTGGAGAACTCCTCGATGACCACCTTGGCCCCGGCGCCGCCGATCCAAGGCGGGGGCAGCTTGCGCGGGTCCGCTGCCCCCTGCCCTCCGCCGCCCTCTTCCAGACCGCCTCCTGCCCCTGTTGCCGGCCGGGCGCCAGCGCCGCTCCCGCCACCCCCCACCCGCATGTCCAGGCCCGAGGGCACCCCCGCCCCTGACTCGGCGCCGCCCTGGTCGCCGCTTCGCGCGCCCGGAGGAGCGCCGGGGGGAGCGTAGCCATCGCTCGACGCGGGGGCCGCGATCCGCCGCGGCGTGGTGGGAGGAGGCGACTCGTCGGCGCAGCCCGCTTGGGCGCCGAGGACGAAGAGCGCAACGCACAGGTTCAGACGCATGTAACCCTCAACCTCAGTTGCTCATGGCGCCCCCGACCATGGAGCCCGCGAACATGAGCAGCGCCTTCAAGTCCTTGTCGTTGAACTGGACCATGGCGCCGATGAAGTAGTCCCGGCCGCCGCCCGCGCCGGTGCGAGCCCTGGTGTTCAGCACGTCGTCGGCGCCGGCCACCAGGTAGAGCCGCCGGTAGAACATCCAGGCCGCGGAGAGCTTCAGGCGCGGGAAGACGTTGGCCTGGAAGTTGAAAAGATCCGTCGTGAACACGAACCTGTCCCTGAAGAACGCCAGGTCGAGCCCCACGCCCCCGGTGGACTCCTTGATGCCGAACCGGAAGGTGGCGAAGTCCACCCGCTTGGCGAACATGAAGCTCACGCGGAACTTGTCGGTGACCTCCACGGTCTCGGTGCGCTTCACCGGGGGCTCGGAGGGGTCGTCGGTGCGGGTCACGGTCTGGGTGACGCTGCGGTTCCCGCGGGGGTCGTCTATCAGCTCGATGAGGTAGTACTTGTCCGCGGAGGGCTGGAGCCGGATCGCCACATAGGTCTTCAGGGAGTTCGCGAGGACGTTGTACTCGGAGCGGAGGCCCACGATGGTCTGGAGGCCGGTAATGGACTTCACGAAGTCCCCGGCGCCGTAGATGGTCTCCTTCACCGAGGAGGCCAGGGCCTGGTCGGTGATGAAGGAGCCGAGCACGCCGCGTCCCTCGGCCACGTCCCCGGTGATCTTCTTGACGTCCTTGGTGATGCCCGGCACGTCGTCCGCCGCCTTGTCCACCTTGCCGAGCACCCGGTCCACGCTGGCCTCCAGGCGGCTCGCGATGCGCTCGATGCGGTCCACGAGCCCGTCCTTCTGCTGATCCTTGGGGTCCACGGCCTCCCGGATCCGGCCAGTCATTGTCTTGACGTCCTTCAGGATGGCCACCACGTCCTTGCCTGCCTCCTTGGTCATGGGCCGCACGTCGGAGGCGATGAGGTTCAGCTGCGCAACGAGCCGGTCCACCTGCTTGCCGACGTCCTGGATCACGCGGTTGGCGCTGCTCACCGTGTCGGCGATGGGTCCCTTGGTGAGGGCTTTGACGGCATCGAGGAGGTCGGCGATGTCCTTTCGCAGGCCGAGGATCACCTGCCGGACGTCCTTGGCCATCAGGTCGTTCACGGTGCCTATCAGGCTCTGGAGCTGGGGCAGGAGGTCGTTCACTCCGGTGGCCTCCACCACGTTGAGGATGCGCTCCCCGCTCTTGAGCACGCGGTTCTTGATGGGGGGGCCGGTGGGGTCCTTGGGGTTTGGCGAGTAGGGCGAGCCCGGGTCTATCTCCAGGTAGAACTGCCCCATCAGGGAGACGCTCTTCTTGTAGATGACGGCGTTGGAGTAGATCCGGTACTTGCTCTCCACGTAGACGTCGATCCTGGCCATGTTGTCCTGGATGGAGCGGTTCTCGATCTTTCCCACCGAGAGGCCCGCGATGACCACCTGGCTCTTCGAAACGAGCCCGGATCCGTCCTTGAAGAGGGCGTAGTACTGGTGGCCCTCCGGGCCCTGGAACCCCTCGTGGACGCGCTTGAACATCCAGTAGCTCGCCACCACCACGATGGCGAAGAAGATGCCCACCTTCACCGCGTTTCCGAGGTTCTTCATGCTCCGCCCCCTGCCCCCCCCGCCGCAGCCGCAGCCGCCGCCGCCTTCGCCGAAGGCGAGCGGTCGAAGAGCACCGTGCCCGACGTCTCCACGAAGCGTCGCAGGTCCTCGTTGCTCGAGCGCTTGATCTCCTCGGGTGTGCCCACCTCCACGATGCGCCCGCCCGAAAGCATGGCGATGCGATCCGCGATGCGGAAGGTCGAGGCCATGTCGTGGCTGATGACCACGCTGGTCACGCCGAGGCGCTTGGCGATGTCCGCGATCATGTCGTCCACGTTCTGGGTGGCGATGGGGTCGAGGCCCGTGGTGGGCTCGTCGTAGATCAGGATCTCGGGCTCGAGGACGATGGCCCGGGCCAGGCCGACCCGCTTTCGCATCCCGCCCGAGAGCTCCGAGGGCAGCCTCTTCTCGACGTTGTAGAGCCCGAGGGAGTGGAGCTTGTCCCGCACGATCGCCTGGATCTCGGCCTTGCTCTTCTTGCTGTGCTCCTTCAGGGGGAAGGCGACGTTCTCCTCCACTGTCATGGAGTCGAAAAGGGCCGCGTACTGGAACAGCATGCCGAACTTGCGGCGCACCCTGTTCATCGCCACCTCGGGCAGGGAGACTATGTCCTGGCCGTCCACGTAGATCGCGCCCGAGTCCGGCTTCAGGATACCCATGACGTGCTTGAGGAACACCGACTTCCCCTGCCCCGAGCCGCCGATGATGATGTTGATCTTGTGTCGCTCGATGTCGAGATCCACGCCCCGGAGCACCTGATGGGGCCCGAAGGACTTGCAGATGCCCCTGATGCGGATCTGGAACCGCTCGTCCCTCTGGGACAGATCCTCCCCTGCCACCGGGGGTGGAGGGTCGATCCTGCCTCCCTTTCGGGGGCTCGCGGCGGGGTTCATCATTGCTAGCCGCAGTCGGAGCTCATGAACAACTCTTGGCCGTGCGCTGGGTTCACAAACAACTCTTGGCCGTGCGCTGGGTTCACAAACAACTCTTGGCCGTGCGCTGGGTTCACAAACAACTCTTGGCCGTGCGCTGGGTTCACAAACAACT